>JBELHW010000003.1:0-79029 GCA_042091225.1 Cryomorphaceae bacterium | reverse complement strand
CATCTCAAGATTAGATTTCTTTTAAGGGTCGTTATAGACGATGACGTTGATAGGTTACAGGTGTAAAGGCAGAAATGTCATAGCCGAGTAATACTAATTACCCTTTAGCTTTTTGTAGTTGATTTACTTTAACTAAATTGTTTTCTTTTTTACAATACTCATATATCGTACACACGATCTTATGGTGGTTATTGCAGTGGTGTTCACCTCTTCCCATTCCGAACAGAGAAGTTAAGCCCACTAGCGCAGATGGTACTAGGTTAACCCCTGGGAGAGTATGTCGCCGCCAACTTTTATAAAGCTCCGTTTCTTTGATTCGGAGCTTTTTTTTTACCTATTTTTATGCTTTACTATTTTTAGTATGAGACTTATTATTTTTTTTATTTCTATTCTAACGCTTAACAGCTTATTTGCTCAAACAAAGAATAAATCTTTGTTTTATCCCTCTCAAAAAATAGATTTCCTTCATTTTTTCAATTACAACAACAGACAAGCAAAAGTTGATACAAATGCTTTCTATACAAATGCCAATTATAATGTACAATACGGAAATGCACAGACGTTTGGATTGTTATACAAACAAAAACTAAACCCTTATTTAGATCTACAATTAAATCTTATTAAGTTTTCTAGAGAAGGACTCTTACAAAATGAGGAAATTAAAAACCACGAATTTGATCTGATTGCCCATTTTTCAAATAAATTGGACAATTATAAATCTTACCTACATTTTGGAAGTGAAAAATATTTGCTTCAAGAAAATGGGGGAGTAATAAATTTCGGTTATGGCTCTGTTTCCGATCCGTCTTTTTATTCCGTATCACTTTCTCAGGCATTAAACTATGGCCACAATCATTTTTATAGCTATAATCAGTCTTACCAACTCTCCGACAATGTCAAATTGGTTAATAATTCTAACTATTACCGTAAATATCGTATTTATGAAGATAGCAATCCTAACCCCAATTATTACCCTAATATCTACAACGATAGCACTAGCACTTTCGATTCTACTTATTTTTCTAATTTTACAAATCAAATAGGAATACAGGTTCAAAACTTTCAATTAAGTTATGTCTATAAAAATCTTTCTAATTGGCATGCTTCTAATGATTCTGTGTTTGTAGATAATGGACTGTCTTTTCAGGCTCAATTTTCTCCAAAGAAAATTGACATAGATTTTAATTTGCAGTATTACACATCCGCTTCTTATTTAAGTACTTTGTCTTTTAGCTTAGCCGACTCCAATCTTTTACTTTCTTTAGGTTCTCAAAAACCTCTAATTCCGGTATTCACAAATTCTTATTCTTCTAACCACTTTCAGTTTAATACTAATTTTACAGACTACCGCAAACACAGTGCTTCTTTAGTTTATCAACTAAATAAATTAAAATTATCGACTGTTTTATATGCTCACCAAAATTTTATCTATTTGAATGAGCAACAATTATTTGTTCAAAATCCCGATTTGTTTTACCATTCTAAATCTACCATCGATTATAAATGGAAATTTGGATTATTAAACGGATACCACAGCTTTAATTACCAGCTTACTAGCAACGAGCAAGTCTTTAGAGTTCCTTCTTTACAACTATATAGCGATTTGTACCTAAATACCCTTATGTTCGATGCTTCTCTCGATTTTAAAATAGGTTCGACTATTTCTTTTTTCACTTCCTACTATGGCAACAGATATTCTCCTGCTTTAGCTCAGTTTTATTTGCAGAACGAGCAATTAATAGGAGATTATCCTTTTATGACCGCTTACGCTAATTTAATGGTTGAAAGTGTAAATATAGAGTTCCAACTTGTAAATATATTCGACCTACTTTCCGAAAAGGTATATTACACTTCCCCTGATATTCCTTATTTTGGCTCTCCATTTCAGCTGTCTATTAGCTGGAAATTAGATTAGTTTTTTTTCTTATGAACCAGTCTTTTTCTTGACAAAGGCGTATTATTGCCTTATGAGTATGCAGTTTCTTTCCGACTAAGCTAAACTATTTTCATCCTTTTTTCTTCCTCCTCTTTATATTTTTGTTGTCATATATGATAACTATTAAGTCGCTTATTGTTGAAAGCAGTAATGATGAAAATGATTTTTTATAACTAAACCTTGTACACTTGTTAAGATTATTTATTATAGGATTACTTTTTATTTTTCTAGTTACGCCCAAGAGAATAAAAACCTTTCTTCTGATAAAGGGGAGTTACATCTAAACATAGGTCTTAACTACCCTAAAATTGGTTTTACAGATTCTCATGGAAACCAAAGTCTTTTATCCGATTTTAGCAATGTTTCTTCTAATCACCTAAAGTTAGGTTACAAAAATAAGTTAGCAAATAAGTTAGATTTTATGCTTTCTGTATCCAACAACAACAAATGCAGATTGAAAGTTTAAAAGGTGAAAACGAGACTTTACAATCGTATCTGGGAGCTCTTAACACTCAGATTTCGCTGATACAGGAGGCTCTCGAACAAGAAAATATTTTAGAAGTTAATAAAAATACTTTAAAAGATTAAGGCAGTTCTTTGAGTTGAAGAACCGCAGCGGTTAACTTTCTTGCTCCTATAGTGTTTAGGTGTTGCTTGTCGTAGAAATGTTTGCTGTTGTCCCATTCCATTAATTGGTTATAATTATAATATTTTCCTAGCTTCTCCATTCGTTGGTCGAATTCGCTATTGTTGCTATGGCTATTATAATAGGCAGGAGATAAAGGAGCCTGAACCAATATATAATTTATATTTTTGCTTTTCAGCTCTTCAATAATTTGTTCAAACTCTTTAAAAAGTGCTGTATTGAATTCCCATTTTTTTTGCTCAAATTGTTCTACATTATAATAGCTCAACTTACGCTCCACATAGCCTCCTACATGGTAGGTGTCTCTCCATTGTATTTTTAAATCTTGGTTAAGGTTAAATACGTTGTGGTACAAAGAAAAAATAAAAGTATTAAAGGTTTTAAGGTGCCCCCATGCCAAATCAAAAGTTTGTATTACATCAGGATAATTAGAAATTAAATCTAAAGAGGACTCTATTCCGTCCGAACAAAAAATAGATGGGTCCATCTCCAATATAACTAGTTTTGGATTTAGCCTTTTTAGGTGTTTTTTGAGCAGCCATTTGGTTTGAATAGGGGTTTGAGAACTAGAGCCCATATTAAAAGTATTTAATCCTTTTTGTTGTAAATAGCGACTGTCTATGCCTCTATATGCATGGGATGATCCTGTAATGAGTACGTCCAGATTTTTTCTTTTTTCCAATTCGTTTAATCTAAAACCTGAGCTACCTCCAATCCGTTTATACACTATGTTGGGCGAGTCGTCGGGGAAGTGTAAGCCCCACACTACCACATAAGTAGCATAGCTGAAAACAATAAAAATAAATGGTAGTACGATGCGTAAAAATTTCATGTTTTAAAATTGAAAATAAATAAATGGTAATTCTTGTGTTGGGCTAAACATACTGATACAAAATAACAAAAAGCTATAAAATAGCCACCTTACAACATTAGGTAATTTATCTATATTTTTTAAAGGATTTATTTCTTTTTTGTTGTTCCATTCTACAACAAGCAAAAAGACAATCATGCTTATTATAATAGCGCTGTTAAAGTCTTCTAGGCTTGGGCTTGTCCAGCTAGTAAAGTCGAATATTTTTCCGTAAATAAATATTGCTTGTTCTATATTTTGGGCTCTGAATAATATCCAAGCTAAACAAACCAGAACAAAAGTAGATAACATTCTCCATAGATTAATAGGAGATAGGTTGTGGTTGTTTTGTGTGAATGTTCTGTTTTTGTTCAACACAAATAAAGGAACAAACAAAAGGGCGTGAGCAAAGCCCCAAAAAACGAAAGTCCAGTTTGCTCCATGCCAAAATCCGCTCACCAGAAAAATGATAAATATATTTCTAATTGTTTTTGCTTTTGTTGCTCTTGATCCTCCTAATGGGATGTATAAATAATCTTTAAACCAAGAAGATAAGGAGATGTGCCATTTTCTCCAAAACTCAGCAATGTCTCTTGAGAAATATGGAAATGCGAAGTTTTGACTTAAATTAAATCCGAATAATTTTGCTGTTCCTATTGCTATGTCAGAATATCCTGAAAAATCGCCATAAATTTGAAATCCAAAAAATATTGCTCCAATAAATAAGGTGAGTCCACTGTATTCGGGGGCTTGGTTAAAAATTTGATCTACAATAATTGCGCAGTTGTCTGCAATCACCATTTTTTTAAAAAATCCCCACAACATTTGTTGTAAACCAGCAACAAATAAGTCTGATTTAATTTTTTTATTTTGAAAAAATTGTGGCAATAAATTACTTGCTCTTTCAATTGGTCCTGCCACCAGTTGAGGAAAAAAAGATACGAATGCCAGAAAGGAAACTAATGACTTTGTTGGTTCTAATTTTCTTTTGTAAATATCTAGGGTATAACTCAATGTTTGGAAGGTATAAAAGCTAATACCAACTGGCAAAATAATATTTAGTCTGCTAAGCTCTATGTGTTGCCCAAACAAACTAAAGGCATCGCTAAAACTTTGAGCGAAAAAATCGGCGTATTTGAAAAAAGCCAACATTCCTAAATTGATAACTAAGCTCAATACCAGCCAATATTTTCGGTTTGTTTGTGCTTTGTGTAGCTTTATGCCTATAATATAATCTGCAAACGAGCTTAAAGCAATTAGAGAAAGAAAACGCCAGTCCCACCATCCGTAAAAAACGTAGCTAGCAAGCAGTAAAACAAGGTTTTGAGCTTTTAAATTTTTGGACAATAGCCAAAATAATAGTAAAACAATTGGTAAGAAGTAAGCAAAGTCAATAGAATTGAAAAGCATGCTATTTTATTTTAGAGTTGGCCTTTCGCTAATTTCGTGATAAGCAATTGCATCTTTAGAATAATAATGAAAAACCATGCTTTTTCTGCTTGACTGTTTGTTTATTTTAGCTTGGGCACCATGCAAAAGGTTTGCATGCCAAATTAAAACATCGCCTTTTTTTGCTAAGAAAATTTGCTTTTCAAGAGTAGGGTTTTCTTTTAATAATTGCTCAATTTTGTCTTCGTAGTCCGAGTATGTTTTGTTTCCTAGTTTTAACCGAGTACTCTGGTTTCCGAAATCCCTGTTCATGATGTATGGTAATTTGTGAGATCCTGGGTAGTAGTGAAGCGGCCCGTTTTCGGGGCCCACATCTTGTAATGCTATCCATACCGCTATTATATTTCCGTTAGGGAATGTTGACATATGTATGGAATCGGAGTGGGTTCTTTGTTGGCTAGACTGGTAAAAATTAATGCTCTGAAACAAATCCATTTCTTTGCCCATTAGTAAGTCAATACAATTTTTTAGTTTAGGAAATGTTGCTACACTTTGCAAGAGTTTAGATTTTTTAAAAGCGAATAAAATTCTTTGATCAAGCCATTTTATTTTTTTGTCATTTATTAAGCTTTCCACCTCTTTGTTTATCAGATCAATTTCTTGTTCTTGAAAGAAGGATTTTAAAATTACATAGCCGTTTTGAGACCATGTTAGTAGGCTATTTTGTGTTTTTTCATCTAATTTTTTAAAGGCTTCTTTTTGGGGTAAAATTTTTGCCGAATCTTGAGTATCCATAATTGGTTTTTCAGATTCTAAACCATCGAAGTCGGCACTTGAAATGGGGGAGTAGTATTTTTTATTGAGTTTATATTTTTTATACCATTGTAAATTATGTTCCAGCTTTTTACGATTAAAAAAGTTAGAAATTTGGTAACTCCATTTGTATTTTCTTAAAAATGCAACCAACATAACAATCAGGTTTTTTGTTTTTTCTTTTTAGCAGCCGGAAATAAAACATTGTTAAGGATAAGTCTGTAGCCTGGCGAGTTAGGATGAAGGCTTAAGTCTGTTTTTGGGTCGCCAACCTTATGTTGGTAATCTTCTGGGTCGTGGCCACCATAAAATGTCCAAGTTCCTTTTCCTAATTCTCCGTGTATGTATCTTGCTTCGTCTGCAGCTTCATTTGCACCTAAAATTAGCACATTAGATTTTATAAATTCGTTTTTAAATGCTGTTGTTTGTCCCATAAATCCTTTTATAACTTGTTCGTGGTTCTGACAAAGCATGGTAGGGATTGGGTCCCATTTTGCCGAAAATTCGAATAAGGCAAAATAATCTAAAGGCTCTTTTATTTTTCTTGTTCTGGTAGCGTCAATTTCGGAGTATTCGTAAACGTTTGGGTTTTGCTCCAATATAAAATTCTCGAAGGCTAGTGTTTCCTGATAGTTTAGTTTTTCTTGGGCATTGTTATCTGCAGGGTCGCCATCAAACATATGCTGGCAAATATCAGTTCCTTGTGCTGCTAAGGCAATGTCATAAGTATCGGTTGCCGAACACATTGCAAATAAAAAGCCACCTCCTAAAGTAAATTCTTTTATTTTGAGTGCTACCGCTAATTTTGCTTGTGAAACTTTCTCGAAACCCAATTCTTTTGCAGATTGCTCGAAGTCTGTTTTTTGTTGTCTGTACCATGCTACATTTTTATAGCTAGCATAAAATTTACCATACTGTCCGCTAAAATCTTCGTGATGTAGGTGGAGCCAATCATAGCTTGGTAATACTCCTTTAATCACTTCCTTATCGTAAACTAAATCGTATGGTATTTCGGCATAGGTAAGCGCTAGGGTTACGGCATCGTCCCAGGGTAATTTTGTTTTGGGAGAATATACCGCTATCCTCGGTACTTTTTCTAGTTTTACTACATCCTGATTAACCTCAGGGCTACTTATCTGATATAGTATTTGGGTAGATTGTACGTCTGCAATTACTTCAAAACTCACTCCTCTAATTAGGCATTCTTTTTCGAGTTTTGTTTGGTTTTTAATCAGGAAGCTACCACCTCTGTAGTTTAATAACCAATCTACACTAACTTCGTTTTGTAAGCTCCAAAACGCGATTCCATAAGCTTTTAAATGATCCGATTGGCTTTGGTCCATCGGAATAAGCAAATAAGAAGCCCAGCAATTAAGTTGTACAAAAAATAATAGTGGTAATATTAGAAATGCTTTTTTATTCATTTTAGAATGGTTGTTCTTCGTCCTGATCCATATTCATGGAAGAAGAAATAATATTGCTTGTGTTTGGGTAGGAGTCGTTGTTAAAGCTACCGAAACTATCTAGGTCTGTAAATTTGGCTAAATGAGATATAAATTTTAATCGTATATTTTCTAAAGAACCATTTCGGTGTTTAGCAATTATAATTTCGCCTTGGCCGTTGCAGTCTGGGTCTTCCCCTGGGCTACTTTCTGGCCATTCGGTAAAACCGTAATATTCTGGCCTGTAGATAAAGCATACGATATCTGCATCTTGTTCAATAGCTCCCGATTCTCTAAGGTCGGATAACATTGGTCTCTTATCTCCTCCTCTTGTTTCTACTGCTCTACTTAATTGAGATAGTGCAATAATTGGAACGTTCAATTCTTTAGCAATACTTTTTAAAGATCTTGAAATCGTACTAATTTCTTGTTCTCTATTTCCTCCTTTTCCACTTCCTCCTGCACTCATTAGTTGGAGGTAGTCAATAATAATCATTTCCACTCCATTTTTAGTGCTACATAGTCTTCTGCACTTTGCTCTTAGCTCAAATATAGTTAGCGCTGGAGTGTCATCAATAAAAATTGGAGCTTCAGAAAGTTGGGTAATTTTTTGCTGTAACTGTATCCATTCGTGGTCTTCCAGATTTCCCTTTCTTAGTTTTTCTGCTGAAATTCCCGACTCGCTTGCAATAAGCCTATTTACTAACTGAACCGAGGACATTTCTAGAGAAAAGACTGCAACTGGTTTTTTAAACTGGACTGCAGTATTTCTTGCCATAGATAAAACAAATGCCGTTTTACCCATACCCGGTCTGGCAGCCAAAATAACAAGGTCTGATTTTTGCCATCCTGAGGTTACTCTATCTAGTTCGGCAAAGCCGGAAGGAATACCACTTAATCCGTCTTCTTTATTTTTAATTTCTTCAATCTGTACTAAGGCTTCTCTAATAAGCGAGCTCATTTTATCGTAATTTTTACGAATATTTCCTTCGGAGACATCGTATAAATTTTGTTCTGCTTTACTTAGTAGGTCAAAAACATCTGTAGACTCGTCATAGGCATCAGAAATTATATCTCCTGAAATTCGTATGAGTTCTCTTTGGATGTATTTTTGAGAGATAATTCTTGCGTGAGTTTCAATATTTGCAGCAGAGGCAACCCTGTCTGTAAGTTTAGAAACAAAAGCAGGTCCTCCAACCATTTTTAAGGTATTGTTGCTTTTCAGTTCTTCAGTAACGGTCAGAATATCTACCGATTTAGCCCCATTAAATAAATTTTGAATGGCCGTAAAAATTGCACTGTGTGCTGGTTTGTAAAAGCTTTCCGGCCTTAATATTTCTATTGCATTAGATAGTGCGTCACTTTCGAGCATTAAAGCTCCTAAAACTGCTTCTTCTACATCTACAGCCTGTGGCGGTAATTTGCCAGCTATTAGGGCACTAGTTTCTATTTTGTTGTTGTTCTGATTTTTTGCCATTATTCTTTTATAACACCCATTTTTCCAAACTTCTCTATTCGTTCTTCGATCCTAGTTTGGACCGACTTTTTTTCTAAAGCTTTCGTATGTTTAATTATTTCTTTTTTTACTACTTCAAACATTTTTTGAGTGTCGTTATGAGCTCCTCCTTTTGGCTCGTCAATAATGCCATCAATAAGTTCGTTTTTTAGCATATCATCGCCCGTTAGTTTTAGGGCTTGAGCAGCTTGCTCTTTATAGTCCCAAGACCTCCAAAGTATAGAAGAACAAGATTCGGGAGAAATTACCGAATACCATGTGTTTTCTAACATCAGTACCTTGTCTCCAATTCCTATCCCTAGCGCTCCTCCCGATGCTCCTTCGCCTATAATGATGCAAATAATCGGAACTTTTAGTTGTATCATTTCTATTAGGTTACGAGCAATTGCTTCTCCTTGTCCTCTTTCTTCTGCTTCTAGCCCCGGAAAAGCACCTGGAGTATCAATAAATGTAATTACAGGCTTGCCAAATTTTTCGGCCATCTTCATCAAACGCAAAGCCTTTCGATATCCCTCCGGATTAGGCATTCCAAAATTTCTAAATTGCCTCATCTTAGTGTTTATTCCTTTCTGATGGCCAATAACCATATAGCTTTTGTCCTCTATAATTGCCCAGCCCCCAATCATCGCTTTATCGTCTTTTACGCTTCTGTCTCCGTGAAGCTCAATAAATGTATCGCTTATGTTTTCTATATAATCTAGGGTATAGGGCCTTTTAGGATGTCTTGAAAGTTGTACTTTTTGCCAAGCAGAAAGGTTGGAATATATCTCCGTTTTTTGCTTTTCAATCTTGTTGTTTAGGTCCTTTATTGCCTGTCTGACATCAACTCCTTCTTCCTTTAGTTTCTTAGCTTGCTCTAATTTGAGCATCAATTCCTGAATTGGTTTTTCAAATTCTAAATATTCCATAATTGGTTTCAATCTAGTAATTTATTATTTTTTTGTAATTATAAAACTTATTTCAAGTTTAGAAAAATTTATGTGATTACCTTTGTCAATAGTCAATTAAATTTATTAACAATGATTCTTTTTCCTAATGCTAAGATAAATATAGGTTTAAACATCCTTTATAAGAGGGAGGATGGTTACCATAATTTAGAAACTATTTTTTATCCTATCGATTGGAAAGATAGCTTAGAGATTATTAAAAGTAAGGAATTTAAATTCACATCTTCAGGTATTGACATCCCTGGAAAAGGCAACTTGTGTGTAAGAGCTTTTGATTTGCTTAATAAGGACTTTTCTTTACAAAACGTACACATTCATCTTCATAAAAACATACCTATCGGTGCTGGTTTAGGAGGAGGCTCTTCCGATGCTGCCTTTACTCTAATGGGTTTAAATAAGATGTTCCATTTAAACTTGACTAACACCCAGCTTAAAAAATATGGGCTTATGTTGGGTGCCGATTGTCCTTTTTTTATTGATAATAAACCTTGCTTGGCTCAGGGCATTGGGGAAGAACTTAGTAGTATAGATATAGATATTTCTAAGGTTTTTTTGCTGGTAGCAACGCCCGATATTCATGTTTCTACCGCAATGGCATACTCAAATGTTATTCCGTCTATTCCCCCAATTAAATTAGCCACACTTATTTCTGAGCCTGTATCATCTTGGTCGATGGTGAACGATTTTGAAAAAGGAATTTTCGAATTGGAGCCTAAAATAAAAGAGTTGAAAGATGTTATGAATCGCAATGGAGCCATTTATAGTTCTATGAGTGGAAGTGGTTCTTCTGTTTTTGGCTTTTTTAAGCAAAAGCCTAGCTTTGAGCTTCAAAATTGTCGCATACACTTGCAGCAAATTATTGCCTAATTCCATTTCTTTGTTTTTACAGCTGTATGTTTAATTAATATGTTTATATTTGCAGCCCTTTTTAATGGCATTCTTGGAGAAGAAAAGGAGTAAAAAATAAACATTAATTACTTTCGTTGATTGCCATTCGAATCTCTAAGTAAACGAAATACAAATTTTTAGACATTACTATGTCAGAAGAAAAAAAAGCAGATGCTACTCCTGTAGAAGATGCTGCAAAAAAGGAAGCTAAACCAAAAGCTACTAAAAAGACCCCTAAAAAATCGACTAAAAAAGAAGCTGCCAAGAAGCCTGCAAAAAAAGCTGTTAAAGAAACAGTTGTTGAAGCTGTTGAAGAAAAGGTAGTTGAGGCTGTTGAAGAAAAGGTGGTTGAAGCTGTTGAAGAGCCAAAAGAAGAAGTTGAATTTGATTGGGACACTTACACTAAAGGTATAGCTGAATATTCCGAATCTGAGTTTGACGATTTTAAATCTCAATATGAGTCGGCTTTAAGTACTGTTTCACCTAACGAAGTTTTAGATGGAGTTGTTGTTAGCTTAACTGAAAGAGAAGTTATTGTTAACGTTAACTATAAATCAGACGCTATAATTTCTAGAAACGAATTCCGATACAATGAGGATTTAAAAGCCGGAGACATTGTTGAAGTATTAGTAGAAAAGAAAGAAGATAAAAAAGGACAATTAATATTGTCTCACAAGAAAGCAAGAGTATTGCGATCTTGGGAAAAAGTAAACGAATCTTTCGAGAAAGATTTAGTTTTAGAAGGTTTTATTAAGTGTAGAACTAAAGGTGGTATGATTGTTGAGGTTTTAGGACTTGAAGCATTCTTGCCAGGTTCTCAAATTGATATTAAACCAATTAGAGATTACGATGAGTATGTAGGTAAGAAAATGGAATTTAAAGTCGTTAAAATTAACCATGAATTCCGTAATGTTGTTGTTTCGCACAAAGCTCTTATTGAGGCTGATCTTGAAGAACAGAAAAAAGAAATTATGTCTAAACTTGAAGTTGGACAAGTTCTTGAAGGTACGGTTAAAAACATCACTTCTTATGGTGTGTTTATCGACTTAGGTGGAATAGACGGACTTATACACATTACCGATCTTTCTTGGGGTAGAGTAAATCATCCGGATGAGGTGGTAGAATTAGACTCTACAATTAATGTTGTAATTTTAGAATTTGACGACGAGAAAAGAAGAATTCAGTTAGGACTTAAGCAGTTAACTGCTCATCCTTGGGATGCTTTAGATCAAAAATCGGCTATTGGCGATACTATCAAAGGTAAGGTAGTAGTAGTAGCAGATTACGGTGCATTTGTTGAAATTCAGCCAGGTGTAGAAGCTTTGGTGCATGTTTCTGAAATGTCTTGGTCTACACACTTACGTAGTGCGAGTGACTTCTTGAAAGTAGGACAAGAAATAGAAGCTCAAATTTTAACATTAGATAGAGAAGAGCGTAAGATGTCTTTAGGAATGAAGCAATTACAACCTGACCCATGGGCAGAGATTGCTAAGAAATATCCTGTAGGTTCTACTCACAATGTAGTGGTAAGAAACTTCACTAACTTCGGAATTTTCGTTGAGTTAGAAGAAGGTGTTGATGGATTGATTCATATTTCTGACCTTTCTTGGGTTAAGAAAATCAAACATCCTTCAGAGTTTACTAAAGTTGGAGAGAAAATTGATGCTCAAGTTATCGAGTTAGATATGGAATCTAGAAAACTAAGTTTAGGTGTGAAACAACTAAACGATAATCCTTGGGATGGATATGAATCTGTATTCGGTGAAGGAATGGAGTTAGAAGGAGAAGTTGGTGACATCACTAAAAATGGTGCCACTATAGTCCTTACTCACGGAGTAGAAGCATTTGCACCTAAGCGTCATTTGTCTAAGGAAGATGGCTCTAAAATTGAGGTAGGCGAAAAACTAACTTTCAGAGTTTTAGAATTCCATAAAGATTCTCAAAAAATTATAGTATCACATACTGTTATTTTTAAAGAGGTTCAGCAGGAACAGAAAAAGCAAACAACTAACAAAGTACACAAAGTTCAGCAAAACCAGCAAAAAAGTACGCTTGGAGATATGGACGAACTAATTGCTTTGAAGGAAAGTATGCAGAATTCTGAAAAAAAGAAAAAGTAATTTTTCAACAATTAAAAAGCTCTTCAATTTGAAGAGCTTTTTTTTTATATAGCTATATAATTTAAATCTACTATATTTGTTTTTTGAAATGAGCAAAAGTAAAAGCATACTCAATAAAAATCAGTTAAACATTACGATTCATCGCTTATGTCATCAACTGATTGAAAATCACAACCACTTTTCTGAAACTGTTATCATTGGTTTACAACCTAGAGGAATTTATTTGGCAAACCGAATAATGGCATGTCTTGAGTCTATAGACAGCAAATACAAAGACATAGAATTTGGCCAGTTAGATATTACTTTTTATAGAGACGATTTTAGAAGAGGGTCAAATTTATTGCAGGCAAGCGAAACCAATATCACTGCCAACCTAGAAAACAAAAAAGTTGTTCTTATTGACGACGTATTGTTTACAGGTCGGACAATACGTGCCGCATTAGATGCCCTTCATGATTTTGGACGTCCTACTTCTGTGGAGCTTATGGTTTTAATAGACAGAAGACTAAGTAGGCACGTTCCTATTCAGCCTGATTATGTAGGTCAGAAAGTGGATGTAGTAGCTAAAGAAAGAGTAAGCGTAGAATGGGGTGAAAACGAAAGAGTAATTTTATTGACGAATGAGTAAATTAAGTGTACAACATTTAATAGGTATCAAAAACCTAGAGCTGGAAGATATTAACTTAATATTTAAAACAGCCGACCAGTTCAAGGAAGTTATTAATCGACCTATTAAGAAAGTACCTTCCTTAAGAGATATAACTATTGCAAATTTATTTTTCGAAAACTCTACTCGTACACGCCTTTCCTTCGAGCTTGCTCAAAAAAGATTATCAGCTGATGTTGTAAATTTTTCTGCAGCCTCTTCTTCTGTTAAAAAAGGAGAGACTTTAGTAGATACCGTTAATAATATATTATCTATGAAAGTAGATATGTTGGTAATTAGGCACCCTAATGCTGGAGCCCCAACCTATTTAGCAAAACACATTGATGTTCCTATAATAAATGCAGGAGATGGAGCACACGAACACCCTACCCAAGCTCTCTTAGATGCTTTCTCTATTAGAGAAAAATTTGGAGAAGTAGCAGGAAAAAAAGTAGTTATTGTAGGAGATATTTTACACTCAAGAGTAGCTCTTTCTAATATATTTTGCCTTCAAAAGTTAGGTGCTCAAGTAAAAGTATGTGGGCCTGCAACTATGATGCCAAAGTATATTGAATCTTTAGGAGTTGGCTATGAGCCTGACCTTAAAAAAGCTTTGCAGTGGTGTGATGTTGCTAATATGCTGCGTATTCAGTTGGAAAGACAAGATACCAAATATTTTCCTTCTATAAGAGAATATACAATGCTTTATGGCTTAGATATGAAGTTGTTAAATTCGTTAGATAAAAAAATAGTGGTTATGCATCCTGGTCCTATTAATAGAGGAGTAGAAATCACATCGGAAGTAGCCGATAGCGATCAATCAATTATATTGGATCAGGTTGAAAATGGGGTAGCTATAAGAATGGCAGTTATCTATCTATTAGCCAATAAAATTGAGAAGTAAGATGTCTTTTTCCTTAAAAAAACAAGAAGATATAATTATTGTTGAGTTGAAAGAACTAAGTTTTGATTTGTCTTTAATATTAGATGGCACTGATGGTGCTTATAAGCACATTATATTCGACTTATTAAATATAAGTTCGGTAACTGATGGAGATTTTAAAAACTTTACTAAATTTGGGAACAATAATACTAATAATGGTTCATTTGTAATGATTTATAAAGGTTCTTATAAGGACGACTTTTCTGTTGTTCCTACTTTAGAAGAAGCTTTGGATTTTATTGAAATGGAAAATATAGAACGAATGTTAAAATAAATATTATGAAAAAAATTATACTTATTATAAATGTGATGTTTTTTAGTGTAGTGTCTTTTGCTCAAACTAATCCTTGTGTAGTGGATATTACTTTACAAGATTCTCTTTTTAATTTATGGCCTGATACTGTTGAAAATTTGCCAATAGCACAGGTAGACACTTATTACGAGACTAACGTACAAATAAAAACTCCCAATGAAGTTGGAGAAGTTACTGGCTATCCTTATTTGGTGGATGTAGGTTTTCCTGTTTTAACAGATGTTTCTGGCTTTGTTATTGACAGTATTCAGCTTGTTGAAGTTCTTGGCTTACCTGACGGAATGTCTTTATATTTTTCGGCTGATAACGCTACCTATTTAGGAGATCAGGTTGGTTGTGTTACTTTATATGGAAATACTACTGCCGAAATGATTGGAACCCACCCCATTACTTTTGTAGTTAATGGTTGGGTAACTGTTCCTGCCTTAAACGTTGTTGTTGCTTTAGACGAAGTAGGAGATTTAGAAGAGATTACAGGATATAGGTTTGTAGTAAGTGAAGATGGTACTGCTTCAATTTCTTCTCCACAAAACAATGTTTTTGCACTAAGTCAGAATGTTCCAAATCCGTTTAAGTCATCTACAGAGATACATTTTGAAAGTTTAAAACCAGAACAAATTAACTTTACTGTAGTTGATGTTTTTGGAAAAACAGTTGTAGAAAGAAATATACAATCTGTTACAGGTTCCAATAAAATAAAATTGAATAGCGACAAACTATCTTCAGGATTATATTTTTACAGCATTTCTAATGGTTTAAATTCGCAAACTAAAAGGATGCTAGTATTTAAAAAATAATGTCATTCAAGCTAACTATTTTAGGATGTAATTCTGCTATTCCAACATCAGAAAGAAAACCAACCGCTCAATTACTTAACGTCTCTGAGCGGTTTTTTTTAATTGATTGTGGTGAGGGCACTCAATTGCAATTGAGAAAGTATAGATTTAAACTACAATCAATACAACATATTTTTATTTCCCATTTACATGGAGATCATTATTTTGGATTAATTTGTCTTATTTCTACGATGCATTTATTAGGAAGAGAAAAAGAGTTAAATGTTTACGGCCCTAAAGATTTAGAGGAGATATTAAATATTCAGCTAGAGGCATCTAAAACAAAACTTCGTTACCCTTTAATTTTTCATTCTTTTGATTTTGACCGACCTCAAGTTTTACTCAACAATGGAAGCGTAATTGTCGAAACTATTCCTTTAGATCATTCTATTGATTGTTGTGGCTTTCTTTTTAAAGAAGTACAACAAGATAGAAGAATGAGAAGAGATAAGATTACCCAATATAATATTCCGAATTACATAGTTCCTAAAATAAAGTCAGGAGCAGATTTTACTTTAGAAGATGGTACTGTTATTCCACATTTAGAGCTAACAAGGAGTGCTCAAAAGGCACGGTCTTTTGCTTTTTGTAGTGACACTGCTTATTATGAAGCCGTTATAGATCAAATTAAGGGAGTAGATATTTTGTACCACGAAGCTACATTTCTAAACGATATGGAAGAAAGAGCGTATCAAACGAAACATTCTACATGCAAACAAGCAGCAACAATAGCTAAAAAAGCTAAAGTTGGAAAGTTAATTATTGGCCATTATTCTCAACGCTATCATGATTTACAGCCCCTTTTAGATCAGGCTCAGCAAGTATTTAAAAACAGCCATTTAGCTATTGAAGGAGAATGCCACGAACTAGAAAGAACTTATGATACTGATAGGGGATAGTGGTAGTACAAAAACAGACTGGAGACTTATAGAAGCATCCAATATTAGTGCACTTCAATCGCAGGGATTAAATCCTAATATTTGTAGCGACAACGATATTAAGAATGCAATTTTGTCTCTTTCCTTAGATTTTAATAGTATTACAAAAGTCTATTTTTTTGGGGCGGGATGTGGGTCTAGCCTTAACCAGAATAGAATGAAAGAATTGTTTTCTTTTCTTTTTTCGAATTCAGAAATATCTATTTATAGCGATTTGTTAGGAGCGTCTATTGCTACTAAAGGATCTAAAAAGGGGTTAGTAGCAATTTTAGGCACTGGCTCTAATGTTTGTTATTACGACGGCAAACAAATTTTACAAAAAGGCAAAAGTTTAGGTTATTTGCTGGGCGATGAAGGAGGAGGTAGTTATTTGGGCAAGTTATTTTTAACAAAGTATTTAAGCGGAGAGCTTGACGAAAGTATTGCTAAAAAGATGAAAAAAACCCCCGATCAAATTATAGACGAATTATATTCCGATTATGCTCCCAATAGGTACATGGCATCCTATTGTCCATTTATATTCAGAAATAGATCTCACCCTCAAATTTCGGATTTGATTTGTCAAAACTTCAATGCTTTTTTTGAAAAGCATGTCAGTCAGTACGAGCAAAAGGAGATTTCGTTTTGTGGTTCTATCGCCTATTTTTTTAATAGCGAATTAAAACATATTGCCAGTAATTATGGATGTAAGGTAGCGTTAGTGATAGAAAAACCAATTGCAGCTTTAAGTTTGTTTTATGTTGATTAGATTTGTTTTATATTTGTTGATATGAAAAAATTACTTTATTTAATAATTCTTCCTTTTACAGTCTTAGCTCAATCTAATTGTGTTTTAACTGTATCTTACGATGATTCTAATTTATTTAACTCAACTAATCAGTTTACCTGTGAGGGTGATTTTATTTTTGATTTTGAGGTAAGTGTTTTTCCTGCTGATACTCCTTACACTGTTGTATTGACAAAAAACGGCGACCTTTTTGAAAGCAATACTTATAGCCCCATAAATAGTCAGTCTCCTAATATTTTTGTTTTTGATTCTTTATTGTATGCTGGGGTATATCAACTTCAGGTTATTACTTCCAATAACGATACTTGTTTTGAAGATTTTAGCTTTACTAATCCTGCTCCAGTTAGCTATAACATTGATGTAGTTTCTCCTATTTCATGCGATACTAGTGCACAGATTTTACTAAGTAATTTGTCGGGAGTTACTTATCCTTATGATGTTGGTATAGTAGGAAGCCAGGGTTTTGACCCTATCTATTTTAGCGATTTATCTCAAGATTCTTTTGATATCAACGATTTAAGTTCAGGTTTATATTCCTTTTCTATAAATGATGCTAATGGTTGTATAACCGATATAGGTCAGGATAATCCTATTGAAATTGGCCAAGGAATTTTAGCAATGGAATTGAGTGTAGAGATAGATAACCAAGTTATTGTTTGCGTCGATGGAGGATTAGCTCCTTATCAGTATATTTTAAATTCGGATACCATTCTTACTTCCGATTCTTGCGTTTCTTACCAACTTTGTGCCGGATCTTTTACTGTTGAGGTTATTGACAGTTATAATAATGGGCAATGTAAAGAGTCGATAAGTTTCGACATCGACCCTATAGCTGGTTTTATTGACCAATTATCAAAAGAGGCTGTGGTTGAGACTGGTGGTGTTGCTCCTTTTAGTTACACATGGAGTTTAAACGGTTTATTACAAGATGGAGAAAACGATTCAATTTTCGGTGGACCTTTTTGCCCTGGATTTTATGAATGTAGGGTAGTTGATAACTTAGGATGTACTAAAATTTTGGAGCTAACTATTGATAATATAGAGTTAAACATTACAAACGATATTGATTGTAAGGATTTAGACTTTAATAGCATTGAAATATCTCCAGAGGGTGGAACCGCTCCCTATCAGGTTGAGTGGAACAATCAACAAACATCTTTTTCTATAGAAAATTTAAGTCCTCAAGTTTATATTGCTACTGTATTAGATTACCACTATTGTTCTGAAGAAGATCAAATAGAAATACCTGTTGTTACCGATAGCTGTTTATATAATGCTTTTAGTCCTAATGGTGATTTGTTAAACGATGTTTGGAGCATCAACCCTTCCTTTTTATTTGAAAACTCTGAAGTTTCTATTTACAACCGTTGGGGTAAGAAAATATTTTATTCGTTAGGTTATAAAACTAGTTGGGACGGTAAAAATAAATCGAATAACGATTTGCCAGAAGGGGTTTATTTTTATGTGGTAAGTCTTAAGAATGGATACGATGATCTTAAAGGAAGTATTTCCTTATTTAAATAGTTAAGTCTATCCAATTTGCAGGATATTTTTTCATCCAAGTCATTTGTCTTTTAGCGTATCTTCTACTGTTTTGCTTTATTAGGTCAATGGCTTTTTCTAGAGAGTGTTTGTTGTCTAAAAAATCAAAAATTTCTTTATATCCTACTGTTTGTAATGCATTAAGATGTTTGTATTGATATAAATTTTTTGCTTCCTCTACAAGTCCTTTTTCTAGCATTATATCCACTCTTTTATTTATTCTCTGATATAATTGATCTCTTTCCATTTTTAGGCCAATAAATTTTATATCAAAATCTCTTTTTTTTGTTTTTTGTTTTTTAAATGAGGAGTATGATTTCTTTGTTTGAGTGCATACTTCTAAACACCTTAATAGTCTTTGTGGATTTTCTTTGTCAACCTGATTGTAATATTCTGGATCTGCTTTTTCGACCTCTTTTTTGAGCCATTCTAAGCCTTGTTTGTCGTATTTTTCTCTTATTTCATTTCTAATATTAGCGTTTATTTCGGGAAAAAAATTTAAACCATTACAAATTGCATCTATATAAAGCCCTGACCCTCCTGTTAAGATTAATTGGTCAAAATTTTTAAAAAGAGATTCTATTTTTTTTAATCCATCTTTTTCGAATTGTCCGACATTGTAATTTTCATGAATACTAATGTTTTGGATAAAATGGTGTTTTACTTGTTTTAATTCGTAAGGAGTAGGTACGGCGGTTCCAATTTGCATTTCTTTATAAAATTGCCTGGAATCGGCTGAAATTATTTCTGTATTTAGTTTTTTAGCTAAATTGATACTATAGCTTGTTTTACCAATAGCTGTTGGGCCAAAAACTACATTTAATGTTTTAGTATTCATTAAATTCTTCAAATTCGTTTAAATCGCCATCAAAAAACAGATCATCATCTTCATTTTCTTCTTCGTCTATGTTGTCGGCAACGAATTGTATATTGGGTGCATCCAATGGCATTTCTCCAAATTTTAATACTTCTTTTGCCTTATTATCGCTATCGGTTTCCGAAATTTCTTCTGTAGTAATCATGAATCTCCAAAAAAGAAGAAAGTCGTTTATATATAACATTTTTGAGTCTAAAGATTCGAAAACGTTTTGTATTTTAATTTTAGTCATTTCTGCAACGCTATCGTCCATAGAAACAAGCGGAATTTCTTCTTCCTGATTCCATTCTTCATCTGTAAAATAAAATGCAGCCATTTCCCCTTGGTTTAGTCCAAACGATTGTTCTATAATTTGATGAAGTTGTAAGAGCGTATTGTTTCCATCGATTTCAATTTCTCTAAAAACATCCTGTTTGTGATCTAATACAATACTAAATTTTATTCTCTTCATTTTTTTTTGGTTTTAATCCGAATTTCTTTGCTTTTTCAATAACTAACAATATTGCTTGCTCTTTATTGTTTTCTATATCACCATCTAATATAGCATCTTTAATTGCTTTCTTGAGTAGTCCGATTTCTTTTCCTGGTTTTATTTCAAAAATTTGTATTATATCTTCTCCATTTAAAGGAAGTACCATGTTTCTTATTTGGTCTTTTTCTTCAACTTGTTTTAATTTTTCTCTAACCAAATTGAAGTTGTTTGAAAACTTTTTTACTTTTATAGGGTTTTTAGATGTAATATCTGCATCACATAAAGTCATGAGGTCATCAATATCGTTTCCTGCGTCGGACAATAATCTTCTTACTGCTGAGTCTGTTACAATTTCTTTTGAAAGAACTATTGGTCTTAAATGAAGTTTTACAAGTTTTTGAACATATTTCATTTTTTCATTTAAGGGAAGTTTTAGTTTTCTAAAAATAGATGGCACCATTTTAGATCCTATAAATTCGTGGCCGTGAAAAGTATAGCCATTTTTTTTGTCAAATTTTTTGGTGTCTGGTTTGGCAATGTCGTGCAGAATTGCAGCCCATCTTAACCATAAATTTTCTGATTTTAAACTGATATTATCCAGTACTTCTAGGGTATGGTAGAAATTATCTTTGTGGGATTTATTGTCGATTACTTCGACTCCATGAAGTTCGGTTATTTTAGGGAAAAAATGATGCAATAGTCCGGTGTCAAATAGTAATTTAAATCCAATTGATGGTTTTTTACTAAGAATAATTTTATTTAATTCTTGTGTTATTCTTTCTTGAGAGACTATTGTAATTCTTTCTGCGTTTTCTTTTATTGCTTTTAATGAAAGTGCTTCAATTTCAAATTGAAGTTGACATGCAAACCGAATTGCTCTAACCATTCTGAGAGGATCGTCTGAGTAAGTTATAGACGGATCTAATGGTGTTTTTAAGGTTTTGTTTTTAATATCTGTTATTCCATCAAAAGGATCAATTAATTTGCCAAAGTCTTTATTATTTAATTGAATTGCCATTGCATTAATGGTAAAGTCTCTTCTGTTTTGATCATCCTCTAATGTTCCATTTTCTACTATTGGCTTTCTAGATTCTTTTCGGTAAGATTCTTTTCGTGCTCCAACAAATTCGAGTTCAAGATCATTATGCTTTAACATCGCGGTACCGAAGTTTTTGAAAACTTGTATTTGAGGCTCAGGAGATAAAAAACTAGCTACTTTTTTTGCTAACTTAATACCGGAACCAAGACAAACAATATCAATATCTTTAGGTTGGTTTCTTTCCATTATAGCATCTCTTACGAATCCGCCAATTACGAAAGTAGGATATTCTAACTCATCTGCAGCTTTACTTACAGTATTGAAGATTTCTTGTTTTAAAAAAGAATTCAAGTTCACTTATCTAATAATTTTTATTGAGCCATTATTTTTAAGCTCTATAATATTGGAGCTCGTTTTTTTAGTTGAGTCGTTTTGTTTGTAATTTACTATATAATCTACGTTTTTAAGAATGTGTTGGTCAATATCTTTAAAATTCGAAGGATTTTTTTCTCCACTAACATTTGCAGAGGTTGAAATAATTGGCTTTTTAAATCGACTAATTAAATTTTTGCAAAAATCATCGTTTACTAATCTTATGGCACAAGATTTATTTTGTGCTAAAGCATTATTGGAAATTCCTTTAACTTTTTCGTAAATAATTGTGAGTGGCTTATTTGCTGACTCAATTAGGTCCCATGCAATCTCAGGCATATCTACTACGGTTCTTTCTAGCATAACCTCATTGTTTACTAGTGTTATAAGTGCTTTGGATTCTACTCTTTTTTTTATTTCGTATATGCGTTTTATTGCTTCTTGGTTATTGGCGTCACATCCTATACCCCAAATTGTATCTGTTGGGTAAAGTATTATTCCGCCTTGTCTTAAAACGTCTATACACTTTTTAATTTCTTCTTGCATTTTAAAGATTGAGGTAGGTGGACATTAATTTTTTTGCAATGGTTTCGTCGTTGAATTTCTGAACATATTCTAGTCCATTTTTAATTTGTTGTTCTCTTTTGTTTTGGTCGCCTAAGATACTTAAAATAGCAATTTTCATTTGTTCGGTATCTGTAGGGTCTATATAGATGGAAGATGGACCTCCTGCTTCAGAAAAACAGCCATTTTTTGAAGTTATAACAGGAGTTTTGCAAAACAGTGCTTCAATAATCGGAATGCCAAATCCTTCGAATAAAGAGGGATAGATTAGCATTTGAGCATTTTGATATAGGCTAGCCAGTTGCTCAAGGTTTAGTTCTTTAAGAAAATAAACTTGTTTTTCTAATTGTTTGTTTTTTATGTAATTCAGACATTTATTTTTGTATTGTTTTCCTTCACCTACTATTACTAGTTTTTGATTTGGCATATTCTTTAAGCACTTTAGAAGGGATAAAAGATTTTTTCTTTCTTCTATACTTCCTACATAAAGTAAATACTCTTTTGGTATAGGGTATTTTTTTAACAAAGAATTGAATATGTGTAATGGTTGTGTTTGCTTAAAAGCTTTATTGCAACCCTGATAAACGACCTCAATTTTTTTAGGATCTATTTTAAAAAAATCTACTATATCTTTTTTGGTCTGATTACTTACTGCAATAATTTTATCTGCTATTTTACAAGAATGATAAAATTTTTGATAGTAAATTTTATTGTCAATTTTGTTGAATAATTGGGGATATCTTAAAAAAATAAGATCGTGAATAGTGACTATTGTTTTGATATTTGTTTTGTTAATACCAATGGGAAGTTCATGACTTAATCCATGAAAAATATTTATTTTATCTTTTATTAAATCTCTTTTTACGGAAGAAGTTCTCCATAGTGATTTAAAAGATTTATCAATGATTCTTTTTGGAGTTTTGACAAAAATATTTCTTCTATCTAAATAGTCTAATCTTTTATTATTTACTTCTTTTGGAGTATATAAATAATAGTTGTTATCAGGGAAATGATTACTTAATATGCGTACGGTATCTCTACTGTAGTTTCCAAGCCCAGTATTGTTGTAAAAAGCTCTTTTTGCATCAAACCCAATATTCATCATACTGAAATATTATATTCTCTTAAAGCACTATTTAATGATGTCTTTTTATCGGTGCTTTCTTTTCTTTTTCCAATAATTAGTGCACAAGGTACACCATAGGTGCCAGCATTAAATTCTTTTTGATAAGTACCAGGAATAACAACCGATCTTTGTGGAATAAATCCTTTTATTTCTTTTGGTTCATTGCCAGTTACATCAATTATTTTGGTAGAGGATGTAAGGACAACATTTGCTCCAAGAACTGCTTCTTTGGCTACTCTAACTCCCTCTACTACAATACATCTCGAACCTATAAAAGCGTCATCTTCAATAACAACTGGAGCTGCCTGAATTGGTTCTAGTACACCTCCTATACCAACCCCACCACTAAGGTGAACATTTTTTCCAATTTGTGCGCAAGAACCAACCGTAGCCCAAGTATCTACCATTGTACCTTCATCTACAAACGCTCCAATGTTTACGTATGATGGCATCATAATTACTCCCTTAGCTAAAAATGATCCGTATCTTGCTACAGCATGAGGTACAACACGTACCCCTAGTTTTGCATAGTCTTTTTTTAGTTTCA
The DNA here is from genome assembly GCA_042091225.1 of Cryomorphaceae bacterium. GTDB lineage: Bacteria > Bacteroidota > Bacteroidia > Flavobacteriales > UBA7312 > JABAYQ01. Next base: position 55,480 of record JBELHW010000003.1, on the reverse strand, counting down.
TTTTATCATGAAACTCCATCGGACCGGCTTCTATTGTTTCCATTTTTTGAATAGGGAAGTACATAATAACTGCTTTTTTTATCCAGTCATTAACAATCCATTCTTCATTTTCTGGATGGGCAACTCTTAATTTCCCTTTGTCTAAAAGTTCAATTATTTCTCTGATTGCATCCTGTGTAGTTGTTTTTTCAAGTAGAGTACGATTATTCCATGCGTCCTCTATAATTGTTTTAAGTGTGTTATTCATGTTTGCAAAGATAGTTAAAAGCTTTATTTTCGTAATCTATGAGCAAAATTTTAGCAATTGACTATGGAAGTAAAAGGGTAGGGCTAGCAGTTACGGATACGGAACAAATAATTGCTAGTGGTCTAACTACTGTGAAAACCAGCGATTTAATGGCATATTTGAGTAGTTATCTTGGCAAAAATAATGTTGAATGTGTTGTTGTAGGTTTTGCTAAAAATTTAGATAATACCATGTCTGAAAGCAGTAAATACATCGAGCCATTTGTAATACGTTTGCAAAAAGCATACCCTAATCTTAAGATTGAAAGAGTGGACGAGCGTTTTACCTCTAAAATGGCATTTCAAACCATGATTGATTCTGGTATAAGTAAAAAAGCTAGGTCTAATAAGGCATTAGTAGATCAAATAAGTGCAACAATTATTTTACAATCTTATTTAGACAGTAGGAGTTAGTTTTTCTTTTAAGTAATGTGCGGTATGTGATTTTTTATTTTTTATTAAATCTTCTGGTGTGCCGCTAAACATTAATTCTCCTCCATTTGCTCCACCTTCAGGACCTAAGTCGATTATCCAGTCTGCAGATTTAATAACATCGGTATTATGTTCGATGCAAACAATCGTGTGCCCATTATTAATTAGAGCTTTAAAAGATTTCAAGAGCTTACTTATATCGTGAAAATGTAGTCCTGTAGTTGGTTCATCAAAAATAAATAATGTTTTTTCAGTATTTATTCCTTTACTTAAAAAGAAAGCTAATTTAATTCTTTGAGCTTCGCCGCCACTTAATGTATTTGAAGATTGGCCAAGTTGAATGTATCCTAATCCTACTTGTTGAAGCGGAAGTAATTTCTTAACAATTTTATGTTGTTGATGTTTTTCAAAGAACGAAATAGCTTCGTCTATTGTCATCTTTAAAACATCAGAGATATCTTTTTTGTGGTATTTAATTTCTAAGGTTTCCTCTTTAAATCTTTTACCCTTACAGCTTTCACAATTTATATAAACATCGGCCATAAACTGCATTTCAATAGTAATTTGGCCTTCGCCTTCGCAAACTTCGCATCTCCCGCCGTCAACATTAAAAGAAAATCTTCCACTCTTATATCCTCTTGCTTTTGCTAATTCTAAAGAAGCGAATAAGCTTCTTATATCGTCGTATGCTTTTATATAGGTTACCGGATTAGATCTTGAAGATCTTCCAATAGGGTTTTGGTCAATAAACTCTATATTTTCAATAAAGTTTAAGTCTCCTTCTATGCTATCATGACTACCTATTTTTGAACTATAACCTTGTATGTTTTTTTGAATAGCAGGAAATAATATTTGTTTAATTAAAGAGGTTTTTCCTGAGCCGCTGACTCCAGTTACTAACGTTAAGCAGTCTAATGGAAACTCAACATTAATATTTTTTAAATTATTTTCCCTAGCTCCTTTTATCTTAATTGAATGGCTCCATTTTTTTCTTTGGCTAGGTGTTTCAATTTTTTTTGTGCCATTTAAATAATTACCTGTGAGGCTTTTTTTACTCTTGTATATTTCTTTAAGGTTTCCTTGAAAAACAACTTCGCCTCCTAAAGATCCTGCATACATACCTATATCGATAATTTGGTCTGCTGCTTTCATTATTTCTTCATCGTGCTCGACTATTATTACGGTATTTCCTATATCTCTTAAAGATTCTAGAACGCTAATTAATCTTTTGGTATCTCTTGAATGAAGTCCAATACTTGGCTCATCTAAAACATACATTGAGCCAACTAGGCTGCTGCCTATTGAAGTTGCCAAATTTATTCTTTGAGATTCTCCTCCAGAAAGAGTAGAAGAGAGTCGATTTAAACTTAAGTAACTTAATCCTACTTCATTTAAAAAGCTCAACCGACTTGTAATTTCTTTTAAAATCCGTTCTGCAATGTGGCTATCGTTTTTATTTAATTTTAGTTTTTCTAGCTTTTTTAAAGCTTTATCGATAGGTAAATGAACAATGTCATTGATGTTCATGTCGTCAACATAAACGTATAATGCTTCTTTTCTAAGTCTTGAGCCATGGCATTGATCGCATTTACTTTTTCCTTTATACCTTGCTAATAAAACTCTGTTTTGGACTTTGTAAATTTCTTTTTCTACTTGTTTGAAAAATGTATTTATTCCTTTTAATTTTTTAGCACCATTCCAAAGAAGGTTTTTTTCATTTTCATTAAGATCGCAATAAGCTCTATGAATTGGAAAGTCATGGTCTAAAGCACTTAGAGAAAATCTTTCTTTCCATTTCCCTAGCTTTTCTCCTTTCCAGCAGCTAACAGCTCCTTGATGTACTGAAAGACTAGTGTTTGGTATTACTTTATTTTCATCAATTCCTAATACAGAGCCATATCCATCACACTTTTTACAAGAACCAAGAGGATTGTTAAAGCTAAAAAGATGTTCGGTTGGTAAAATAAATTTAATTCCATCCTTTTCAAATCGATTACTAAAAGGAGTTATTTGCTTATCTATTTTAATATAACATTGTCCTTGACCTTCGAAAAAAGCAGATTGGGTACTGTCAGCAATTCTATTTAAATTATTTTCTTCGTTGTTTGTTATAACTCTATCTAAAACAACATATATCTCCTGTTCTTCCGAAAGGGCGTTGCTTTCTAAAACATCATCAATTCTACAAACATCTTCATTGATTAAAACTCTAGAGTATCCTTGATTTAAAATTTTGTTTAAATAATCTACTTGATTTAGGTCTTCATTCTTTTTGAATAATATCAATGCTTTTTTCCCATTTTCAATATTTTTGAAAAAATTGACCACGTCTGTTACACTTTGTTTTTTCACTTCTTGCTTTGAAATAGGCGAAATAGTTTTGCCTACTCTTGCAAAAAGTAACTTTAGATAGTCATATATTTCTGTAGAAGTTCCTACGGTAGATCTTGGATTTTTGCTGTTTACTTTTTGTTCAATAGCAATTGCTGGGGATATACCATCAATTTTTTCAACATCCGGTTTTTGAAGTTTACCTAAAAATTGTCTTGCATAAGAGGATAGACTTTCTATGTATCTTCTTTGTCCTTCAGCAAATAGTGTATCAAACGCCAAAGACGATTTGCCTGAGCCTGAAACACCCGTAATAACCACCATGTTCTTCTTGGGGATTTTCACATCAACATTTTTTAAGTTGTGTGTGTTGCCACCCTTTATGGTTATGTATTTTTGATTAGTAGATTTAGGTCTTTGGTTTTTTGACATTTGTACTAGCAAGAATTAAACTAATTTACAAATTTAGTTAAATTCCAATTTGGAAAGGTCATTTTTTTATTCTATATTTGGATAACAATCGATAATAGTATCGATAAATTTAACTAAACATTATTCGCTTATAAAACATATCTACTTTTTTTAAATTATTTATTCACTTAAAATTAGTTCGATATGTTAGTATGCAAAACTTCCGACCAGGATTTAGTTAAACTTTTCCTTCAGGGTCATTCTTCATCACTTGATAAACTTTTACAACGCCATAGATCTAAAATCTATTCTTTTATTTTGTCTAAAGTAAAAAACCAAGCTTTAGCCGAAGATATATTTCAGGATGCTTTTTTTAAGGTCATTACGTCTTTAAAAAAAGGAAAATATAATGAAGAGGGTAAGTTTTTACCTTGGGTAATGAGAATTGCTCACAATCTTGTAATAGATCATTTTAGAAAACAGAAAAGAATTCCGGTGGTTGGGAAAAGCAAAGTTTTTGAAGACTTTGATATTTTTGATGTTATCGATAATCAAGAGCCTACTAAGGAGCAAGATTTGATTATGGACGAGCAAACACAGCTTTTAAAGAATTTAATTCAGAACTTACCTAAAAATCAGAGAGATGTTTTAGTGATGAGGCATTATGAAGATTTAAGTTTTAAAGAGATTGCTGAGAAGACTGGAGTTAGCATAAATACGGCATTAGGTAGAATGCGCTATGCTTTAATTAACGTTAGAAAGCAGATGGAACACCATAATCTTGATTTGCTAATACAATAAAGTAATAAATCTTTGCGTTTAGGGTTTAAATTTTAATTCTATTCGTATGTTTAAAACATTTACTCAAGATGATTCTTTAAGATATATTTACAATGAAATGAAAAATGAAGAAAAATTGCTTTTTGAAAGTAAATTAATTAGCGATTTTTCTTTTTTTCAAGAATTTTTAAATCTTCAAGAAACGATTTCTATCCTTGACTCTACTTTGTTGCTAGAGCCTTCTACTTATTCTAAATTAGTAATTAAGTCAATGAATTCTTCTTTTCAAATTTGTGAAACACATTTTGGAAAATTTGATCTCTTTTTAAATTAAAAAAAAGACCTCTCAGAGTTCTTTTTTTTGTTTCTTTGATTATGAAATTAAAAGATCGCTATTCTGCTTTTGTTTCTTATTTCGAAAAAGAGATGCCTGTTGCTGAAACGGAGTTAACTTATAGCTCTCCTTTTGAGCTTTTGGTAGCCGTAGCTCTTTCTGCACAGTGTACTGATAAAAGAGTAAATATGGTTACTCCAATATTATTTTCTCGTTTTCCGGATGCTTATTCAATGTCTCTTTCTTCTCAGGATGAAATTTTTGAATATATAAGAAGTATAAGTTATCCTAATAATAAGGCCAAGCATTTATTAGCGATGTCTAAGATGTTAGTTGCAGATTTTAATTCTGAAATTCCTGATAATATTATTGATTTACAAAAATTACCTGGTGTTGGAAGAAAGACTGCAAATGTTGTGGTTTCTGTTTTGTTTGGTGTTCCGGCAATGCCTGTAGATACTCATGTATTTAGAGTTTCTAATAGATTAGGTTTAACACGAAACTCCAAAAACCCACTTCAATCAGAAAAGACATTGGTCAAATATTTGCCAAAAGAAAAGTTGGCGATAGCTCATCATTGGCTTATTTTACATGGGAGATATGTGTGTATGGCACGTAAGCCCAAATGTGATAAGTGTGGCATTACATCCTTTTGTAATTATTATAAAAACAATTCGTAATTTGTTAATAATTACGTTGGATAATAATTGTTAAATCATTCTTTTTTTTGCTATTTTGTTAGAACAAAAATTAACAAATGACACATTTAAAAGAAGGCGATATTGCTCCAGATTTTGCTATCACAAACCAGTCTGGAGATGTAATAAAGTTATCCGATTTCTCTGATAAAAAGCTAATTATTTTCTTTTATCCTAAAGACAATACCCCTGGATGTACTGCTGAGAGTTGTAATTTAAAAGACAATTACTCTTCTTTACTTAATGAAGGTTTTGAAGTAATTGGAGTAAGTGCAGACAGTGAAACTTCGCACCAAAAATTTATAAATAAATTTTCATTACCCTTTCAGCTTTTAGCGGATACAGAAAAAGAGATGATAAAAGCCTATGGTGTTTGGGGTGAGAAAAAATTCATGGGAAAAGTTTATGATGGTATTCATAGAACGACCTTTGTTATTAATAATGGTGTAGTTGAAAAGATTTTTCTGAAAGTGAAAACAAAGGAACATACAAAACAAATACAAGAATCTTACAAATAAGAATTATGAGCGATAAAGTAAAAGATGCTAAATTAAAGGCCCTACAACTTACTCTTGATAAAATGGAGAAGTCGTATGGAAAAGGTACAGTGATGAGATTAGGAGACAAGGCAGTAGAAAATATAGATTCTATTCCATCGGGTTCTCTAGGGTTAGATATAGCTTTGGGTATTGGAGGCTATCCAAGAGGTAGAGTTATTGAAATTTATGGGCCTGAATCCTCAGGAAAAACGACATTAGCAATTCATGCCATTGCACAAGCTCAAAAACAAGGTGGTATTGCTGCTTTTATAGATGCAGAGCATGCTTTTGATCAAAATTATGCTAAAAATCTTGGTGTTAATGTAGATGATCTTCTGATTTCTCAACCAGACAATGGCGAACAGGCTTTAGAAATTGCTGATAATTTAATCCGTTCAGGAGCAATAGATATTTTAGTTGTTGACTCTGTTGCAGCTTTAACTCCAAAAAGTGAGATTGAAGGAGAAATGGGAGATACATCCGTAGGATTGCAAGCTAGATTAATGTCAAAAGCATTGAGAAAATTGACAGGTACTATTAGTAAAACAGGATGTACTTGTATTTTTATTAATCAGCTAAGAGAAAAAATTGGGGTCATGTTTGGAAATCCTGAAACTACAACTGGTGGTAATGCACTTAAGTTCTATTCTTCAGTTCGATTAGACGTCAGAAGAAGTACTGCTATTAAAGATGCTGAGGGTGCAATCGGGAACAAGACAAGAGTAAAGGTTGTCAAAAATAAAGTAGCGCCTCCTTTCAAGCTTGTAGAGTTCGATATAATGTATGGAAAAGGAATTTCGAAAGTTGGTGAAATTTTAGATAAAGCAGTTGACTTAGATATCGTTCAGAAAAGTGGTTCTTGGTTTAGTTATGGAGATGAAAAGTTAGGACAGGGAAGAGATGCGGTTAAATTGCTTCTTGAAGATAATGTAGAGCTTTCTGAACAGCTTGAAGTTAAAATAAAAGAGCTTCTTTAATGAGAATAATATCTTTAGTTTTTCTTCTGCTTATTGCTTGCAATCAAAAAGAAAAGGATGTTAAGGTTACTGACTTCAGATCGTCTATTTCTTTGTTAAGTGAGAAGATTTTAGAAAATCCTAATGATACTTCTTTATTACATTCACGTGCTGACCTATTTCTAATAAATGGAAACTTAGAAGGAGCTTTGCTTGATTTGGAATATTTATACCAATTAGATTCAAATAATTACCAGAATTTAAGTAATCTATCGCATGTTTATTATCAGTTAGGTGAGAAAGGTAAAATAGACTATTTCAGAAAGGCGTTGTTGTTACTAGATAAAGAAATTGTTACTCTTAAAAACGAATTAAAAGATCTTTCCTTAAGGTATAAGTTATATTACTATATAAGCAAGCATAAAAAATCTTTATTTGATATAAATAATGTTTTAAAGTTAGATAAATATATTGCCGAAGCATATTATTACAAGGGCTTGAATTTTTTTAAATTGGGTGATACTGCTAAAGCAATATCACAATTTCAAACGTCAGTAGAACAAGATCCCGATTATGTTAATGCATATGTTTTGTTGGGCCATATATATGATCTGAAAGGAGATAGCATTTCTGAGTTATATTATAATAACGCTCTTATGGTTGATTCTACTTCTACAACCGTTTTGTATAACAAAGGGAAATATTACCAGGATAATCAAAAATTAGAAGAAGCAAAAAGTTGTTATTTAGCTGTATTACGATTTGACTCTAAATATATCAATGCTTATTATAATCTTGGCTTTGTTTCTCTTTTACAAAAGAATTATTTAGATGGTGCTAACTATTTTTCGGAAGTTATTTATTTAAAACCTGATTATGCAACTGCTTTCTTTAGTAGGGGCTTATGTTTTAAATCTTTAGGAGAATTTAAAAAAGCTAATTTCGACTTTAGAAAAACACTTGAGTTAGATCCTGATTTTAAGGAAGCGAGATTAGAGATGGTTAAGATTTAAGCAAAAAAAAAGGCTCCTTAAATTAAGGAACCTTTTTTGTAGTTTTAGTTTATTATGCTAATCTTACATTTGTAGCGTTTAGTCCTTTACGACCTTCTTCTAAGTCAAATGTAACTTTGTCATTTTCACTAATTTCATCGATTACTCCAGAGATGTGTACAAAGTACTCTTTATCTGTTTCGTCCTCTTTAATAAAACCATATCCTTTAGTTCCATTAAAAAATTTTACTGTTCCAGTATTCATATTATAATTATTTAATTTTGCGCAAAGTTAATAAAAAAGTCCATCCTAATGGATGGACTTTAATTAAATTTTAAAAAAAAGTTATTTTTTTACTGATTCAATAATTTTTTTGAACGCATTTGGATGATTCATTGCTAAATCTGCGAGAACTTTTCTGTTAAGTTCGATACCTGATTTTGATATTGCACCCATAAAAGTAGAATAAGACATTCCGTGTTCTCTAACACCAGCGTTTATTCTAGCAATCCATAGAGATCGAAAGTTTCTTTTCTTTTGTTTTCTTCCAATGTAAGCATACTGCATTGCTTTTTCAACTGCATTTTTTGCAACAGTATGTACATTTTTTCTTCTTCCAAAATAACCTTTTGCAGCATCAATTACTTTTTTTCTTCTAGCTTTGGCTGCGACAGCATTTACTGATCTTGGCATAATTTAATTAGTTTTTGGTTAGAAGCGCCTTATTAAAAGATCTTTAAGCTCATAACCTGGTTAATAATAGTATTTATTATCTAAGACACATTTGTTGTTTGATGTTCTTCACATCCGACTCATGTACTAAACCTGTTTTAGTCAGGTTACGCTTTTGCTTAGTTTCTTTCTTTGTTAAGATATGGCTTTTAAAAGCATGTTTTCTTTTAATTTTACCAGTGCCCGTTAGTTTAAAACGTTTTTTTGCACTTGATTTGGTTTTCATTTTTGGCATGATGTTATGCAGTTTAGTTGATTTATTTTTTCTTTTTTGGTGCTATAAACATAGTCATTCTTTTACCTTCAAGTTTTGGCATTTGTTCTACAATACCAATATCTTCTAAGGATTGAGCAAATTTTAACAATAAAATTTCACCAGAATCTTTAAATACAATACTTCTACCTCTAAAGAATACGAAAGCTTTTACTTTCGAACCTTCTTCTAAAAATTTAGCAGCATGTTTAGTTTTAAAGTTTAAGTCATGTTCTTCCGTGTTAGGGCCGAATCTGATTTCTTTAATTACGGTTTTAGAAGCATTCGCTTTTATTATCTTTTGTTTTTTCTTTTGATCATATAGAAACTTTTTGTAATCAATAATTTTACATACTGGAGGAGAAGCTTTCGGGGAAATTTCGACAAGATCTAATTCCTTACTTTTTGCCATTGCTAAAGCTTTGGCAGTAGGGTAAATGCCTTGTTCATCAGAACCAACCAGCCTTACTTCTACAGCTGTAATTATATTATTTATGCGATGTTCGGCTTCTTTAGGTCCTCTTCTTGCATGATTACTTTTTCTTCTTCTAATTGCGATAAGCTTACTTATTAATTATTAAAACCTATTAAATTATTTATTTCTTCATTAATTAAACGAATAAATTCGTTTGTTTTCATACTTCCTAAATCTTCTCCACCATGCTTCCTTATTGTAATGCTTTCTTCTTTTTCTTCTCTTTCTCCAACAATAATAATGTAAGGTGTTTTACTAACTTCAGCATCTCTAATCTTGCGACCAGCCTTTTCTGCTCTTTCGTCAATAAGCCCGCGAATATCGTAATTATTTAGGATATTTAAAACCTTTTGAGCGTATTCATGAAATTTTTCGCTAATTGGGAGAATAATAACTTGATTTGGGGTTAGCCATAAAGGGAAGTTACCGGCACAATGTTCGAGTAATACAGAGACAAATCTTTCCATTGATCCAAATGGTGCACGATGTATCATAACGGGTCTGTGCGCTTTATTGTCGGAGCCAGTGTATTCCAGTTCAAATCTATCAGGTAAATTATAATCTACTTGAATTGTTCCGAGTTGCCATTTTCTGCCAAGAGCATCTTTAACCATGAAATCTAGTTTAGGTCCATAAAACGCAGCTTCTCCGTATTCTATAATTGTTTTTATTCCCTTTTCTTTAGTTGCTTCCAAAATTCCCTTTTCTGCTTTGTCCCAATTTTCATTATTTCCAATATATTTTTCAGGCTTTTCTTTATCTCTTAAAGAAATTTGAGCGGTAAAGTCTTCAAAACTTAGGGTTTTAAAAATATATAAAACTAAATCGATTACCTTTATAAATTCTTCTTTGACTTGGTCTTGGGTACAAAAAATATGGGCATCATCTTGGGTAAACGATCTAACTCTTGAAAGTCCATGTAATTCACCGGATTGTTCGTATCTATATACTGTCCCGAATTCTGCAAATCTTATAGGTAAGTCTTTATATGATCTTGGTTTTGTTTTATAAATTTCGCAGTGGTGAGGGCAATTCATTGGTTTTAATAAAAACTCTTCTCCTTGCGCTGGTGTTTGTATTGGTTGAAATGAATCTGCACCGTATTTTGCATAATGACCTGAGCATACATATAGATCTTTGCTTCCTATATGTGGTGTAATCACTTGCTCGTAGCCGGCTTTTTTTTGTGCAACTTTTAAAAAGTTTTCTAGTCTTTCTCTCAATGCTGCTCCTTTAGGAAGCCAAAGTGGTAATCCTTGACCTACTTTTTGAGAAAAAGCAAATAATTCTAATTCTTTACCTAGTTTTCTGTGGTCTCTTAATTTAGCTTGTTCTAATAGCTCTAAATATTCGGAAAGTTCTTTTTGTTTGGGAAATGTAATCCCGTAAATACGAGTTAATTGTTTATTATTTTCATCTCCTCTCCAGTAAGCACCTGCAATATTTAGAAGTTTTACTGCCTTAATAAAAGATGTATTTGGAATATGAGGTCCTCTACACAAGTCAGTAAATTCTCCTTGAGTGTAGAAAGTAATGTTACCATCTTCTAGTCCATCTATTAGCTCTAATTTGTATTGATCATTTTTTTGTTGGAAATATGCTTTAGCATCTTTTTTAGAGATTTCTTTTCGAATAAACTCATTTTTCTGACGAGCTAATTCAAGCATTTTTTTCTCAATTTTAGGAAAATCAGATGATGAGATGCTGTCATTTCCTAAATCTACATCGTAATAAAATCCGTTTTCTATAGGTGGTCCTATTGCAAGTTTAATATTAGGATAAATAAATTCCAATGCTTCAGCCATTAAATGAGCTGAAGAATGCCACATTGTTTCTTTTCCTTTGTCGTTATTCCATGTTAAAAGATTTAAGGAACAATCTGAGTCTAATTCTCTGTTTGCATCCCAAACCATGCCATTCACCTCACAAGCCAAAACATTTCTTGCTAGTCCTTCGCTTATTCCTTTAGCAACATCCATTGCAGATGTTCCTTTTTCTACTTTCTTAATCGTTCCGTCTGGAAGTGTTATGTTAATCATTCTATTTTTTTATAGATGGCAAATATAATTAAAAGCTAATACTTATAAAGCTTATACTTGAAGAACACCGGGGTTATATTTTTTTTCAATTGGAGCATGGTTCGCAGCCTCTATTCCAGTAGAAATAATTTTTCTTGTTTCTAGTGGATTTATAATTGCATCAATCCATAGTCTAGAAGCAGCATAATATGGAGAGGTTTGTTCCTCATATTTTTGACTGATTTTAGCTAACAATTGATCGTATTTTTCTTGCTTATTTTTTTGTTTAGAGTTTTTAGATTTAGAAGTTTCTATTTGGGCCAAAACTTTAGAAGCTTGTTCTCCACCCATTACAGCTATTCTTGCCGTAGGCCATGCCACAATTAATCTAGGGTCAAAAGCTTTTCCACACATTGCATAATTTCCTGCTCCATAGGAGTTTCCCATGATAACAGTAAACTTAGGAACTACCGAATTACTCATGGTGTTTACCATTTTTGCTCCATCTTTTATAATTCCACCATGTTCGGAACGAGAACCTACCATAAAACCTGTTACATCTTGTAAAAAAACAAGAGGAATTTTCTTCTGATTACAAATTGCAATGAACCTACTAGCTTTATCTGCAGAATCAGAATAGATTACTCCACCAAATTGCATTTCACCTTTTTTATTTTTGACTAACTTTCTCTGATTAGCGACTATGCCAACTGCCCAGCCTTCAATTCTTGCATAACCACAAATGATTGATTTCCCAAATTCTTTTTTATACTCCTCTAAGTCAGAGTCATCTACAAGTCTTTTTATAACCTCTCTACTGTCGTATGGTTTATCATTTTTGACTGACAATATTCCTAATAATTCTTTTTCATCTAATTTAGGTGGAACAGGATCAATTCTATTAAAACCTGCTTTATCAAAATCACCTATTTTATCAACAATTTTTTTAATTTTTTCTAGACAATCTTTATCGTCTTTAGCCTTATAGTCGGTAACTCCAGAAATTTCACATTGAGATGTTGCACCTCCTAAAGTTTCATTATCAATTTCTTCTCCAATCGCGGCTTTTACAAGATAACTCCCGGCTAAGAAAATTGTGCCTGTTTTGTTAACGATTAGTGCTTCATCACTCATAATTGGCAGATATGCTCCACCTGCAACGCACGAACCCATTACCGCAGAAATTTGTACAATTCCCATAGAAGACATTATGGCATTATTTCTAAAAATTCTTCCAAAGTGCTCTTTGTCAGGAAAGATTTGGTCTTGAAGTGGTAAGTAAACCCCGGCACTATCTACTAAATAAATAATGGGTAATTTGTTTTCCATTGCGATTTCTTGAGCTCTTAAATTCTTTTTAGCAGTTATCGGGAACCAAGCACCAGCTTTTACGGTAGCATCATTTGCTACAATAACAACTTGCTTTTTTTGAACATAACCAATACCTATAATCACACCCCCTGATGGACATCCTCCGTGTTCTTTGTACAAACCTTCTCCAACAAAAGCACCTATTTCTAAAAAATTAGAATTCTCATCAATTAAATAATTGATTCTTTCTCTAGCAGTTAGTTTACCTTTTTGATGTTGTTTGGCTATTTTTTCTTTGCCACCACCTAAATATATTTTTTGAAGTTTTTGATTCATTTCTGAAATCAATAGTTTCATTTGATCTTCATTTTTATTGAATTCTAAATTCATATTTTAAAGCTTGTATCTGTGTTTAGTAAGTATTGATGTGTTTCTGGTCCTAAATTAAAAAGTAAATCTAAAATACTCAAGTCTGAGATAAATTTATTGTTTAAACTAAAAACTTGTTCGTAAGGTTTTGTTTTTGATGAACTTTGAAAATTAGTAGCTCTCCAATCATTTTTTTGATAAGGAATAAATGACTTGCTAAAATTAATTTTTTTGTCAATCCCAATTAATTCTATTAGTTTCAATTGAATTTCAGTATTTAAATCAAACAAATAGAGGTATTTTTTTTCAAAAAACGGCAATAAATCATCGCAATAATATTCGAAAAATGGAGAACTTTGGTAGGCGCTTTTAATACTTTTCCAGTGTTCTTTTTGCCATGGATGATCGTAGTTTATCTTTATGTCACAAACTAGTGTTTTGCTGCTATTCTTTCTAGCTCTAGGAACTTTGAGCGTTATAATTCCGTTTGCACCATTTATATTACATCTAGTACGTAAACTTTGCTTGATGAAAAATTCTTTTTTTTCAATATTACAATCGTATTGAGAAATTAGTGCTTGGTATTTTAAAGGTCCAAAATATGCTGTAGGTATTAATTTAGTGAATTGCATTAAACAATCTATTCCATCTAATTTTGTTTATTCCTTTTGCATTTTTATCCCATGACATCCAAATGAATAGAGCTTTACCTACAATGTGGTCTTCTGGAACAAAACCCCAATATCTAGAGTCTAATGAATTGTGGCGATTATCCCCCATCATCCAATAATAGTCCATGTTAAAGGTGTAAGTATTTGCTACTTTTCCATTTATATATATTCCATCTTCTTTTATTTCTAAGGAATTCTTTTCGTAAACTTCAATAATTCTTTTGTAGAAAGCAATGTTTTCAAAATTTAAGTCGACCGAAGTCCCTTTTGTAGGCACTGTGAGTGGTCCTAAATTATCAATATTCCACTTATATATTTCTGATTTTGGAAAAATTTGATTATCTATTCTTAATCCGACTGGTTCGATTATTTTTTCTACTTTATTGATATAGGTAAAATTTGAAAAAGATTTTTGATTTTCATCACTTAAAATAAGTTCGTACTCTCCTTTGTTTGCAAGAGTTTTTCCTTCAAACACATCATATTTACTCAAGGTTTTCTGACTAAAACTACTCCCATTTGTTTGAACGAAATATCGAAACTGATTTTTCATTTTTTCAGTTATTTCTTGTGGTTTTCCATTAACGAATAGGTCTGTATTTTTAATTTCAAGTATATCTCCTGGAATTCCTACACATCTTTTTATATAATTTTCTTTTTTATCTACCGGTCTTTCTGGGTGTTCTAAATCGTCTGCAGGATAATTAAAAACTACACAATCGTTTCTTTCAATAATTCCAAATCCTTTCATTCTATGATAGTCTAGCTGTATGACATCGGAAAAAGCTTTAGTGCTTTTTGTGCCTGGCATTGTATGATGAACTAAAGGGAATGCGATTGGAGTTATGGGTACTCTTGGTCCGTAACTTACCTTACTTACAAATAAAAAGTCTCCAATTAAAAGAGATTTTTCCATTGAAGATGTTGGTATTGTGTATGCTTCAATGAGAAAAGTTCTTAAAATGGTTGCTGCTATAACCGCAAATAAAACGGCATCAAACCAACTTCTTATTCCACTTTTAATTTTTTTAGTCTTTTTTCTTTTTTTCCAAAATTGCCAATTAATGGTTTCCCAAAACAAGATGTCTCCTACGATAAGAGGGACAAAGTATAACCATTCTCCATCTATGAGATACACAAATAAAGACCATATGATGGTGGAAAATATAAAGGCTACCACTTTAAATGATTTTCCTAGAGTTTCTTTTATTTTATTCATTATTTTAAATTTAATACGTCATTCATTGAAAAAATTCCTTTTTTGTTATTTATCCATTCGGCAGCCAAAACAGCTCCGAAAGCAAAACCATTTCTATTGTGAGCTTCATGCTTTATTTCAATAGAGTCAATTTCAGAATTATAATTAATAATGTGTGTTCCGGGAACTTCTCCCTCTCTAACACTTTCAATTTCAAAACTACTATCTATATCTTCTTTTAAACTTAAAGCTGTTCCGCTAGGTGCGTCTAGTTTGTGTATGTGGTGTATTTCCGTCATACTAGCTTGGTATTGTTTGTGACTACAAATTAAACGATTTAACTGCTTGTTCAATTCGAAAAATAAATTCATTCCAATACTAAAATTAGAAGAGTATAAAAAGGCTGTATCATTTAATTGGCACAAATTTTCGATTTGAGGCATTTTTTCTAACCATCCTGTGGTTCCTGAAACAGTAGGAACTTTATTTTTTAGTGATTCTTGAATTAATTCTGGAGCTGACTCGGGAGAGCTAAAATCAATTGCAACATCAATACCTGCATAGTCAATATTTTTACTCTCGATATTTATTTTTAATTTAATTGTATGTCCCCTTTGTTTAGCAATTTTTTCTACTGCTTTACCCATTTTACCGTATCCTATAATAGCTATATTCATTTTAGAGTTTTATTTGAAAAGAAAGAACTGGTTGAATGTTGTTAAAGTTTGTATTAATTGTTGTTTGAGTACTTACACTTAGGTTTTCGTTTATATTAAAATCGAATAGATGTGCATCAACACTTGCATCAACGATATTTAGTATATATGCAACAGCTGTAAGAATATAAGAAATGTCTCTATTTCTTTGATAAAAATCAATAACTGTTAACATCTCAGAATCGGAAACATTATGATATAAATCTTCTTGTCCGTTGTTTCTGTTTTCTAAAGCATTTTTATATTTTTTGAAGCTTTGCATATTTTCATTTGCGAAATATAATGCTGTACCCATTGTTGCATATACAATTGGTACTTTCCAATATTTTTTATTGTAGACTTGACCGGCACCAGGAATAACAGCAGATAAAACAGAAGCTTTATGTGCTGATTTTGTTTTTTTAACTACATTTTGAGCAGCTAGTGAAGAGGCTAAAAAAAGAAATAAATATGTGAAAATTGTTTTCAATTAAATTCCAAAGTATTTGATTATTTCTGAAAGTTCATCATTGTTTTTAAAAGAGATTTCTAATTTTCCTTTGCCTGATTTAGCGACTTTTAACTGGATGTTCTTACCTGTGATTTTTTTTAAATCATTACTTATTTTCTGATGTTCAAACGAAGGTATAGACTTGTTTCTTGTTTTAGAGGCTGTTTTTTTATATCCAACGTTTGCAAAATCTTTAACTATTTGTTCGATTTCTCGTACTGAAAATCCGTTTTCTAATGCGTCTCTAAAAATATTTAGTTGTGTTTCTTCATCTGATACGTTTATTAATGCTCTGGCATGTCCCATACTTAACTCTTTGTTTTTTAAGGAGGCTAGAATTTCGGCTGGTAGTTTTAAAAGCCTAAGGTAATTAGTAATTGTAGATCTTTTTTTACCTACTCTCACACTCATTTTATCTTGAGTGAGTTTACATTCTTCTAATAATCTTTGGTAACTCAAAGCAACTTCAACAGGGTTTAACTGTTCTCTTTGAATGTTTTCTACTAATGCCATTTCTAGCATTTCTTGATCGTTTGCTATTCTAACAAAAGCTGGTATTGTATTTAGCTTTGCTATTTGACTAGCTCTAAACCTTCTTTCTCCTGAGATAAGCTGGTATTTGTCGTATCCTAATTTTCGGACTGTAATAGGCTGTATAATGCCGAGTTGAGAAATAGATGCGGCTAGTTCTTGTATAGCTTCGGTATCAAAATCTATTCGAGGCTGAAATGGATTTACCTCTATTTGGTCCATCGTAATTTCTGAAATAGATCCTGCAACTTTAATAAAATCTTTGTTTGATTCATTTGAAGTTATATCTGTTTCCGGATTTTTTAATAGTGCAGATAGCCCTTTTCCTAATGCTCGTTTTTTTTCTGCCATTTTACTTTTTTTCGATCAAATTGTTTTTTGTTAAAATCTCTTGAGCAAGGTTAATATAATTAATTGCCCCTTTGCTATTTGCATCATGCATAATAATAGTTTCTCCAAAGCTAGGAGCTTCGCTTAATCTTACGTTTCTTTGAATAATTGTTTTAAAGACCATTTCTTGAAAGTGGGTCTTAACTTCTTCGACAACCTGATTAGATAGCCTTAATCTTGTATCATACATTGTGAGTAATAGTCCTTCAATTTCAAGATTTTTATTTAACCTTGACTGTACAATTTTAATTGTATTTAATAATTTTCCTAAGCCCTCTAGAGCAAAATATTCACATTGAATAGGAATAATAATTGAGTTTGCTGCGGTTAAAGCATTTGTTGTTACAATTCCTAAAGAAGGAGCGCAATCAATAATTATATAATCATAATTTTCTTTGATGCTATCTACAATAGCGAGTAATATATGTTCTCTGTTGGGTTTGTTTATTAATTCGAGTTCTGCCCCGACTAGGTCTATATTTGCTGGTAGTAAATCTAAATTGGGACTTTGTGTTTTGACTATTGCTTGATTAACATCTATATCATTAATAAAACATTCATAAATTCCTTCTTTTATTTTTCTAGGATCAAAACCTACTCCTGATGTTGAATTTGCTTGTGGGTCAGCATCAATTAACAAAACTTTCTTCTCGAGAACTCCTAGGCAAGCAGATAAGTTAATTGCTGTTGTAGTTTTTCCTACACCACCTTTTTGATTAGCTATAACGATTGTTTTACTCATAGCAATTAATGGGATTTTAGATTCGTTAATTTATCGAAATTATAAGCGTTTTTCATATCAAAAGCTTTTTAGTATGTTTGTTTCAAATGATATTTTAAATAAAACAGCACAATCAAAAATACTAGAAATTGTCTTTTTACTAGAATAAATTATGTTGTTTTTTTTAACATTTTCTCAAAATTGTTAATAGAAAAATAATAATTATATGTTTTTACTAATTAAATCGATCGAATTCAATTTGTTTATCAACTTAACATCTATCAATGTTATACAAATTTTAGGCTCTTCAATTTTAGCAGTTTTGTTTTTACAATCTGGCTTAGATAAAGTCTTTGACTGGAAAGGAAATCTTGAATGGTTAACTGGTCATTTTTCGAAAAGTATTTTTAAAAATATTGTAAACCTATTGTTGTTTACAGTAACAATTCTTGAATTAAGTGCTGGACTTTTTTCTTTAATTGGTGTATTCACAATACTGTTAAGTCAAACAATACACTATGCAATGATTGGTGCAGTTTTATCGGCAATATCTTTAATTTGTTTATTTACAGGTCAAAGGATTGCAAAGGATTATGCAGGTGCAGGATCTTTAGTAAATTACTTTATCCTTACTCTTTTAATGATTTATTTCTTAATGAAGTAAATTAAATATCCTCGAAACTTATATCTGTAAAGTCGTTTGTGTCTGAAGTTGATTCGATTTCACTTTTTGGGTTATTAATTTCTTTATTGGAAATCACCTCTTGCCCTTTTTCTTTAATAATAAAGTCGATAACGTCTCCAAGGGCGTCTTTAAATTTTAAAAAGTCTTCCTTATAAAGAAAAATTTTGTGCTTTTTGTAGTGAGGCACACCATTGTCGTCAAACGTTCTTTTACTTTCGGTAATTGTGAGATAATAATCGTCTGATTTAGTGGCTCTTACATCAAAAAAGTAAGTTCTTTTACCAGCTCGAACTGGATTTGAGTAAATTTCTTCTTGGTCTCTTGGGTCTTTCATATTTAGTTAGCTTTTGTTATTTATCCAAAAATAATTAATAAATTCTAATCTTGAAAGAAATGTTATGCACTTTGTTGTTTTGTCATTTCAAAGTAAGTTCCTTTGACATCTAATAACTCTTGGTGTGTTCCTTGTTCACAAATTTGCCCTTTATCAAGAACTATAATATTATCAGCATGTTTAATAGTTGAAATTCTATGACTAATAATAATACAAGCTTTGTTTTTACTTTCTGATTTTATAGTCGACAGGATAGAGTCTTCTGTTTTTGTGTCTACTGCAGATAAACAATCATCAAAGATTAGTATTTGGGGATCTTTTATTAACGCTCTTGCTATTGATATTCGTTGTTTTTGACCTCCAGATAAGGTTACACCTCTTTCTCCAACTTTAGTTTCGTATTGTTTAGGGAAGTTTATGATGTTTTCGTGAATATTGGCTTTTTTGGCAGCTTTTTCAATTAGATTATTATCTATACCCTGCTTCAAGCCGAATGCAATATTATTAGTGATAGAATCAGAAAAAAGGATAGATTCTTGAGGAACAAAACCAATATTTTTTCTCAAGTCATAAAGGTTTAAGGTTTCTATTTCTTTTGAGTCAACAAGAATTTTTCCTTTTGTAGGACTAATTAACCTGTTAATTAATTGAGCAATTGTACTTTTGCCTGACCCTGTTTTTCCAACTATAGCTAAAGTTTCTCCCTCCTCAAGATTAAAGGAAATATTACTTAATGCTGTAATTCCTGTATCTTGATATGTGTAAGAAATATTTTCAAAGGATATATTTCCCTTGATTTCAGATTTTGAATTATTATAATTTTTTATTTGAGTTTCGGTTTTTAAAAACTCATTAATTCTTTTCTGAGAAGCATCAGCTCTCTGAATAATAGATGTTACCCAGCCGATTGAAGCCATTGGCCAGGTAAGCATATTAACATAAATAATAAATTCTGCAATATTTCCGGTCGTAATATTACCTGCTATTGCTTCTTTACCTCCAATGTATATTGTAAGAAGAGTACTGATGCCTATAAGAAGCAACATGAAAGGGAAAAATAAAGCATTAGTTTTTGCTAGAGATACGTTTTCATTCAAATATTTTTTTGTTTCTGATTCAAAATCTTTTGAATTAGATTGCTCATTTGTGAACGATTTTATAATTCTTATTCCCGAGAAAGTCTCTTGAGAAAAAGTTGAAAGTTTTGATAGTTGAGTTTGAACTCGTTCGCTCTTTTGATGAATAACTTTACTTATGTAAAAGATGCTAATTGACATTATTGGAAGAGGAGCTAAAACAAATAATGTTAGTTTTACATTAATACTTAGCATCGTGTAAACTATTAATGAAAAAAGAGAAATGATATTAATGGGATACATGGTTGCTGGTCCTAAAAACATTCTAACTCTTGAAACATCTTCACTTATTCTAGACATTAAATCGCCCGTATTATTTCTTTTATAAAAAGATAAATCAAGTTTTTGATAATGGCTATAGATTTCATTTTTTAAATCGAATTCTATCATTCTTGACATTACAATAATTGTTTGTCTCATGAAAAACATGAAAACACCTTTAAGTAGAGCAAACAAAATTATCATAACTCCAAAATAAATTAACGTTTGTGTTAATTCATTGTAATCAATATTAATTGTGAGTTGATTTTGAGTGCTAATAGCTTCTTTTGCCCTGTCAAAGGCCATTCTGGTGTATTTAGCTGGGTATAAGGCGAATATATTTGATACAACTACAAAAAATACCCCAACAAAAAATCTAAAGCGATATTTGATGTAATATTTTATTAGATGTTTTAAATCATTCATTTGAAAAATCGGGTTTGTGGGGCACAAATAATTAATTTAAATTCGCAAGCGCTAAAAAACAAAAAAGATATTGATTATTCTTGGTCAAAGTTAATCAACTTTCTATTTAATATTACAAAATTTATTTGAAATATGATTGAGACAAAAAGTAAAGATTCTAAAACTGATCAAGTTGAATTATTAGATGTTATGACTAGTTCATCTCACGAACAAGTAGTTTTTTGTCAAGACAATAAAACTGGATTAAAAGCTATAATAGCAATTCATGATACCACATTAGGACCTGCTTTAGGAGGTACTAGAATGTGGGATTATAATCAAGAAAAGGATGCTGTAACAGATGTATTAAGACTTTCGAGGGGTATGACTTTTAAAGCTGCCATTACTGGCCTTAAATTAGGGGGTGGAAAGGCAGTGATTTTAGGGGATGCAAAAACACAAAAAAATGAAGCCTTAATGAGAAGATTCGGTGTTTTTGTTAATAGTCTAAATGGTAAATATATTACTGCAGAGGATGTAGGAATGAGTACTGAAGATATGCGTTTTGTAAAAATGGAAACAAATTTTGTTACGGGTATTCCTATTGAAATGGGAGGGGGAGGAGATCCATCTCCAGTTACAGCCTTTGGTGTTTATATGGGAATGAAGGCTGCTGCAAAGTATAAATGGGGAAGTGATAGTTTAAAAAATAGCACTGTTCTTGTTCAAGGGGTAGGACACGTAGGAGAAAACGTTGTTAAACATTTAACAGAAGAGGGAGCAAATGTAATCATAAACGATATTAATAAAGATAATATTAAAAGAGTTTGCGAACTCTTTAATCCTAAGGTTGTTGGAAGTGATAACATTTACGAAACAGAAATGGATATTTACTCACCATGTGCTCTAGGTGCTACCTTAAATGACAATACGATTTATAAATTGAAGTGTGAAATCATAGCAGGTGCTGCAAACAATCAGCTAGATGATGAAGTAAAGCATGCTGAAATTTTAAAGGACTTAGGCATTCTATATGCTCCTGATTTTTTAATTAATGCTGGCGGCTTAATAAATGTTTATTCAGAACTTAATGGTTATGATAGAGAACTAGCATTAAATCAAACTAAAAAAATCTACGATACAACTCTAGAAATTTTTGAAAAAGCTGAAAAAGAATCAATTACAACTCACAATGCGGCTTTAATTATTGCTCAAGAGAGAATTAATAGTGCTAAGAAATAACCAATGTTAAATAGGAGACATTTAAGGATTAAAGTTTTACAAGCCTTATATGCTTGGAGTCAGTCAAGCGACAAAGATATTGTAAGGTTCGAAAAAGATTTTCTTAAATCTCTCGATAAGATAAATGAGTTATACATTCTTTTATTATTGTTTATCGTAGAACTTAGAGATTATGCTAATGATCATATTGAAAATTCAAAGCATAAAAAACTTCCTACTCAAAATGATTTAACTCCAAATACTAAGTTTATAGACAATCTGTTTATTTCCAAACTTGTTGAGGATACTCGATTAATGGTTTTAGGTTCTGAATTCAAATTATCTTTTTCAGATAATCGCGACATGATTAAAAATATCTTTCTTGAAATTTCTAAGTCTGATGAATTTATTTATTACATGTCAATTTCTGATCAAAATTTTAATGATGATAAAAAATTCATTTTAAAAATATTTTCTAAACAAATGGTAGAAGCAGAGCTTTTTCAAGATTATCTCCGTGACTTAAATATTTATTGGGAAGATGATTTACCTTTTATCACTAGTATGATAACCAAAAACATAAAAGATTCTGATCAGGATAACATAAGTCTTCTTTCTCTTTTTAAAGATAAAGAAGAAGAAATATTTGCTATTAATCTTTTTAGAAAAGCAATCACTAATTCGGATAGATTTTCAGAGCTTATTTCTGTCAAAGTAAATAACTGGGAAATAGAGAGAGTTGCTCAAATGGATTTAATACTCATGCAAATGGCACTTACTGAACTTATTGAAATGCCAACCGTTCCTGTAAAAGTGAGTATGAACGAATATATTGACCTAGCAAAATACTATAGTACGGAGAGAAGTAAAAAGTTCGTGAATGGTATTTTGGACAATCTTGTTAATGAATTGATTAAAGATGGCACAATTAAGAAAACAGGAAGAGGTTTAATAGAATAATTTTATAAATTTGTTACTTAACTATTTAACATTATGAAAAATATAATTATACCAATTTTCGCAATTTTTGCATTTATTTCTTGTCAAGACGTGGCAAAAAAAGTAGAAAATGAGAAGCTTTCAACTGATCTAGTGCAAACTCCTAAAACTAGCGTTGAAAATTCTACATCAGTTTCAGGAACTCCTCAATTTACATTTGTTGAAGAAGAGCATGACTTTGGTCTTTTAGTAGATGGAGAAAAAGTTTCTTATTCTTTTGTTTTTACTAATACAGGAGATGCTCCTTTAATTATTAGTAATGCAAAAGGGTCATGTGGCTGTACTGTGCCAAATTGGCCAAAAAATCCTATTGCTCCTGGAGAAACAGGTAACATAGATGTTTCTTTTAATAGTAGCGGTAGAAAAGGTATTCAAAATAAAGCAGTTACTTTAACTGCTAATACAAACCCGAATAGAAAAGTAATTAAAATTAAAGCAGAAATACAATCCTTATGATGAACAATATATTTTTTACAATCAACCAAGCCCAAGGCGGAAATCAACAATTAATTTTCTTTGTAATTGTTTTCGCTGTTTTTTGGTTTTTCATGATTAGACCACAAATTAAGAAACAAAAAGAGGAAAGAAAGTTTAGAGAAGCAATTGCTAAAGGAGATAAGATCATTACCTCTGGAGGAATTCACGGAAAAGTTTCAGAAATAAGTGAAACAAAAGTTAAAATTGATATCTCTGAAGGAGTAAAAATTTGGGTTGAAAAAACTGCTTTGACTCCAAATGGAGCTAGCAAAGAAAAATCAAAATAAGATAAATTTTAATACGGGCTTTTGCCCGTTTTTTTTTGTCTATGGCAAATCGTATAAAATTATTATTAATTAAATTCTTTGGTTTTTTAAAAATCGAGAAAAAGTATTTGCCTGTTTTTACAATTCTAATAGTCCTTTCTACTATATTTTGGACTTTAACAGTGTTGTCAAAAGATTATACGGCATCTATAAAGTACGATGTAAATTTCATTGATTTTCCTGAGAAAATGTTGCAAATCGAAAACAAACAAGTAGAGTTGCAATTACAAGTAAACGCACCCGGCTTTACTATCTTGGCTCATCGCCTTAAGTTAAAGCCAAAAATTAACCTTTCTGTTTCTGGATTTATTCCTGTAAAAAAAGGGAAATTATGGAACTATTTTTGGCTAGGGAAGCAATCTCTTTCTGAAGTTCAAGAAATGCTACCTACCAACATGCAATTGTTGCACATTCAGCCAAATAGAATAGATTTGTTTTTAGATAAAAAAACAGAACGAACAGTTCCTGTTAAATTTATTTCTGATATTTCTTATGAACAGATGTATCGCCAGAAAGATGAGGTTATTCTAAATCCTAAATCGGTAACTATTTCTGGTCCTCAAGCTGTTGTTGAGGTTATTAACGAAATCAATACAAAAGTTTTAGAGTTATCTAACGTTAACTCTAATGAAAAAGGGGAAGTGAAGCTAGAATCCATAAATTTTCCAGATCTATCATTTTCTCATGATTTAATAAATTGGTCGTTTGGAGTTGAGCAATTTACAGAAGGAAGGAAGAATATAAAATTAAAAGCAAAAAATATTCCATCAGGATATACAGTAAAATTTATCCCTGATAATGTAGATCTAGAATTTCTGGTTTCATTAGATAACTATGATTTAGTAAAAAGCTCAGATTTTACTGCTTACTGCGATATTAATACTGATTTTAATAATCTAAATGTTAGTTTAGGTAAAAAATCTAATTTTGTCGAAAACGTTAGAATTATTCCAAATAAAGTTGAATATATCCTCATAAAAAAATAATGAAGAAAATAGGTTTGACAGGAAATATTGGAAGTGGTAAAACCACTGTTTCAAGTTTTTTTAAAATACTTGATGTTCCTGTTTATAATTCTGATCAACGAGCAAAGTGGTTAATGTCAAACGATTTTAGCTTAAAAAGTGCTATTTCATCTTATTTTGGTTCTGAGGCTTATAGTGCTAACAACCAATTAAACACCGTTTTTATTTCTAACATTGTTTTTAACGATTTACAAAAGCTAAATTATCTTAATGGGTTGGTGCATCCGTTAGTTGCTTCTGATTTTGATAAATGGTGTATTAGCCATTCTAAAGCTGATTATGTTATTAAAGAGGCTGCTGTACTTTTCAAGAGCAATTCTTATAAATCACTTGACAAAGTTATTTGTGTTGTTGCTAGCGATAACTTACGACTTAAAAGAGTTGTGGAAAGGGATAATATGTCCGAATCTGAAATAAGATTAAGAATGGACAAACAATTAAGTCAGTCCGATTTAATTTCTAGGTGTGATTTTGTCATTGACAATGAAGAGACTATTCTTCTTAGTACTCAGATTTTGAAAATCCATACTATCTTAGTAAAGTAGACCTATTGGGCCTAATCCTTCTCTTATAATTTCTATTTCTGATTTAGTACAGTTAAGAACGGTTGAAGGAGTTAACTTGCCTAAACCACCATCAATAATAATGTCAACTTTATTTTTGTAGTTTTCATAAATAAGAGTCGGTTCGATATTACTTTCTATATTCTCTGTATTTTCAATTAAGGAGGTTGTTAATAATGGATTTCCAATTTCTTCCACTAGGCAAATAGGTATTTTATGATTTGGCACTCTTATACCAACGGTTTTCTTTTTTATTTTGAATAACTTAGGGATATTAGAATTAGCATTTAAAATAAATGTGTAAGGTCCCGGCAATACTTTTCTCATAATTTTATATAGAGTCCTATCTATTGGCAAAGTATAATCTGATAAGTGAGACAAATCAGAACATATGAAAGAAAAGTTTTGTTTTTTTAAATCGATACCTTTAATTTTTGCAATTCTATCCACAGCTTTGGGTTGAAAAATATCGCATCCAATTCCGTATATTGTATCTGTAGGATAAATTACGACACCACCGTCTTTTAAGCATTCTACAACTTTTGAAATACCTCTAGGATTAGGGTTTTCTGGATGAATTTCAATAAACATTAGTGGTTATTTTTTTTATGATCATCCAAAAACTTTTGTAGACCTTTATCCGTTAAAGGATGGTTAAAAAGTTGTAGTAAAAGCGGGAGAGGAACGGTTATAGCATTTGCTCCAGCAATAGCACAGTCGGTAATGTGATTTGTGTTTCTTATTGAAGCAGCTAAAATTTTTGTTTCATAACGATGAAAACTATAAAAATCGGAAATTGTTTTTACTAATTTAATGCCATCTTGATTGTTATCTTCTAGTCTGCCTATAAATGGAGAAATATATGAAGCTCCAGCTTTTGCAGCTAAAATTGCTTGACCTAGGGTAAAAACTAGTGTGCAATTTGTTTTTATTCCTTTTTGATGAAAATATTTAATTGCTTTTATCCCATCTTTAATCATAGGTATTTTTAATACTATTTGTGGATGTATTTTAGAAAGTTTATCTCCTTCTTTCACAATCTCTTTGTAATCAGTAGAAATGACTTCTGCACTAACAGGTCCATCCACAATTTTACATATTTCTAAATAGTGTTTATTTAGATGCTCTTTTTTTACTCCATCCTTTAGCATTAAGGAGGGATTAGTAGTACGCCATTTTAAAATTCCTAAATCTTGGGCTTGTTTAATTTGATCAATGTTTGCGGTGTCTAGAAAGAAGTCCATAGTTTGCAGTTTACACCTTAAAGATAATAAAAAATGGGCAAGCTACTTACATCGCATCGCTCAACCACTTACCCTTGCTACCTTCCGGTCCTGGGGGAGTTCAGCAGGAGCTGATCGTGTAAGACTTGCCCGATGCAAATATAAATCATTTCAACTCTTTTACAATTGTTTTAGTTTATTTATATTTTGGATTATATTTGCGTTAAATCCTTATGTAAATGAAAGATTACATTTTTAAAAATGGGCTCATTCTTGGAGCTTTTATGATATTTATCAGCTTAATGTCATATATAATGGGAGTTGACTTTAAACTATCGTTAATATGGAATTTGATAGAATTAATAACTCCGCTAGTTTTCTTAATTGTCCTAATAAATCAGTTTAAGAAAATTAATTTAGGTTACTTAAACTTTAAAAATAGTTTTATTGTTTGTTTTGGCTTATTAGCAGCTTCTACTTTTATTCATACTTTTTTTAAAATTTTATTATTTAATTATGTAGATCCTTCTTATGGAATAATATTACAAGAGGCGACAATTCAAAAACTTATTGTCGTAATGTCTGATTTTTTTCCTGATGATGTCATTGATGAATTAATAGTCGATTTAGAGAGTCAAAATAGTTTTTCTGTTAGTAGTCTTAGCAAAGGATACACTTCGTCTTTATTTTTCTTTGTTTTTCTATCTTTAATAATTGCTTTGTTTGTTAAAAAAGAAGCACCAATCGAAACAGAATAGCTTATGGATATTTCAATAATAGTCCCTTCTTTCAATGAACATGAATCTTTACCTGAACTTTGTAGTTGGATAGATAAAGTAATGAGCTCTAATAATTTTTCATACGAAGTTATTTTAGTTGATGACGGAAGTACTGATTTTACTTGGAAAGTTATTGTTGAATTATCATCTAAAATAGAACAAGTAAGAGGAATAAAATTTAGAAGAAATTATGGTAAATCAGCTGCTTTAAACGTTGGTTTTGAAAATGCTAATGGAGAGGTGGTTATCACAATGGATGCTGATTTGCAAGATAGTCCAGAAGAAATTCCTGAATTGTACTCCATGATAGTTAACGATGGTTTTGATTTGGTTTCTGGATGGAAACAAAAACGATTCGATCCTATAACGAAAACGATTCCTACAAAGCTATATAATTGGGCAGCAAGAAAAGCGTCCGGAATATATTTACACGACTTTAACTGTGGTCTTAAATCTTATAGAAAAGAGGTTGTGAAAAATATTGAAGTCTATGGAGAAATGCATAGATATATTCCTATGTTGGCTAAACGAGCAGGGTTTAGCAAAATAGGGGAGAAAGTAGTACAGCATCAATCTAGAAAATATGGGGTGACAAAATTCGGATTAGAAAGATTTATAAATGGTTTTCTCGATTTATTAACCATCACATTTGTTTCTAAATTTGGTAAAAAACCAATGCATTTTTTTGGAGTGTTGGGTACCTTAATGTTTTTTCTTGGTTTAATTTTATTCTTTTATGTGGGAGGGTCTAAGTTATATTATATGTATAACGAGGTTACTGCTAGGAATATAGCTGATATGAGTAGCTTTTATATTGCATTGACATCTATGTTAATGGGACTGCAATTATTTTTAGCTGGTTTTATTGGAGAAATGATTTCTAGAAATGCTGAAGATAGAAACAAATACCATGTAGAAGAGTCTATCTAGTCTTTTAGTCTCCTAATTTTTATATTAAAATAGCCATAGATTATTGTCATAATAGGGCTAATAATATTAAAGAAACAAAAAGGTAAATATATAATTGTTGCTACTCCTAATACTCCAGACTGAGTTGCTCCACAAGTGTTCCAAGGGATTAAGACAGAAGTAACAGTACCGCTATCTTCTAGAGTACGACTAAGATTTTCTGGAGCTAATTTCTTCTTTTTGAAAGCATCGGAATACATTTTTCCTGGAACGACAATACTCAGATATTGATCGCTAGCAGTAGTGTTGAAAAATAGGCAGGTGCAAGCTGTGGTAGCAATAAGGGACCCTGTACTGTTAGCATACTTTATAATTGATTGACTTATTTTCTTTAATGCTCCTATCGCCTCCATTGTTCCACCAAAACACATAGCACAAATTATAAGCCAAATAGTATTAAGCATTCCATACATTCCTCCAGATGAGAGAAGGTCGTTCATTATTTTATTATCTGTAATAATAGAAGTATCGCTTCCCATTGCATTAATTATTCCAATATAACTAGCTTTTATGTATTGAAACTCTAATCCTGTGAAAATTTCTATAGGGTGGGATTTAATATAACTACTATTTAAATTAGCAATTTGCTTAATTATATCGGGCTGAAAAATTGCAGCAAAAACTCCTCCTAATAAAGAGCTAATTAATAATGCTGGTATTGAAGGAACTTTTTTTATTATAAGTACAAATAATAAAATTGGCACTGAAAATAACCATGGACTTATATAAAAGCTTTGATTAAGGCTATTAAGAATATTTTGAACATCATTGTTACTTACATCAGAATTTGTTGAAAATCCAATGAATAAAAAAAGTAATAAGGTAATGATATAAGAAGGAACAGTGGTGTATAGCATATACCTTATATGAGTAAATAAATCTGTTCCAGCCATTGCTGGTGCTAAGTTTGTAGTGTCTGATAGTGGAGATAGTTTGTCACCAAAATAAGCTCCTGAGATAATTGATCCTGCTACTAAACCTGTACTTATTTCTAAGGCCTCACCAATACCTAAAAGTGCAATACCTACCGTTGCAATTGTAGACCATGAGCTTCCTGATGCTAAAGAAACAATTGCACAAATAATACATGAGGCAAATAAAAATATTTTAGGATTTAAGATTTGTAGCCCATAATAAATCATAGATGGAACTATTCCGCTAATGAGCCAAGTGCCAGCAAGTGAACCGATTAGAAGTAAAATAATAATAGCTGGAGCTGTAGAGCTAATGCTTTTACTAATTCCCTTAATAATGTGTTCCCAGTTTGAATTATTTTTAATCCCAATAATTGTAGCTACTCCTGTTCCTAACAACAACGCAAGTTGGTTAGCCCCTCCAAGTGAATCATCTCCATATAGAAATACGTTTAGCCCTAGAAGTCCTATTAGTACTACAATTGGAACCAACGCATCAAATAAAGAGATCGATTTTTTATTCATTTAGATCAACTTTACTTTTTTAAGACAATCTTTAATTTTTTGAAATGTTCTTTCTATGTCGTTATCTAATCCGATTGATAGACGAACCATTCCTTCCGAGATACCCATTTCTTTTTGTTCATGCTCTGGAATTTCTGAAGATGTACTAGCTCCAGGAGCTGAGAAAAGTGTTTTGTAAAAACCAAGACTAACAGCAAGATAACCAATGTTATTATTTTGCATTTCCTCCATTAATTCATATGCTTTTTTAATAGATTTAGCATCTATCATTACCATTCCACCAAAGCCAAATTCTTCATTCATTTGACTTTTCATTACATCATGTTGGGGGTGAGAATTTAGACCGGGATAATATACTTTTATTCCTAGTTCTTGAAATTTATTAGCTAAATACATTGCATTATAACTATGCTGCTTCATTCGTACATGTAGAGTTCTTAGGTTTTTAAGAATTCCATTAGCTTTAATAGCGTCCATTGTTGGTCCTAAAAGCATAGCAGCTCCATCATTGACATCGATAAGACTCATTACAAAATCTTTTGAAGAACAAACAATTCCTCCTACGGCATCACTAGCACCGTTTATGAATTTGGTTAGAGAATGAATAACAATATCAGCACCAAGCTCTGAGGGAGAGAAAATTAGAGGAGTAAATGTGTTATCTACTACTAATTGCAGACCATGTTTTTTTGCTAAATCAGATAAAGCACGAATATCTGCTACTTCCAATAACGGATTGCTCATGGTTTCGCAATAAAGTATTTTACTATTTTGATTAATAGCATTTTCAACATCTTCAAGATTTGTAATATCAACAAATGATGTATTAATATTAAACTTTGGTAAGAAATTTTTCATGAAAGCATATGTTCCACCATAAATAGTTCTACTAGAAACAATATGATCTCCTTGATTACAAATTTGTAAAATAGTAGAACTTATAGCGCCCATACCTGATGCGCAAACTTGTCCTGCTTCGGTAAACTCCATGTTAGAAACAGCTTCTGCTAAATACCCGGTACTAGGATTCATGTGTCTCGAGTAAAGGTAACAACCTTCTCTTTCACCATCGAATACCATCTCCATGGTTTTACCTTCTAAATATGTAAAGGTTGAAGAATCTGCGATGGAGGGATTAACACCTCCATACTCACCGAAATATTGGATATCTTGAATTTTATCTGCTGGTTTTTTTTTCATTTTTTATTATTTGAATGACCATCTGGACTTTTTGTTTTGATTTGAATCTTCCTCATAATAACCGTATCCATATTTATAGCCATACTGTGAGTTATAGCTATTAACATCATTAAGTATCAGGTTAAGGTTTTTAATATTATTTTTCTGAGCTATTTCTTCTATGTTTGCTACCATACTTTTTGTAGTATAGTTTTCTCTTACCATCAGTAAATTAATATCGGATTTATTCATTAGAATTTGACCATCTGTAACAAGTCCGATTGGTGGTGTATCAATAATTATATATTTATATTTCTTTTTTAAATCAATTAAGAGATTATCCATTATAGGTTTTTCTAATAACTCCGCAGGATTTGGTGGTATAGGCCCAGAAATAATAACATCCAAGTTTTCATTTTCAGTTTTTTGAGTTACTTCTTTTAAGCTAGAAGCACCAATAAGAAAAGAACTTAATCCTTTGTCTTTGTTGAGTTTAAAATCATCAAATATTTTTGGTTTTCTCATATCAGCACTAATAAGAATTGTTTTATTATAGGTAGTGGCTAAAATTGAAGAAAGATTCATAGAACAAAATGATTTTCCTTCTCCACTAATAGATGAGCTTATACAAATAATTTTTTGTTCTTTGTCGGATGATAAGTATTGGATATTAGTTCTTATTGTCCTTAAAGATTCGCTAATCGCTGATTTTGGGTGATTAAAAACTACAAGGTTTGTGCTTTTGTCGTTATGCGTTATATTACCTAAGATAGGTATGTTACAGAGTTTTTTTACGTCTTTTTTACTAACTATTTTATTGTTTAATAAATCTTTTAAAGTGATCCACGTCAGTGGAATTAGCATCCCTATGAATATACTTACAAAATAGGCAGATTTAGAATTAGGGCTAATAGGATCTTTGTTTATTAATCTGGCTTTATCTATTACTTTGTTGTCAGCAACATTTCCTGATTTTGCTATAGAAGCTTCAGCTCTTTTTTCAAGAAGATAGGTATAAGTAGTTTCGTTAAGGTTAAATTTTCTTTGAATACGTACTAACTTTCTTTCACTTTCTGGTAGTGTGTTAATTAATGTGTCAAATTCTTTGATTCTTTTATCGATATCATTTAGTGAAAGCTCTGAGCTGACAATAATATTTTCAATATTTTCTAATATCTTTCCTTTAGTAATTGTAATTTGATTTTGAAGAGATTGAACCGCAGGGTGAATTGATTTAGTATTTAAAGAAATAACTTCTAACTCTGAATACAATTGAGAAAGTTCGATAATTAAATTATTTAGCAAGGGATCATTTATTCCCATGGAAGATGGGGCTAAAATATTATTGATATTATCATTATTTTTAAGGTAATTTTTGAGAGAAATATAATACTTATTGTTTAAGCTCAAAATAGCTTGTTCTTCCTCTAATTTTTGTATTTGATAAAACGCACCGTATTCTTTTTTAGATAATTCAATTTTTGGATTTTCTAATTTGAATTTTTCTAATACTGATTCTACGTTGGTAAGCGAATCTCTAATTTCTACTAATTGATTGTTAATAAAATTGATAGTATTAGTTGCTATTTCATTTTTTTCGTTAAGTCCAATCTGTAAATAATTCTTAGAGTATATATCCAGAAAATCAATAATTTTAATAGTATTATTTCCTTCTAAACTTATTTTTAAAATAGAGGATTCTTTTTCAATTTCTTTAATTTTTAATCTTTTTAAGAATTTTTCGGTTAGTGAATTTAAATCGTTAATAACAAAAGAGTAGTTGTTCCAATTTTCTTCATCGAAAAGCGTAAAATCGTTTTTTTCTAATTTAAATTTAAAGTAATCCGATTCAATCCACTCTTCAAATTTATGATTTTGTTCATAACTAAATATGATATCGGAACTCCTTAGGTATTTTTCATTATTGAGATCATAAAATTGTCCTGATTCAACCTTAGTATAAATCTCAAACTCGTCTTTAGATATTAAATTGACATAAAATTTTTCTCCTAAGGATTGAATGTGAGAAGAGTCCAATATAACTTTAAATGGACTCCTAGAGTAAATGTCAATGCTAGTTAACTTCCCTTCATTTACATAGGAGATATTAAAATTGACTTCTTTTAAAGTTTGTTTAACCAAACTAAATGATCTTAATATTCCAATTTCATTTTTAATATTTCTATTTTTTCCAAATAAATCAATACCATCTATTATGTTGTCAGAACCTAAGGAGGTATTGTTTTCGTCTTTAACTAAAATTGTTGTTGAAGCACTATAATTTTTTGGTGTATACCTTAGATATAAGAATCCAATAAATAAGCTAAATAAGATTGCAATTATGAAAAAGTACCAATATTTATAATATTTTTCGAGTACTTCTTTAATGTCTATTTGATCGTTATTTTCTTGGTAATCTTTCATAAGTTAATTTGAATTAAATATACCAAGAACGATATTGGCAACTAGGGCAATTGTAGAAATTGCAGAAATATAAATCTGAGCATTTGAACTTCTTAAACGAACATTAGATAATGGTTTGATGTAAACTACATCATTAGGCTTAAGATAATACTCTTTAAGGTACAAGATTTCTTTTTTAGTTAGATTTACTGGAATTGTTTCGTTTCCTCTAATGATTGTAATTTTTTTTCGATTAGCGTAATCTGTAAGATCACCAGCAAGACCTAGTGCTTCAAAAATGCTAATGTTTTGTTTAAAGACTGTAAAAGTTCCGGGTCTATTTACTTCTCCAAGAAGAGTAATTTCAAAATTAATGTGCTTTACAATCACAGTTGAGTTAACTAAAAACTCATCTGCTTTTTGCTGAATTGCTTTTTTTGTTTGTTCAAGGTTTAAATCCTTAACATAAATTTTACCTAATGTTGGTATTTCAATTTTACCATTATTGTCAATTGTAAAACCATTCAAATATAGGTTAGCAGTTGTAGCCTGTATGTTATTTGCATTTGTTTCGACGTTAAACAAGCCAAAAGATTCTTCGTTTACACCTAATATTTTAACATGAAGTACATCTCCAATTTGAAATAAGTGTTCCGTAGGGACAGGTTTACTAATTGCAACTTTTATCTTGTCATCATTCATCAAAACCATTTTACTCATCGGAGAACACGATGTAATTAGAATTGAAAAAAGGATAAATAAAATGTTCAGATTCTTCATTTATGTTAAAATTAAATAGAATAACAAAAATACTAATTTTATAATGCTTAATACTTTTTTAGTTCCTGATATAGTTTTTGAATTGGTAAACCCATTATGTTATAAAAACATCCATCAATTTTTTTAACACCTATTTTTCCAATCCAATCTTGGATTCCATATGCTCCAGCCTTATCTAGCGGATTATATCTATCAATATAAAATTTTATTTCTTTATCTTCTAAAGATGAAAAATAAACTGTTGATGATTCTGAAAATGAAATTTGCTTTTCTCTAGATTGAATACATACACCGGTTATAACAGTATTACACGAATTTGAGATTACATGTAACATTTCACTTGCTTGGGCCTCATCCTTTGGTTTATTAAGAATTTTATTCTGGTGTATTACTATTGTATCAGCAGTAATATAAATTTCATTTTTATTAAGATTGTAAGAGTTAGCCTTCTTTTTAGCTAAAAATTCAGCAACCTCATTTATCGGAATTTCTTCCGGAAAATTTTCGTCAATTTGTTTCGTAAAAATTTCAAATGGTAAATCTAAACAAGAGAATAATTCTTTTCTTCTTGGAGAGTTACTTGCTAAAATTATCTTTTGATTTTTAAATTTTTCGGAAATCATTTTATTGAGTTACTAAATAATAAACATTGAAAAAATACCGCTAAGCATTATTAGCTTTAGCAACATACTCAATATACTATATTCTTTTTTTGTTTCCGATTTAAAAAGTAAAATGAAAAATATAAAAAGAGGAGTTGTTACGAGTAAAAGAAGGTAAAAGAAGGTAAAATAATCTGATGGATAGAATAATGTTATTAAATAAAGAAAAACAAATAACATAAAGACTGTTAAGATTTTCAACACTTTTTTTGTTCTTTTTATTCCTAATGTAATAGCAAATGTTTTTAGTCCAGCTTTTAAATCTCCATCAATATCTTCAAGATCTTTGATGATTTCTCTTATGAAAGAAAAGAAAAAAGCAAAAAAGACATAAAAAGATACTTTTGTTATAACTGCTAATGATTCTTCATTTAATATTGGTAATAGATCATATAGAGGAATAACAATTAAAACTAATGCAGATAAAAATGCAATTAATAAATTTCCAACAATAGGCTTTCTTTTAAAAGTGGTAGAGTAAAACCAAAGGCTAACAACACAAAAGAGATTAATAAAGCCGAGAAAAGTAAGTTCTATTTTGTACGACAAATAGAAGCCTATAATAATTCCTACGATGCTAAATAATAAGTGCAAAATTATTGCAATTCGTCTTTTTATGGTTTCGCCTATAATAATTTTTCTTTGATTAAATTGATCTATTTTAATGTCAAAATAATCGTTTACAATATTACCTGCTCCAGCAATTAAAATCGTCGAAATCACCAATAAACTAAAGTTAAAATTATTTAAATTGTAGCTAGAAATATGAGGGTTTATTAAAACATACTTTATTATAAATTGAGTTAGAATAATTATCAATAAATTTTTATACCTAACTAAATTTAAAAAGTCAGAAACTACATTCATATTACCATTTTTTTTGCACTCTAAGAGTTTGTTCAATTACGTCTCTTACACACCCTTTGCCTCCATTTTTATATGAAATGTATTTTGAGATTTCTTTTACTTCACTAGCACCGTCTTGAGGTGAGCAGGGGAGTCCGACTTCATTCATTATCTCTAAGTCATTAAGATCATCACCCATATATAAAATATGATCAGTGTTTAAATCATAAATTTCTATCAATTCATTTAGAGCATCCTTCTTGTCAGAGCATCCTAGGTATACGTCTGTAATATTTAAATATACAAATCTTTTTTTCAGTCCCTCGCTTTTACCACCTGATATAATTATTATCTTATATCCTAAAGAGATAGCTTTTCTAATTGCTAAACCATCTTTAGTATTCATGTTTCTTATCTGTTCACCGCTGGGCATTAAAAGTATTGATCCATCAGTAAGAACGCCGTCTACGTCAAAAATAAAAGTGGTTATTTGTGGTAAAATTTGCTTGTAATTCATTTTCTTTTAATTATGCTGTTGCTTAAGGAGTTATAAATTTCTTTTAATTCTTGATTTTCTTTGAGAATAGTCAAATGTTTATCTATAGTAATTTTATCCAATCTTTTTGCTGGTCCTGTTTGAGCATTTTTCGGACTAATATTTTGAATTTTTAATGAGGTTTCTTCTATTAAATTGTGCAATACTTCAAAAGGAATATCATTTTCTTTACAAATTTCGTTTGCAAATTGGTACATTAGATTAGAAAAATTGCAAGAAATAACAGCACTAAGATGTAATTTTGATCTTTTATTTTCGTCCATTACATACACTTTTCTAGAAAGTGAATATGCCAGTTTTTCAATTTTTTTTAAAAATTCATTGTCATCAGATTCTATGCAAATGGGTATTTGGTCGAATTCGACTTTTTTATTTTTAGAAAAAGTCTGTAAAGGATAAAAAACACCAACAGAATATTTTTTATTAAGTTTATTCATACTTACCATTCCGGAAGTGTGCACTTGCGGAAAGTTAATAAGTTGACTTAGTTCGGAAACGATATCGTCATTTACTGAAATAATTGCTAAATCGGTATTTTCAAGTTGGTTTAAGTTATCTATGGGTTTACTATTTAGCTTGTTAGCAAGAATTGTAGCATTTTCTATCGATTTGCTAAATACTTGAACAATCTTATAACCGTTTTTAGCTAGAGAAATACCTAATTGTGTTCCTAAATTTCCTGAGCCAATAAGAGTGATTTTTTTCATTGTATTTTTTAATAGAAATATGGGAATTATAGCGTCAAAATTAAGTAATTTTGTACCAACAAATTTAGTAGATAAATGTTAAATAAAATTAAATCTTTTTTATTGTCAATGAAATTCATGACAATTTTGGTTTTAACCTTTTTTATTGCGGTAGCATACGCTACGTTTATTGAAAACGATTATGGTACTCAAACAGCAAAAGCTTTGGTGTATAATGCCCATTGGTTTGAAGTAATCATTGTCCTATTAAACATTAATATGTTGTATAATATCAGGCGATACAATTTACTCAGAAAAGAAAAATGGCCTGTACTACTTTTTCATATTTCATTTATTGTAATTACCATTGGGGCTGGCATTACTAGATACGTTAGTTTCGAGGGTACAATGTCGATACGTGAAAATGATTCGTCAAATTTGATTGTATCCGATCAAACATTTTTACAATTTAAAGTTCATAATAATAAATTTCAGTACGAACACGATACTCCTATTTTACTTCACGATTATAATGGTCCTCTTTCTTTTTTAAAGTCAAATCATTTTAAAAATAATTTAGATTTTTTAGACAACGATATTTCAATAGAATATGTTGATTACATCAAAAATGCTAAAGATACCTTGTTAGTTGGTCAGGGTGAAAAGGAAATTTTAACGATTGTAATGGCCGGACAAAACGGAAGAGAAACCTTTTATTTGGAAGAAAATACTGCTAATCAATTTCTGGGACTTAATTTTTCATTCGGTACTCCTTTGCAAGGACATGTTAATTTTTTCTACCAAGATGAGTTATTAATGATTCAATTGCCCTCTGATGCAGATTTTATGCGAATGGCCGATCGTTTTTCGGGAACTCAAAAAAGAGATAGTATCCAACCAATTATGTTGCGGTCTTTATATTCTATGCCTGGTTATAATTTTGTAATACCTACAATTAGTGAAAACTCAAAGGTAGATTATTATTCAGTTGAAAATCCGGAAGGGCAAGAAATAGAAGATGCGCTTTTAGTTAAGGTAAATTGCAATAACCAAACAAAGAATTTAACTTTATTTGGTGATAGAGGATTTGTAACCTCTAAATCTCATTTTGAGTTAGATGGTTTAAATTTCTCTGTGTCTTATGGCTCTAAATTTTTTATTACGCCATTTAAAATTCAACTAAATGATTTTCAGTTAGATCGCTACCCTGGTTCGAATAGTCCTTCCTCTTTTGCTAGCGAAGTAACTCTTATTGATGGACAGCTCGAACAAGACCATAGAATTTATATGAATAATGTTTTAGATCACAGGGGGTATAGATTCTTTCAATCTTCCTATGACCAAGACGAGCTTGGAACAGTATTATCTGTGAATCATGATTTTTGGGGAACACTTATTAGTTATTTAGGATATTTTCTGATGTCCTTAGGAATGATTTTTACTGTTTTTTCTAAAAAAACTAGATTTAGCAGTCTTAGAAGAAAGTTGAGGGATATTGATGCTAAAAGACTTGCGTCATTAGTGCTTATATTTTTCACTTTAAACTCTTTTGATGCTCACAGTCATTCTACAGATTCTTTAATTTTAGCTTCAGCTATAGAGGAATCTCATGCTAACGAATTCGGGATGTTAGTTGTTCAAGATAACGGCGGAAGAATGAAACCTTTTAGCACCTCTAGTTCTGAGATTTTAAGAAAAGTGCTTAGGAAAAGCGATTATTTAGGATTAAACGCAAACCAGGTTGTTCTCGGAATGGCTCAAAATCCTTATTTATGGCAACAAGCACCTATTATTAAGGTAGGAAATGAAGAATTACAAAAGGAATTAGGTATTGATCAAAAATATACTTCGTTTTTGTCCTTTTTTAGTTTTGAAGCAAGTTACGTACTCACAGATAAAGTAGAAAAAGCTTATGCTAAAAAACCTGCTATGAGGTCTAAGTACGATAAAGAAGTAATTGCGGTAGACGAAAGAGTAAACGTTTGCTACATGCTATATAATGGATCATTTTTTAGGTTTTTCCCTCTTGCAAATGATTCTAACGATAAATGGTATTCAACTTATCAGTCAAGTGATGTATTTACTGGTGATGATTCTTTATTTGTTTTTTCAATTTTACCTATTTATTTTACAAGCATTGCACAAGCACAAAATGATGGAGATTGGTCTGTTGCTAATAATACTTTAGATGCCATTAAAAAGTACCAACAAAAATATGGAGTAAATGTCTATCCTTCAAAAACTAAGCTAAAAGTTGAATCGCTCTATAACGAATTAAAAGTTTTTAATAAACTTACTTCTTACTATGCGATAATTGGTCTTATAATGATTCTCCTTTTATTACAAAATGTATTAAAGCATAGAAATTGGAGAATGTCCGTCATTCGTGTAGGATTTTATTTATTGGTAGCTGGTTTTTTTGTTCATACAATTGGTCTAATTGCTAGATGGTATATCTCTGACCATGCTCCTTGGAGTAATGCCTATGAGAGTGTGATTTATATCGCATGGGCAACTATATTAGCTGGGTTCGTTTTTTCTAAAAAAAGCATGATGAGTATGGCTGCAACTTCGGTTATTTCTTCACTACTTTTAATGGTTGCTGCATTAAATTGGTTAGATCCTGAAATTACAAATTTGGTTCCCGTTTTAGATTCTTATTGGTTAATGATTCATGTAGCTATCATTACCGCTAGCTATGGTTTCTTAGCTCTTGGAGCAATACTTGGTTTTATGAATCTTGCATTGATGATATTACAGAATAAGGTGAATTTTAAAAGAATAAAAAACTCTATCAGCGAGCTAACCTATATTAACGAAATGAGTATTACGATTGGCTTATTTATGTTGTCAATAGGAACATTTTTAGGGGGTGTATGGGCAAATGAGTCATGGGGTAGATATTGGGGTTGGGACCCAAAAGAAACTTGGGCTTTTGCAAGTATGTTGTGTTATATATTTGTATTGCATTTAAGGTTTATACCTAAACTTAAAAGTGCTTTCGTATTTAATTTTGCATCATTAGTAGCTTATGGATCAATTATAATGACCTATTTTGGAGTGAATTTTTATCTTTCCGGACTTCATTCTTATGCACAGGGAGACCCAATGCCAATTCCAACTTTTGTATATTATTCTATTGCTATTATTTTTATAGTAACTACAGTTGCTTATTTTAAGCAAAAAACTTTAAAAAAATAATGAATAATCAAATTGACATATTAGCAATTGGTGCACATCCTGATGATGTCGAGCTGAGTTGTGCTGGAACTATCTTAAAACATATTTCCGAAGGAAACAAAGTAGGAATAATAGATTTAACCAGAGGTGAACTTGGCACAAGAGGAAGCGCTGAAATTAGAGATAAAGAATCTGCTCATGCAGCACAAATTTTAGGTGTAGAATTTAGGCATAACATGAATTTTAGAGATGGATTTTTTCAAAATGATGAAATGCACCAATTAGAGCTGGTAAAGATAATCAGGGAATATCGACCTAAAATAATTCTGTGTAATGCGGTAAGTGATAGACACCCTGATCATGCAAAGGGTTCTTCTTTAGTTTCTGATGCTTGTTTTTTATCTGGTTTGACTAAAATCGATACGGGCCAAGATGCTTGGAGACCAAAACACGTTTATCATTATATTCAATTCCATGAAATTACTCCAGACTTTGTTGTTGATATTTCTGATTTTATGGATAAAAAAATGGAATCTGTATTAGCTTATAAATCTCAATTTTATAATCCTGATTCAGCCGAACCTAAGACAATTATTTCCTCACAAGATTTTTTAGAAAGTATAAAATATAGAGCATCTAATTTAGGTAGATTATCGTCTTGTAAATATGCTGAAGGATTTACTACAGAAAAGATAATCTCTGTTACTAGCCTAAATCATTTAATTTAATTTCTTCTTTTTTAGACGTAAAGAATTTCCTATTACAATTACATCGGAAAATGCCATGAATAAGGCTGCATACATTGGCTCTAAATGACCGAATGCTGCTAGAGGAATTGCCACAATATTATAAGAAAACGCCCAAAATAAATTTTGTTTAATAGTAAGTAAAGTATGTTTGCTTATAAGAAAAGCGTTTTTTAACTGTTTTAATGATTTAGAATCTAGTAAAACAATTTGAGCAGCGTCAATAGCAATTTGAGAGCTACCCCCAATTGAAACTCCAATACTAGCTTTGGACAAAGCTGGGGCATCATTTATTCCATCTCCTATCATTGCAACGTTTGAATTAGAATTTAAATGCTCAATCTTCTCTAGTTTTTGAGAAGGACTTTGCTCTCCATACCAATTTTTAATACCTACATCATTTGCTATTTTCTGGCATTTATTATTGCTATCGCCACTAAGAATAATAGAGTTTATATCTAATTTTTTTAAATCTCTGATTGTTTCTTTTGCATCTTGTTTGATCTGATCGGTACAAAGTAATTTGGCAACAGTTTTATTTTCTTTTCTAAGAAATAGATTAAAATCTTTGTCATTATTGTCTGTATATTTAGCAGAACCAAACTGGTAATTACTTCCTTCATAGGAAGCTTTTATTCCAAATCCTTTTTCTTCTATTACATTTGTGAGCTCTAAGTAAGAACAATCATTGAGTTCATCTTTAATGGCATTAGCCAAAGGATGAGATGAGTGTGTTTCAAGCGAATAAATAATGTTTTTATAATGCTGCTCTTCCGATTCTAAAAATTCTATTTTATTTATAGTAAACTCTCCATTTGTAATTGTTCCTGTTTTATCAAAAACGATGCTTTTTGTTCTAGCAAATTGCTCTAATGTATCTCCTCCTTTTATTAATATTCCGCTTTTAGCTGCTCTTCCTAAGCCTACCATAACTGCCGTTGGTGTTGCTAAACCCATGGCACAAGGACAAGAAATAACGAGTACTGCGATAGCACGCATAATAGATTCGCTCAAGGCAAGATTAAAAACAAAGAAAGATAGAGTAAATGTTAAAGCTGATATAACAATAACAATGGGTACAAAAATAGAACTGATTT
This sequence comes from Cryomorphaceae bacterium, assembly GCA_042091225.1. GTDB lineage: Bacteria > Bacteroidota > Bacteroidia > Flavobacteriales > UBA7312 > JABAYQ01. Next base: position 13,869 of record JBELHW010000003.1, on the reverse strand, counting down.
TATCGCCTGTTTTCTGAATTTTAGGTTTTTGGTTTTGAGCCTGCTTTACTAACTTTATTATTTGTGATAAAATGTTTTCCTCGCTAGTTGCAGTAACTTTCATTTTAAAGCTTCCTTCTGCTATAATTGTGCCGCCTGCTACTTTATCTTTTACATCTTTGTACACTGGATTACTTTCTCCACTTAACAAAGATTCGTCAATATATCCGTTTCCAGATATAATATTTCCATCAGTTGGGATTTTATCACCATTGTTGATGATTAAAATATCACCGACTTTAAGCTTATTCGATTCAATTCTTTCTATTTCTCCCTTGTCATTAATCTTTTGGCAAATAACCTTACTATATGAGCTTAACTCTTTTATCGCAGAGGTTGTTTTAACTACTGATTTGTTTTCGAGTAAATTTCCTAATAGAACAAGTGTAGTAATTGTTGCTGCGGTTTCGAAAAATAAATAAGAATGAAGTTGATCCGTTCCCCAAAACATAATAACCCCTGCTACGCTATAAAAAAAGGAAGCAGTAACTCCAATAATTATTAAAACATCCATATTAGGCACTCCACTTTTAATAGAATTCCATCCGCTTTTTCCAAAAAACGAAAGACTAATAATGAATATAGGAATACATAATATAAACTGTAAAATTGGGTTGTTCAATATATTTTCTTTAGAAACAAACATGTGTAAGAACAATGGGATTGTAAAGAAAAGGCTTATGTAAAATAGCTTTTCAACACCTATTGATTTGTCTTTAGCTCCTTCCGAAAGAGCCTTAAATCCTATTTCGTTTATTAGTTTTTTTGCTTTTGATAGTGTATTGTCAGTATTAACAGATAGGCTAACTTCTCCATTAGGAAAATCAACGTTAACGTTTTCATAGCCATTTTTATGCAAATGATTTTCTATTCCTTTTGCACAATTGGAACAAGTCATGCCACTAACTTTAATTGTTTTATTTGTTGATTTGTTAATCATCTCTTCAAAAGTACATATTTTATAAAAAAAAGTGGTGATTTGATTATGTTAATTATATATTTGCCCACTCAAACGGTGGATGTAGCTCAGTTGGTTAGAGCATCGGTTTGTGGTGCCGAGGGTCGTGGGTTCGAATCCCATCTTCCACCCTTTAAAAGGTCAGTCTAATTTAGATTGACCTTTTTTTATGATACTCAGTTTTAATTGCAAAAAAAAACCTACAATTATGTAGTTCTTTTTTTATTTAAAAATTAAATTTATTTATCTTTTAATCATGTTAGATAAAATTCTTTTGAATTGTTCTGGTTTTTGAAGACCTGGATAGCTTCTTAATTTTTCAAATTTATCATTTAAAAATACTACAGATGGCCAATAGTAATTCCCTTGATAAGGGTCAACTAATATTTTATGTAAATCATGTGATGATTTTTTTGCAGGATCTTTCTCTTGATTTATATACGTTTTTCCTCTAAAAATTATATCATCTTTAGATCTACCATCTACCATTACTGCATAAAATTGTTGGTTGAGTGTTTTAATAATATTTGCATCCTCAAAAGTAGTTTCTTTCATCTCTTTACAATAAGGACACCCTTGCCTGTAAAAATAAAAGAAAACTTTTCTAGGCTCTTTAGCCATAAGAACTTCTAATTCGGAAACATCTACCCATTGTATCGATGAAATAGAAGAATTGCTTTTAATAATGGATTTTAAATCGGTTGTTTTATTTGTTGTTTTATCAGCACCATCATTACATGAAATAACAAAAAAGGGTAAAACAATAAATAGGACACTTAAAAGGTTTTTCATTTTTTTACAGTTATACTTTCAATAAATGGCTTAGGACCTCCAGCTACATAACCACTCTTTTTTAATGGCTCAATCTGAAGTTTACCCTCTTTTACAACAACATTAAAGAGGTGTATAGTTGGGTATCCTGCTACTTGAAACATTTGTTGCAATTCTCTATTTTGCTTTTTAATTTCTTCTGATTGAGCCACTCTTCTAGGGTAATCAAGTTCTAAAAGAACGATATTGTTGTTAGCCCAATTTTTAAATTCTGTTTTGTCAAAAACTTCTCTTTTGAGTTTTTTACACCAGCCGCACCAATCGCTACCAGTAAAGTTTGCCATAATTGGCTTTCCAGTAGTCATAGATACTTTAGCAGCTTCTTCTAAGCTAGTGTACCATTTTGCGCTTTCTTGCGCATTTGAGGATAATGTAAAAGATAAAGCAATTACAATTGTGAAAAATAATTTGTTCATAGTTTTAATATTTTATTATTTGATACCGTGCATTAACTTCTTTAACGGGAAACTTAGTAGAAATAGTACAATTCCTCCTCCAATAGGTATAAAAACTAAGATGCTGAAGAAATCGGACATTGTTGATGTTTCTGCTATTTGCTCCATGTATCCTGAAAAAGAACCAGCTAATTTGTTCCCCATTGCAGAAGCGAAAAACCAGATACCAAACATTACTCCTAATAATCTTTTTGGAGAAAGCTTATTTACATAGGAAAGTCCTACTGGAGATAAACTCAATTCGCCCATAGTATGTAATAGATAAGCTAAAACTAAAAATACCATACTTGCTTTTTCTACAGAAGTACCGCCAACGTTAGCAGCTCCTATCACCATTGGGATGAATCCTAATCCTAATAAAATTAATCCAATTGAGAATTTTTGAGGACCATTAGGATTGTATTTTGATTTAGCCAGCTTTTCCCAAATAATTGAGAACAGAGGTGCTAAAGTGAAAATAAATAAAGCATTTAAACTCTGGAACCAAGTTGTAGGAACTTCTGAGTTTTGAGAAGCAAATTGGTTATAAATCATGTAACCAATAATGGCCCATAAAATAACGACGCTTAAACCCATAAAACCCATTGCGGCAGGAAATTCCTTACCAATAGATTTGTTCATTGATAAAAATAACCAAGTAAGAATAATAACTGGTAGAGCAGAAAGTAAACTACTAACTACATTGAAAATCATAATCGCACTTCCTGATAAGGTTCTATCTGTGTAGTCGTTAGCGAATATTGTCATGCTTGAGCCTGCCTGTTCAAAAGCTGCCCAGAAAAATATTGAGAAAAAAGCAAGTACACCCACAACAATTAGTCTGTCTTTTTCTTTTTTAGTTAGAGGTTCTTTTACTTTTTCTTCCTCCTCTTTTTCCTTTTTGGAGGGAGCTAAACCAATATCACCAAACATTTTTTGAGATAACTGGAACTGTATTAATCCTATAAGCATAAAGATTCCTGCCAAGCCAAATCCGTAATGCCATCCGTAAGTTTCTCCTAAGTAACCACAAAGAATAGATCCTAAAAAAGCACCAACATTAATTCCTTGGTAAAAAATAGTATATCCTGCATCTTTTTTATCAGAGTCATCGCTATATAGTTGACCAACAATAGAGGAAATATTTGGTTTAAAGAAACCGTTTCCTACAATTAATAATGCCAAACCTAAGTAAAATGCTGGAAGTGGTTCGAACGCTAGAGATAAATGACCTAAAGTCATGAGCACCGCACCAATAACAATCGCTTTTCTGAATCCAAAAATTTTATCTGCTAAAATTCCTCCTAAAATAGGAGTTATATATACTAACATAGTATACCAACCGTAAAGATCACCAGCCTCAGAACTTGTCCAGCCTAAACCTGCGTTTTCACTAGAAATTTCACTAACAAGATATAATACTAAAAGAGCTCTCATTCCATAATAAGAAAATCGTTCCCACATTTCTGTAAAGAATAGCATAAATAGCCCTACTGGATGGCCAAAAATTTGTTTGTCAATTGATATATTTTTTTTCATAATTCAGTTTTTCAATTAAGATTCGAATATAGTAATTATTGTGTTATAATTTATTGATTATAAAATCGGTCATCATTTGATATAAATGTAGTCTAGTATTTCCACCATAAATTCCGTGGTTTTTATCAGGATAAACAAATAAATCAAATTGTTTATTTGCTTTAACTAATGCCGACGCCATTTCATAGGTATTCTGAACATGTACGTTATCATCTCCAGTACCATGTATTAATAAATAGTTTCCTTTTAATTTTTCCACATGGTTAATAGGAGAGTTGTCATCATATCCGTTAGGATTTTCTTGTGGAGTACGCATATACCTTTCGGTATATATATTGTCATAATACCTCCAATTTGTAACTGGAGCAACTGCAATCGCCATTTTAAAAAAATCAGCTCCTTTAGTTATAGCTAAAGAAGACATATAACCTCCATAACTCCAACCTTGAATTCCAATTCTACTAGAATCGACATAAGACAGCTTTCTTAAATATTTGTTTGCTTCTATTTGATCAATTGTTTCGTATTTCCCTAGCTGCTGGTATGTCATTTTTTTAAATTCAGAACCTTTTCCCCCTGTTCCTCTATTATCTACACATACTACAATGTATCCTTTTTGAGCTAAATGTTGATGCCAGAAATAATTGAACCAACCCCAACTGTTCATTACTTCTTGTGATCCTGGTCCTCCATATAAATACATAAATACTGGATATTTTTTACTTTTATCGAAATTCGAAGGTTTAATCATCCAAGCATTAAGATTAACTTTTTCTGATGTTTCAATAGTAAAAAATTCTTTATTACTAATTTGATACTCATTCATTACAGAATCGAGTTTACTGTTATCTTCCAAAACTCGAATTAGATTACCATTATTATCGTTTAAAGAAAAATAAGGAACGCTGTTAGCATCACTAAAATTATTGATATAATACTTCATTCCTTTACTAAAAGTAGGATTGTGGACACCTAATCCAGAAGAAAGTTTTTGTTTGTTATTACCACTAATATTTATTGAATAAATACTTCTGTTTATTGAGCCATCTTCAGTACTACTATAAAATAAGTTATTTGTTTCTTTGCTAAAGCCATGATAGTCAGTAACTTCAAAGTTTCCCTCTGTTATTTTTTTAAGATTTCCGTTTGTTAAAGAAACAAGATATAAGTGGTTAAACCCCGACTTTTCTGAAGTCCAAATAAAATTTTCTTTGTCATCTAAAAAAGTTGTATTGTCGTGTATATCAATGAAATATTTATCTTCTTCAGAAAATAATATTTTTGATTGATTATTTTTAGTGTTTACGATACAAAAGTCCAATTGATTTTGTAGTCTATTTAAGCCAATAGCAAATAATTTATTTTCTTTTTTTGTCCAGCCTATTCTAGGAATATATTCGTAAATTCTTGAGAAATTTATCTTCTTAGAAATCTTATTTTTAAGGTTGAACACATGAATACTAACTTTCGAATTTTCTTCTCCAGCTTTAGGGTATTTAAACTCATACTGCGAAGGGTATAGTTCTTGTTTAAAGAAGTCCATTGAGAATTGTGCAACATTACTTTCGTCGAATTTGTAGAATGCAATTTTATCGCTCTCAGGAGACCAGAAAAAGGATTTCACCAAACCAAATTCTTCTTCATAAACCCAATCAGAAACTCCATTTAGTATATGATTTATTTTTCCATCTTTTGTTACTGATGTAGTTTTATTGCTTCTTAAGTCTTTAATGTAAATATTATTTTCTTTAACATAAGCAAGTTTTTCTCCATTTGGAGATAGGGTAGCATACATTATCTTTTGATCAGAAATTTTATTTACTTTTTTAGTGTTTAAATTGAGAACATAAAAAATAGATTTAGAACTATAACGATATATTTTTTCTGTTTTAGTAGCAAAAACAATTTTTTCTTCATTTTCTGAGAAACTATAGTTTCCTATATCAAATCCTAGTTGGATTGAAGATGTAATAGAATCTACTATTTCACCAGTTTCGAAACTATATTTACATAAATATTGAATGTTTTTTTCTTTAGTTATTTTACTAAAGTGTATGCCGTCATTTAACGATTTTAATCCTTGTATGGATGATGGATAAAAAACATAATCTTGCCAAATGTCTTCAAGGGTAATGTTCTTGTTTTGTGCAAACGATATTATAGAGCAAAAGGCTATAAGAATGGATAATATTAGTTTCATATTTTTAATAGGTTAAAAGCGATCTAAAATACTTAATTTTGTTTAAAATTAATTTTAATGAGCTACAATAAAATTTCACAAAAAGATATAGAATTTTTCACGTCTATAACAGGAGATAATAACCTGATTTTTTCTGGCGATAAGTTAGAGGACTATGCACATGATTATACGGAAGACTTGCGATTTTTTCCTGAAATTGTTTTAAAACCTGCAAATACTAAAGATGTTTCTAAAATTTTAACCTATTGTAACGAAAATAAAATTCCTGTTACTCCTTGTGGTGCAAGAACCGGATTAAGTGGCGGATCTCTACCTATACATGGCGGAGTTGCTATGAGTATGGAAAGATTTACTTCAATTATTGAAATTGATGAACGAAATTTACAAGCTACTGTTGAACCTGGAGTTATTAATCAGGTTTTTAAAGATGCAGTTAGCCAGAAAGGATTGTTTTATCCACCAGATCCTGCTAGCAAAGGGAGCTCCTTTTTGGGTGGTAATTTAGCTGAAAATTCTGGTGGACCTAAAGCACTTAAATATGGAGTAACAAAAGACTATGTATTAAACTTAGAGGTTGTGTTACCAACTGGTGAGATTTTATGGACAGGTGCTAATGTTTTGAAAAATTCTACGGGATATAATCTGACACAATTAATGATTGGTAGCGAGGGTACTCTAGGAGTAATTACAAAAATTGTATTTCGTTTAATACCTCACCCAACTAAAGATGTAACTATGTTAGTTCCATTCAAATCTACCGAAAAAGCTTGTCAGGCAGTTTCTGCTGTTTTTCGTGCCGGAATCACTCCCTCAGCTTTAGAGTTTATGGAAAGAGAAGCAATTGACTGGGCAATTAAATTTTCTGATGAATCCTTAGTTATTGATGAATCAATAAAAGCTCACCTTCTAGTAGAAGTCGATGGTAACGATATGGATCTTATATTTAAAGATTGTGAAAAAATAGCCCAAGTGATGGAAAATTTCGAATGTAGTGAAATTCTTTTCGCAGACACTGCACAACAGAAAGAACAACTTTGGAAATTGAGAAGAAGTGTAGGGGAGGCGGTTAAGAGCCATAGTATTTATAAAGAAGAAGATACTGTAGTTCCTAGAGCAGAATTACCAAAACTTTTAGCTGGAGTTAAAACTATTGGAGAAAAGTTTGGATTTAACTCGGTTTGCTATGGTCATGCTGGAGATGGTAATCTACATATAAATATTATTAAGGGTAATATGTCCGATTACGATTGGAATAATAAGTTAAATATAGGAATAAGAGAAATTTTTGAATTAACAGTATCTCTTGGCGGAACATTGAGTGGAGAACACGGAATAGGATGGGTGCAAAAACAATTTATGGATATCGCTTTTTCTGATAAAAATATAGAAATACAAAAAGGAATAAAAAGTATTTTCGATCCGAATAATATTCTAAATCCAGATAAGATTTTTAATTAATTCAAGATAATTTTTTGAAAATAATTTCCTTTCTCACCGACCATTTCAATGAAATATATTCCCTTATCATTTTCTGATAATCGGAATTTTTCTGAAAGGGAATTGTTTGAATAATTTACTTCTCTAGACTCAATTAACCTACTTCTTGTATCATAAATCTTAATTCGTATAATGCGGTCACTTTCAGATTGATGATATACCGAAAACTCTCCACTATTAGGATTAGGATAAACTAATATAGATTGTTGTTCTGATTCATTAATAGAAGTACAGTCAATAATTTCGATTTCTATGCTTGCGCTTGAATTACATCCGTTTTGATCTAAAGAAGTTACAGTATAAGTTTGAATACCTGTGATGTTTGATGTCTGAGTAAATATATCTCCCATAAATGAGTCATTCCAAATATACTGTGAAGATCCACCGGAAGCACTTAATGAAAACTCACTTCCTCTACAGATAGCACTACCATCTAGCGATTCAATATTTAAACTTTCAACATCATTAAATTCAATTGTTATTTCATCAAAATATTCACATCCATTTTGATCGCTAGCGGTTATCGAATATATGCCACTTTCTTGAACCTCAGTCATGCTAGTGTTAACACCATTACTCCATTCATAATTTTGCAAGCCAGGCGATACTTGAAGTATAGCAGGTGTTCCTTGGCAAAACACTTGTTGTCCGGAATTTATAACAAATTGATTAATAGAATTAACATTAACCTCTTGTGTTGCGATACAACCGTTTTCATCGGTTGCAGTAAGTGTATATGTTCCTGTTTGAGAAACAGTAATTTCGTCTCCTATTTCGCCATTGTCCCATGAAAATTCATTAAAGTTTCCTGACCCTGTTAGAGTCACATTATTGAATAAACAATCATTATTTACAGATATATTAAGCGTTTCAGGACTACCAACTAAAGCGACTACTTCTGTAATGTTACTAGAACACACCTCTTCAATTTCCCAATTGTAGAAGTAGTAATAATAATCGTCTCCTGCTGTAGATTCGTTAATTACTATATTATTTCCCACACTTATAGGGTAATCACTAACGTCATTATTTCTCCAAAGACCTTCGTTGTCTCCATCTAGGCCAAGAGTCATATTTTGACCTGGTGGAATATTAAAGTTTAATTCTATTGTGTTTTCACCAGCTTCTAAGTTAGCTGTAATAGATTCAATAATTGTTCCGTCTGAAGATTTTAGAACTATATCTATTGAAAAGGATACTTGTGAATACATATACACACTTTTAAGTAATGTATTTGATGAACAACTTATAATTTGTTCCCAATCTGTACCAAAGTGAAATCCTCCGTCTCCTAAACTATTTTGATTTTCTGGTCCATCAAAAAATAATGAACCAGCTTGATTTTCAACTGCATAGTAATAAGTAGTGCTATTCAAGTTAGGTGTTACAAAAGTATTTCCTTGAAAGATAAGTTCTGTCGCTAAAGAATCAGTATACCAACTAATTGTACTGTTTTCATCAGAAGGGGTTGCAGTAAGAGTAAATGAGGTTGGTGTGCAATTATCTACATTTTCAATAACAGGAGCTTCTATGAAATCAAGTTCGACAATTTGAGAAACAGTGTCAGTACCAATGTGATTATATGCAATTAAGGAAATTTCATAGGTTCCAACATTTGTATAAAAATGCTGAGGTGCTGAATTAGATGAAATTGTATTATCACCAAAAATCCAGATTAACGAATCATAGTTCATTGATAAATTTTCAAATTGCAATCCACCCGAACATTCACTTAATAGACTGTAATTGAATTGAGCTGAAGGAGCTACATTTACAGGTAAATTTGTTCGCCAAACACCTCTTCCATAAGTTGCGGCATACATTAAATTTGCTGATTCATTTATCTCAATTTCATTTACAATTACATTGGGCATTCCTTGGTTAAACACTGTCCATTCCGTCATTGTTGAATCTAAATACCAAACTCCAATATCTGTTCCAATAAATATTGTTTCATTATCATTGAAATAGGCTATGCAATTGGCAGGTAAGTTTGGTAAGTTTTCTGATTTATTAATCCAATTTTCACCACCATCTTCGGTGTAATATATTTTTTCGTTAGCAGTATATTGAGAAAATGTAACCCAAACTCTGTTATTATTTTGTGGATGAATTGCTATATCAGAAATGGCATTGTTTGGTAAGCCAGCTGATACATTAGTCCAGTTTTCACCACCGTTATTTGTTTTGTAAATATTTTGTTCTCTGGCAACAAAAATGGTATTTTGATCACTTAAAGAAAGAGAAACAACACTTAGGTTTCCGTTAAAGTCGATTGAAATATTTTCCCAACTCTCTCCATAGTTTAAAGATTCATAAACAAAATCGTAGCCTATTACTATTCTGTTAGGAGAATTTTGATCAATTTTATAAGGAGTCACCCAGGCACCATCTGAGTCAGGAGATATATCATTCCAATTATTACCTCCGTTGGTAGAAATAGAGATGTCTCCGTAGTAGAGTTCAGAATACATAATATCTGCATTGGTAGGATCAACTGCACATTCCATTCCATCTCCACCTCTAACTGCATCCCAATCAAATTCGTCATTTGCTCTTAAAGTTCCGTTGTCTTGGGTTCCAGCTAAAAGTAGATTAGGATTAGTTTGTGATATCCCGATTTTATAATTTTGAGTAATTTGTAGTCCGTCGCTTATATCTTGCCATAAACCTCCAAGATTTTCTGTCTTGTATATTCCTCCATCATTTCCTGAGTATAAAACCCCATTTTGATCGAAACGTAACATGTGTTGATCAGCATGCACATATTCAGTTCCGTTTCCTTGCCAATGACTACTTATACTAAAGCTTTGTCCACCGTCATTTGACCACCAACAGTTAACACCACCTACAAAAACAATATTTTCATTAGTAGGGGAGATGGCCAAAGCTAAATCATACCATCCTTGCCCTCCTTCATCTCCACCATTTGCAGACCATCCGAATATATTAGGGACATCCTCAGACTGAAGCTCAAAACTAATTCCTTGATTATTTGATTTGTACAATCCTCCAAAGCCATCGTCATTCGCGCTATAAAGTATGTATACTACGTCTGGGTTTGAAGGAGTTACACCAATTAGTCCTCTGTTCATTCCTGAACTTGGCAATCCACTAGAGTTTGAAGAATTCGTCCAAGTAAGTCCATTGTCCGTTGATTTATAAAACTTACTACTTCCTGTAGTTGCAGCATAAATTAAGTTTGGATTTGTTGGATGAAACTCCATAGAAACAAAATTAGGACCTTCCAAAACTTGTTCCCATGTATCTCCTCCGTCTGTCGATCTAAATGTTTCTCCATATCCGGATTTTCTTGTAGAAACAATTAAAATATTTGTGTTATTTGGATTTATTAAAATTCTATTTCCTCTGTAGGAATAATTAACTGCAAAAGATAATCCTGTGGTATTCCAAGTTTCGCCACCATCAATAGATTTCATTACTCCATACGAATAAGTGTCTCCAGCATCTCTATCGCCAGTTGCAATGTACATAATGTTAGTGTTGAGCGGATTTATTGCAATATCAGAAACTCCAAGATTAGGTAGTAGGTCGGTGTTAGAGGTCCAGTTTTGACCTCCATCTACAGATTTCCATAGTCCTCCAGATGGTGAACCTACCCAAATGATGTTAGAGTTATTAGGATTAAATTCAACTACATTAATTCTTCCGACACCTCTTTTCAAACCGTTTGCTTGCAAAGGAACATCCTCAGGGCCAAATGGAGACCAATTTGCTTCCAAGCTATTTGAATTTCTTGCTTGATATCTAATTTTTTCCCATTCCAAATAAAGTTGGTGACTTGGAAATATGCCATTTTCCGGAACTCTAGGTTCCATGAATGATTGCCAACGTTTAACAGGCTTCCATCCTTTGCCTTTTCCAATTTCTTTATTTTCCCAATAATTTTCAAAACTATTTATTGTTTCAAAATAGTTGTCCTGAGAAGACATTATGTCATTAACCCAAGATTTATCTTGAGAAAATGAGCTAAAAGATTGACAAAGAAATATAAAAAGGATAAGAAATCTGTACATACTTAAAATGAAATTTTTTAAAGAGGTACAAATTTCGGTAAATAAATTTTAATAAATATTGTTTTTTTTAAAAAACCTTACTTGCTCAAAATTTAGATTTAGTCTCTATTTCCTAAGTATAGCATAACGTAGTAAGCTAACTGTGTAATAGATGCAATTGCGGCAACTAAATAAGTTCCTGCTGCCCATTTAAGTGCGTCTTGGGCCATAGAATGATTTCTTTGATCAGTTATATTACTTCTTTTTAGCCAGACAAGGGCTCTGTTACTAGCATCAAATTCTACGGGTAGAGTAACAATAGTAAAAAGAGTAATAGCTCCTTGAAAAATGATAATCAATAGTAGTGCTTGCTGGTATCCGAAACCAAAACTTTCTGCAGTATTTAAAAAGCTAATCCCTAAAAACATAGCAATAAACATAAAGTTTAGCATTTTGCTACTAAATGCAACGGCAGGGACTAGAGCTGATCTTAATTGAAGCCAAGAGTATGCAGTAGCATGCTGAACAGCGTGACCACATTCGTGGGCTGCTACAGCAGCAGCAGCAACAGAAGATTTATTGTAAACATCAGGGCTTAAGTTTATTGTTTTGTCTGAAGGATTGTAATGGTCTGTCAAACGACCAGGAACAGAAACAACTTTAACTCCTCTAATGCCATGATCAGATAACATTTTCTCCGCTATGTCTTTTCCAGACATTCCATTGGATAAGTTTACAAGAGAATATTTTTTGAATTTATTTTTAAGTTTGTTGCTAACTAACCAGCCAACAAGCATAAATATTATGAGAATTAAAATCATTTATTATTTTTTTATAGTTGGTACAAAATTAAATTATAAAGTTTAAAAATAAAATAAAAAAAAGCATATTTCAATTAAGAAATATGCTTTTTTAAAAGTTTTCTAAAGTCTAGAATCTGTAAGCAAGACCAAGATTTAAACGACCATTTCTTTCGTCATTGTCATCAGCTTGTAAATCCAAAGTATAGTTTGGCTCTAGGTAAAAGCTGTTATAAACAGCAAAGCTATAACCTGCTCCTACACGAAGATTGTCAGAAATATCTTCTGTAGATGTGTTTGCTGTAATGTAAACTGACTCATTCCAGTTGTAACGAGCAAAAACTCTAAAGTCTTCATCATCACCAGCAGGAATTAATGCACCAACTGTCCAAGTATCGTTGATAGAATAACCTACACCAAAATCAGTAAAGTCTGTTACTTCACTTGCTTCAAAATCATCATTTGAAAAATCGATGTCAGCAGTGATCATAATTTGTGCTGAAGCCATAAATCCGATTAGGGCAAAAACAGCTGTGAAAAGCATTTTTTTCATAAATAAATTTTTTATTTGTTATTAATATTTTTGCAAATATCATAAAAATTCTTGTTAAACAGCCACCTATTAACTTATTTTTTTAATTTTTATTGAATCAAGGTCCAATGGTAGCCAAGATTTTTAGATATTTGTGTTGCATTTACAAGAATTAAAAAATGTCAAAAAAAGTAAGTACACCTAAAGGAACTAGAGATTTTTCTACAATACAAATGGCTAGAAGAAAATATGTCTTATCCAACATAGAGTCTTCGTTTAAAAAATTTGGCTTTTCTCCAATCGAAACTCCGGCTATGGAAAATAGTACAACTCTTACAGGAAAATACGGAGAGGAAGGTGATCGATTAATTTTTAAAATTTTAAACTCTGGAGATTTCTTATCTAATGTTGATCTTAGCGAAGATTTATCTTCAAAGTCTATTATTCCTAAAATTTCAGAAAAAGCCCTTCGTTACGATTTAACAGTCCCTTTTGCAAGATATGTAGTGCAACACAGAAATGAAATCACTTTTCCATTTAAAAGATATCAATGTCAATCTGTTTGGAGAGCAGATAGACCCCAAAGAGGAAGATTTAGAGAATTTGTACAATGTGATGCTGATATTATCGGAACCGATTCTCTTTTGTGTGAAATAGAGTTAATTCAACTTTATGATTCTGTTTTTTCTGATTTAGGTCTCAAAGATTTTGCAATAGAATTTAATAATCGAAAAATATTAAGTGGTATTGCTGAGGTTGTAGGCGAACAAGATAGATTAATTGATATAACTGTTATTCTTGATAAATTAGATAAAATCGGAGTTGATAAGGTTAAATTAGAGCTTTCTCAAAAAGGGATATCAGCAGATGCTATTTTAAAGCTTGAACCTCTTTTTGCTTTTAAAGGAACTAACGATGAAAAAATTTCTTTTTTAAAAGACTTTTTAAAAAAATCAGAAATTGGTTTAAAAGGAATTGAAGAAATAGTTTTTGTTATTAATTCCATAAATAAATTAGGTTTAA
>JBELHW010000028.1:0-21008 GCA_042091225.1 Cryomorphaceae bacterium | reverse complement strand
ACCCTCATGGAGATGCCTCAATTGGTGATGCCATGGTTCAGGTTGGTCAGAAAGAGTTGTTGCTTGATATGCAAGGAAACTGGGGCAACACTCTTACAGGAGATCGTGCTGCGGCTCCTAGATACATCGAAGTTCGTTTGTCTAAATTTGCCTTAGACGTTGTTTATAATCCAAAAATTACAAACTTTATATCTTCCTACGATGGAAGAGGTAAAGAACCGATTTCTTTGCCAGTAAAATTTCCCTTATTGCTAGCACAAGGAGTTGAAGGAATTGCAGTAGGATTATCTACAAAAATTTTACCTCATAATTTTATAGAATTAATAGATGCATCAATAAAAATATTAAAAGGTGTCTCGCCCAAAATATATCCAGACTTTTTATCTGGAGGAATGGCCGATTTCAGCAATTATAATGATGGAAAAAGAGGAGGTAAAGTAAGAGTTAGAGCAAGAATCAATATTGAAGATAGTAAAACCTTAAAAGTTTACGAATTACCATTTGGAGTAACTACAAATTCTCTGATAAATTCTATTTTAAAAGCAAACGATAAAGGAAAAATTAAAATCAAAAAAATAGAAGATAACACTTCTGAAAATGTTGAAATTTTAATTCACCTTCCTGCTGGCATTTCACCAGATAAGACAATTGATGCTTTATATTCTTTTACCGATTGTGAAGTTTCTGTTTCTCCACTTGGATGCGTGGTAGAAGATAACAAACCAAGGTTTTTAGGTGTTAGCGATATGCTTAAGATTTCAACTGATAAAACGGTTGCCTTATTAAAAAACGAACTAGAGGTTAGCCTCTCTGAAGTGCAAGAAAAATGGCATTTTTTATCTTTAGAAAGAATATTTATCGACAATAAAATATATAGAGATATTGAAGAATGCGAGACTTGGGAGGAGGTTTTGAAATCTATACATGACGGATTAAAGCCTTTTGTTAAAAGTTTTATTCGTGAAGTTACTGATCAAGATGTAACAAGATTAACAGAAATAAAGATTAAGAGAATTTCAAAATTTGATAGTAATAAAGCCGAAAATGACATTTTAAAGCTTGAAGATCAAATAAAAGAATTAAAAGATAATTTAAAAAATCTTATTGAATATTCTATAAATTACTTTAAGAATATAAAGAAAAAGTATGGAGAGAATAAATCTAGAAAAACCGAGATAAAAGTATTTGGTAACATTGTTGCTGCTAAAGTAGTTGCTAAAAATCAAAAGTTGTATGTAAATCGTGAAGAAGGATTTATAGGAACTACAATGCGTAAAGATGAGTTTGTGTGTGATTGTTCTGATATTGATGACATTATCGTTTTCCGAAAAGATGGTAAAATGATGGTTACTAAAGTCGATAAAAAAACATTTGTTGGTAAAGACATTATACATGTTGCTGTTTTTAAGAAAAAAGACGAAAGAACTACTTACAACATGATTTACTACAATGAGATAAATAAAAACGCTTATGTTAAGCGTTTTCATGTTACAAGTGCAACAAGGGATAAGGAATACGATTTAACAAAAAATAGTAAAGGCAAAGTCATTTATTTTACAATAAATCCTAACGGTGAGGCCGAAGTAGTTTCAGTTCAATTAAAAGCACTTCAGCGATTAAAAAAGCTAAAGTTTGACATTAACTTTTCTGAAATACTTATAAAGTCTAGATTGTCATTAGGAAATCTGGTTTCAAAAAATCCAATAAAAAAGATCGAACTAAAGCAAGAAGGCGTTTCCACATTGTCTGCCAGAAAAATTTGGTTTGATAATGTAACTATGAGACTTAATGCAGACCAAAGAGGTAAACTATTAGGCGAATTTCAGTCCGATGATAAAATATTGATAGTATACAAGAATGGAAATTTACAATTAATAGGATTTGATCTTTCTACTCAATTTAATGACGATTTATTATTAATAGAAAAATGGATTCCACAAAAAACAATTTCTGCCGTTTATTATGATGGTGACAAACAATTTTATTACGTTAAAAGATTTCTTTTAGATGAAAAAGTTTCCTCCATCGGGATTATTAGTACTTCAAGAGGTTCTTTCTTAGAAGTTGTTACTTCTAACCATAATCCTTCTCTAAATATTCTCTATTCTAAAGAAAGAGGTCAAGACAGAAAAGAAGAAAGTATAAGTTTCAACGAATTTATTTCTGTTAAAGGTGTTAAAGCACAAGGTAATAGATTGTCAACAAAAAAGATTCTTAAGTTAAATTTAGCCGAAACTGAGGAAACTAATGAGTTAGTTGAAGACAATAATGCTAAAAAAGTAGAATTAAAAAATGAAGTTTCTAAAGATTCGGGCTCTTTAGATGATGTAAATGATGATAAAATAATTATTGATTCTGAAGATTCTCAAAATCAGTTTAAATTAGACTTATAAAATTATGATTAAAAATATTTTTTCGCTATTAGTTTTAGCGTTACTTTCTATAAACACAAACGCTCAAAGTAGTAGTAATTTATCTTTGGTGGGTTCATTAGAATATCCTAATGCTGAAGGAAATGATATTTGGGGTTATGTTGATAGTACCGGAAGAGAATTTGCCTTAGTAGGATTAACTAACGGTTTTTCCGTTGTTAATTTATCAGATCCAAATAATCCTGAAGAATCTTTTTTTATTTCTGGCCCTAATTCTAAATGGAGAGATATCAAAGTATGGAATAATTTTGCATTTGTTACCGCAGATGTTGGAAATGCTGGTTTGTTAATTGTTGATTTAAATGACTTATCAGGAAATACCTACATATATACCAACAATGATATAAACAACGAATTTATTTGCGGCAGAGCTCATAATATTTATATCGATGAAAATGGGAAGGCATACCTTTTTGGCGGCAATGTTGGAGATAATGATACTCCTACAGCTGGTGCTTTAATTTTGGATGTGACTTCAGTCTCATTAGAAGACGGAAACATTGTTTTACCTACTATTTTAGGAATTTTTGATGATTTTTATTTACATGATGGAATGGTAAGAGGAGATACCCTTTGGGGAGCTGCTGTATATGAAGGAAACTTTTTTGCAATTGACGTTTCTTCTGCTCAAAATCCTCAAATATTTAACGATAGTTTGGCTTTCCATGAAACACCAAATCAATTTACTCACAATTGCTGGATTTCTGATGATGGTAACACTCTATTTACAACAGATGAAGTTAGTGGCGCTTACATTGCTTCTTATGATGTATCAGATTTAAGTAACATCTACGAATTAGATAGAATAAGGTCTTCTAATTCTATTGGTACCGTAATTCCTCATAATGTACATGTAAAAGGTGATTTCCTAATTTCCTCATATTATAGAGACGGTATTGTTGTACATGATGCTAAATACCCAAACAATTTAATAGAAGTTGCTCATTTCGATGCATATTCGCAAACAGGAGATGGTTTTGATGGCTCTTGGGGTGCATATCCATATTTGCCTTCAGGACTTATTTTGTCTTCGGAAATTAATAGTAGTTCTACAGGAACTGGACTTCTTTTAGTTCTTCAGCCAGAATATTTAAACGCTTGTTATTTAGAGGGTAATGTTAAAGACTCAATTTCAGATAACCCTATTTCTAATGCAACAGTATCTATTTTAAGTTCAAATGTGATTACTACGACTACTAATCTATTAGGGAATTATACAACAGGACAATCTCAATCCGGAATTTTTGAGGTTCTGTATAATGCCGATGGCTATTTTGCAGATACTTTAGAAATAGAACTCATAAATGGGGAGTTAGTTGTTCAGAACGTTGCTTTACTTCCAGAAAATTCTTTTTCTAAGAATGGAAGAGTTATTGATCAACTAGGGGAAGGGATACCTAATGCAGATGTTAGGTTGTTCAATGGTTATGTTTTTCATGAAACTATTACCAATGATGAAGGGTATTTCTTTATTGATACCTTATACCAATCCGACAATTATGTATTAATGTCGGGTAAATGGAGTTATGTAACTTATTGTCAAAATAATTTTATTGTTGCTGATGATCAGAGTGATATTGAAATAACTTTGAATGATGGATTTTATGACGATTTTGCCTTTGATTTCGGATGGCAAGTTAGTGGAAACGCTAGCTCAGGAATATGGGAAATTGGTCAGCCTTACGGCATCATAAGTGAAAATCAATATGTAACTCCTCAATCTGATATTTTAAACGATTGCTATTCCAATGCTTATTTAACAGGAAATATGATAGGAGCTTTAGGTTCTGACGATGTAGATAATGGCACTACTATTTTAAGATCTCCTGTTTTTGATATTTCATCTCTTAGTAAACCAGCAATTCAATTTCAACAATGGTTTGTAAATTTTGGTGGTTGGTCTAATGCAAATGATAGTTTAGTTGTTTCAATTTCAAACCCAAGCCAAAATAACGTTGAAATATTAGATATCTCTGTTGCTCAATTCGAAAATGAATGGCAAATCAAAAATTATACAAACCTTAACGAATTCGATTTAGGCGATTCTTTAATTTTAGAAATAGCTGTTTCGGATTACCAACCTGATAATCATTGGGTTGAAGCAGCTATTGATGGCTTTATCCTTTATCAAGATACATCATCTGTAACTTCTATTTCGAACATTGTTAATGATATTAATTTTATAGTTTTTCCAAATCCTGTAAAAAATACTCTTAACACTAATGTTTACGGACAAAAAAGAATTGTAAATATTTTAGGAAAAGAGGTGCTCTCTAGCAAACAAAAATCTATAGACGTGTCGTCTTTGTCATCAGGGGTATATTTTATTATTTATCAGAATAAAAGAATAAAATTTATAAAAAATTAATGGAAAGCTTTCAGATAAAAGGTTTTGGCGGCCTTCCTTTAGATATCGATTTATTTTTAAACGATAACCCAAACTCTCCATTAGTAATTTTTTGCCATGGATTTAAAGGTTTTAAGGATTGGGGACCTTTTAATTTTATTGCTGATTCTTTTTGTGAAAATGGTTTGTCTTTTTTAAAATTTAACTTTTCTCATAATGGTGTCGATAATGAAGATTTATTAAATTTTTCTGATTTAGAAGCTTTTGGTCAAAATAATTTCAGCAAAGAACTTTTTGATTTAAATACTATTATTGATTGGGCAGTTTCTCAATTTTCTGCAAAAGTTGACATAAGTAATATTTTTTTATTTGGACATAGTAGAGGTGGAGGTATATCAATTTTACATGCAGCAAAAGACAAAAGAATAAAAAAAATGGTTTCCTGGGCTAGTGTATGCGATTATAAATCAAGATTCGAAATTGATAAAATTGATTTATGGAGAGAGAGAGGAGTAGTATACGTATATAATAGTCGTACTAATCAGCAAATGCCATTATACTTTCAATTTTATTTAGATTTCATCAATAATGAAAATGAATTAGATATTTCTTTAGCATCTAAAACTTTACAAATTCCTTGTTTAATTGTACATGGTAACATGGATACAACCGTAAATATCGAAGAAGGAAAGAAGTTGCATTCTTGGATAAAAAATTCAGAATTATTAGAAATAGAAAATGGCGATCATGTTTTTAATTCAAAACATCCATTCGATATTAATTTTGCTAGTGAAGAATTAATAAAAGCATTAAATGGTTCTATTTTATTTTTTAAAAAATGAAATACTATATTTGTTTAAATTTTAATTTATGTTTAAAAATTTAGTACTTTTCATAATTGCTATTGTTTTTTCATCTTGCATTAGTAACAAAGACATTGACATATTTTCATCAAAAGATCCTATTGTTTTTAAAACTACTGATTATTCTAAAAAAATTAAAGTTGGAGATTTATTAAGTGTCAATATCAATTCTTCTACCCCAAAAGAATATAACTTATTTAATAGCCAAATAGTTTCTACTACACAGAATTTCAACCCATATTTAGAAGGTTATGTTCTTAATGACTCAGGTTACGTAAATTTACCAATATTAGGTAGTGTCTATCTTTTAGGCAAAACTATGCGGGAGGCCGAAATTATTATTTTTGAAAAATCTAAATTTCATTTACAAAACCCAACTGTAAAAATTAATGTTTTGAATTACGAAATCAATGTTCTTGGAGAAGTTAGGAGCCCTGGAAAATTTTTAGTGCAAAAATCTAAGATTAATATTTTAGATGCAATTAGTTTAGCGGGAGGATTTAATATGGAGGCAAACAGAAAAAAAGTTAAATTAATAAGACTTAATGATAATAAATCTAAAATAATTTATTTTGATTTGAGTGATATTTCAGTAGCTAATAATCCTAATTTTTATTTAGAATCAAACGATATAATCTTTGTGTTACCTGTTAAGAAAAGATTTTTAGTTATAAATAATCTTAGCTCTGCTATTTCAATTGTTTTATCGACAATTTCTTTATATCTGTTAATTTCTCAAACCAATTAATTGATGTCAAATAATAATCAAGACGAAAATTTCTTTTCATTTTTAAGAATAATAAATATTTTTAAGGTAAACTGGTATTGGTTTATTGTAAGTATTTTCTTCTTTTCTTTTCTTGCTTTAATGTTAAATCGTTATACTCAAATGTCTTATGAGAATAATACTACGATTCACATTAGCAATGATGAAAATAATTTGACTTCTTTACTTGGTGAAAATAAATTTTCTTCTGTTAATTTTACAGATGAGATTTCATTTATATCCTCTTATCCAACTATTCTTAAAACAGTAAAAGAGTTAGGACTAAATGTATCTTATTTTATAAAAGGAGATATCAAAACAGTAGAAACCTTTGATTGGAGACCCATAACGCTTGTTCCTTACAATTTAGAGCAAAATTATGGACTCAATGTAATTGTTAAGGTTATTGATGAAAATTCATTTGAATTATCAATAAATGATAATGATTTTAACGTTTATAAATTTGGTCAAAAAATAAATTACGAAAACGGTTATTTTGTTATTCTATTTAATGAGACTTTTGAAATTGGAGAAAATAACTTTATACCTATTACTGAAATAAGATGGATTAATCCCCACAGAATAGCTCAAACTTACAAAAACAAAATTTTGGTTGATAGATTGTTTAGAGATGCTTCTGTTTTGAAAATTTCTATTAGAGGTGAAAGCCCTGAAAAAGAAACAGCATTTTTAAATAAACTTTCCCAAATTTATATACAAGAAGATTTAAATTTAAAGAATAAAGCTTCCGATAATACTTTAATGTTTATCGACAAACAAATTAATGAAATACGTGATTCTTTAAATTATATCGATTCACAACTTCAAAACTTTAAAGAAAATAACGATATCTCTAAAGTAGATAAGAATTCTGATCGTTTTTATGAAAATTTAAATTTACTTCAGAATCAAAAATCTAATGTCATTATTGAGCAAAAGTACTTAGCATATTTAGAAACCTATCTTAATGAGAAATCAAACTTCGACGATTTAATCATTCCTTCCATTTACGGAGTTGAAAATAAAATTATTGAAAGTTTAATAGCAAAATTATTGAATCTTAAAATAGAGCTAACATCCATTGATCCTAATGGAGATTTAGTTAACACATATAAAGATAATATTAATCAAAACATTAGATTAATAAAAGATAACATTAAAGATGCTATAAGCAATCAGCAAGCTACTAACAAAATTTTGTTGAATGATATTGAAAATAGAATTAATCTTTCTGATGATTTATTAAGTAGTTTACCTTTAGTCGAACGCCAATTAATTAATATTGAGAGGCATTATAATCTTAGCGAGAGCATTTATTTATTTCTTTTAGAGAAAAGAACTGAAACAGGAATTGTGGGTGCAAGTAATGTTTCAAAAGCTAGAGTTTTAGAGCCTGCTTTATTGCAAAATGCAAAGTTGGTTTCTCCAAACAAAACACAAAATTTTTTAATTGCTGTATTACTAGGTTTAATAGTCCCAATCGTTTTTTTTACTCTTAAGATTACTTTTAATTCTAACATCACATCATTTAAAGAGATTAAAGATAATACAGACATTCCTTTTGCTGGCTCCGTAGGAAGAAACTTTAGCGGATCAGAATTAGTTGTTATTGAGCAGCCAAAGTCTGTAATATCAGAAGGGTTTAGAAATATCCGATCAAACGTTGAGTTTTTGATAGATCAAAATCTTAATAGAGCGAAAGTAATTTTATTAACTTCATCAATAAGTGGTGAAGGTAAAACTTTTTGTTCTGAGAATTTAGCTTCAGTTTATTCTATTTCTGGAAAGAAAACCATTTTAATTGGTGCTGACTTAAGAAAGCCAAGAATGTTTAGAATATTTAATGATGATAATTCTATCGGTTTATCAAATTACTTATTAGGAAATATTACTAAATCTGAATTAATCAAAAAGTCAACACATCCATTTTTAGACTACATAAATTCTGGACCAAACCCTCCAAATCCAGCCGAATTATTAGAAAGAGAAAGCATGAATGTTTTATTAGATTCTTTAAAAAAAGAATATGATTACATAATTATTGACACTCCACCAATATGTCTTGTGTCTGATGCATTATCATTGTTAGACAAAGTTGACCTTACCCTTTACGTAGTACGACAGAATTATACCAAATTAGGCTTGTTGAACTATATTAATGAAATGTATCAATACAAGAAAATTCAAAATATTAGTATAATAATGAACGATACAGACTATTCGTTAGGTTATGGATATAATTACGGGCAAGGATACTATTACTATGGTGGTAATTATTCTGGGTATTATGAAGAATCAGCTTATTCAAATAACGTCTAATACTTAAATAATGAAGGCTGTAAGTATCGTCTTTCATTTTTTTCAGTCATTTTTTTACTTTTATATCCACTCGATATTTAATAAAAAAATAGATGTTTTATTTTATTATCCCACTCATTTTAATCTTTCCAATAATGAGGTAAGATCTATTCAAGTAATGATAGATGTTTGTAAAGAGAAAAAAATTAGTTTTTTCCTATTGGAAGAACCTAATTATAATTCCGAAAGTATGAGAAACCTTAATGCAATCAAATTTGATTTTTTTTATTTGATTATTTCTATTCTCAGAAAGTTTATTACAAGTACCTCGTGCGTATATCAAAAAGACAGAATAATAGGAAGATTGTTGTCTTTTATGTTTGTTGGTCGCCAAAACATTAAAAACATTATTACTCTTTCTCAAAGTATGCAATCTTTTTTTAGTGTGGTTTATCCTAATTCAAATTTATTCGATTATCAACACGGACTTATTTCAAACATTTATGATGGGTATGCTGAAAACAATAAAATAGCAGCTACGATTTTGCAAAATAATGTCAAGTTACTTTTACATGGAAAGGAGGTTAAAGAAAAGTTAATTGCTATTGATGGAGGAGAATATTTTATTGAAAATTCAATAGTTGTTGGGGCTCCATATTTAAAATTAAAAAAGAAGTCAAGTTTATTTAATGGTAATATTCTTTTTTCATTGCAATTTTCGAATAGCCATACTTTTGACCAAAACCAACTCTTGCTTGAAAAAACTATTTTTTTCCTTAATCAGATAGAATTAAAAAATATTAATGTCAAAATATATTTAAAACATCATCCTAGATTTAATAATTGTTTGGATATAAAACAACTTTATGATTATAAATTTGTTTACGATTCTCCAATCCATATTAAAGATTGTTTTGATCTATGCACTCTACATATAACCGAATACTCTACAATGGTTTTAGAAAGTATAATTTTCGGAACACCTTCACTTTTTACAAGTTTTAATCAAAAATTTGATTTATTTAACAAGGAGTATGGGTTTCCTTACTCCGATTTAAATATCATTGATGGAATATCTAAATTGTACGATGATAATTTTTATATTGGTGTTCTGAATAAACAATCAGAAAAAACACAACAGCTATATCAACCTTTTGATAAAGATGTTTTTATTAAAACAATTTTACAATGAAAAGAGTAATTGTTACAGGTGGTGCAGGTTATATTGGCGCTCATACGGTTGTTGAACTTATAAAATCAGGGTATGAGCCAATTATTTTTGATAATTTCTCTAATTCTTCAGAAGTTAATATTTCTGGAATTAAAAAAATATGTAATTATCCAAACTTAATTTTTCATGAGTTAGACTGTACCGATTTAGTTGCTATGAATAAAGTTGGGACCCTGTACGAAAATGTCTTAGCTGTTATTCACTTCGCAGCTTATAAATCTGTGGGAGAGTCTGTGAAGAGCCCAAAAAAATACCACGACAATAATGTTGGTTCTATGCAATCTGTTCTTCAGTTTTGCGATAATAATAATATCAAAAATTTTATTTTTTCTTCATCATGTACGGTTTATGGTAATCCAATTAGCTTGCCAGTAACCGAAGACTCAGAATTTGGTGACCCTACCTCTCCTTATGGTGAAACTAAGCAGATATGTGAAAAGATATTACAAAATCATTCTATTAATAGTGTCTCTCTAAGATATTTTAATCCAATTGGAGCTCATGAGTCGAGTTTAATAGGAGATTTATCACGAGATAACTTGTCAAACCTTGTTCCAATTTTAACTGCTGTAGCAATTGGCTACAGAAAAGAACTACTTATCTATGGAGATGATTACAATACCCCTGATGGAAGTTGTCTAAGAGATTATATACATGTTCAAGATTTAGCAGAATCACATATTAAAGCTTTAGATCATTTAGTTTTAAATTCTGGCAAAACTATATTTAACATAGGAACGGGGAAGGGGTTAAGTGTTTTTGAAGCGATTCAAATATTTGAAAATTCTAACAATTTAACACTTAATAAAAAAGTTGTAACTAGAAGAGAGGGCGATATAGAGTCTATATATTCTTCATGTAAAAAAGCAAATGATATATTGAAATGGAGTTCTTCAAATTCTGTTAAAAAAGCAATGATTGATGCTTGGAAGTGGGAGCAATATAAAGCTAGTTTATAATGTCATATTTTTTTATTACACCTTTTTTTCCTAACAAAAACAGCCATGTCGGAAGTTATTTATTAGATCAGGCAAAAGAAATAAACAAACAAATTAAATCCAGAGTTTTTGTTATTGTAGTTGAAGATTTTTTTAATAAATCTATTGATTATAAAATTGAGGGAATACAATGTTACACATTTAAAAAGCTTGATTTTCCTTCCTTTTTTCTCCCAGGATTTTTTCAGAAAATTAATAATCGAAGATTTTCTAAATTTTTAAAAGAAAAACAACTTATTATTAATGATTCAAGTGTAGTTCATGGTCATATAAACTACCCATCATTACCGTTTTTATCATTTTTAAAAAAGAAATTTAAATGTAAAACCATTTTACAACATCATGGGCTAGATGTTTTGCAATTTGAAACTGGACGATTAAATATTTTTAAAAAATTTAGAAATAATTTAATAAAAAACAAATTTATAAAAGAATTGAAATTCATCGATTTACATCTAGGGGTTAGTCAGCTAGTTTTAAAGAAATTGTATGATATTGATAAAAGTATAGAAACTAATTCTTATACCTTATACAATGGTGTAGATACTAAAAAGTTTTATCCTATTAAAAAAACACATGGTATTTTTAAAATAGGCTGTATTGCTAATTTCTGGAAATTAAAAGATCAAATTACATTAATCAAATCGTTACACCAATTACATAAACAGAATATAAATGATTGGTGTTGTGAATTTGTTGGAAATGGTCCGACTATTCAGTTTTGTATAGATTATGTAAACAAAAATAATATTCCAAACATTAAATTCACCGTCAAGATCCCTCATAAAGATTTAAACATATTTTATAATAATTTGAGTTTGTTTGTCTTGCCGTCTTATTACGAAGCTTTAGGATGCGTCTATTTAGAGTCTTGGGCAACAAATACACCTTTTATTGCTATTAAAGAGCAAGGTATTGAAGAAATTCTAAATGATAATTTAAAACAAAAATTTTTAATAGAAAAAGGCGACTATTTAAGCCTTGCTAAGAACATTAATAATTTAAAAAATAATTACGAATCTATTACATTTGATTCTAAATATGATATAGAAAATACAATTTCTAACTTTTTATATTTTATAAAAAATAAATAATGTTCAAGCAAATTCAAAAATATGGTGCTTATATTTTTTTACTAAATAACATTTTGTTTAGTTTTTCTGGATTTTATGATATAAGTGCTAATATCTTTTTAGTTCTAACTTCCTTGTTTTTAATAATAACATTATTGAATCCTGTTTTTTTTAAAAATATAATTTTTAATAGGTCTTTTAATGTCTATTATTCTTTCATTTTAATAAATATCACCTATTATTTGTTTTTCGATTTTGGAGATTTTGAATCTTTTAAGTTTTTAAGTGCAAAAACGGTGCAATTTTTACTATTTATCAGCACTATTTATTTTACCCATGAGACATTCAAACTTGATTTAATTAAAATCTTAAAGATTACTTGTGTTAGTTGTGTTGGTCTATCTTTAGTTTTCAATTTTCCTGACTTAAATGAAAGATATTATGGTGTGTTTTTTAATCCAAATGAATTTTCAATTGTCATGGTTTATGGATTTTCATTATACGTATTTAAAAAATCTAAATCTTTATTTGACTTTTTTATTATTTTCTTGTTTGTTTTTCTAATTCTTTTATCAGGCTCTAGGGCTGCAATGTTAGGTGTTTTTATTTCTTTGTTTTTAAACTTCAAATTTAGTTTAATATCAATTTTTTCATCATTTTCACTAATTCTTTTTATTTACATTTTTAGAGACTTACCTTCTGTTTTTAGATTTTTAAATGAAGATTTATTTTACAATAGAAAGTTTGAAATAATTTACGCATTTGAAACTTTTTATAATGAGTTTTGGACAGGAAATGGACTTAAAAATTACGCTTATATTGACGAAAAAGTTATAAGTAGTTTTGATAATAAAATTGATTTTGGCGCTCATAATGGGTATTTATCAATACTTGTTCAATATGGATTTATATTTTCTCTTGCCTATTTTTTTGTTTTTATAAAATATACTTATCGAGCAATAAAATATCTGAGATTAAAAATGAAAAGCGATTCTAACTATAAATTTTATTTTTTTGTAATAATCTATACTTTAGTAAATTCATTGTTTGAAAATTCTTTAACTGGTATTAACTTTTTTCAAGGCAGTTTATTTTGGTTGGTTCTTGGTTTTGTTTGTTATGACCTTTATAATAAAAAAATCGAACAATGAAAATAGTTACCTTTCTAACAGAACCTGCTTCTTACACTATAGATCTTATATCAAAAGTTCATAATCCATTAGAAATCGATTATCGATTTCTTCAGAAAAAAACTACTGCTAGAACAGATTCATTTTTAAGTTCTTCCATGTTTATGAGCGATTATAATTGGCTAAAAAGATTTTCAATACTTAAAGACGATTATAAATATTATGATGTTATTATTTTTAATGGATATGATCGCCTAGATTTTATTTTCTTATTATTTGTTCATTTTTTTTCTGCCAATAAAAAAAATATTGGCTTGGAATCGGATACCCAATTAAGGGTGCCTTCTAATTTTTTTAAAAGAATAATCAAAAAAATATATCTAAATTTTATTTTTAAGGATAGTTATTTTCATGGGTTAGCTGGTGGAAACAACACACATAGAGATCTTTTTAGTTTTTACGGAATGAAAGAAAAAAACATTCATTTTCTTCCGATGGTTATTGATGTAGAAAAAAGAAAATTTGAAGTCGAAAGGCAAAGAAACCCTATTTTCACCTTTCTTTTTGTAGGAAGATTTATTCCGCTAAAACAAATTGAATACATTATAAAATCTTTCTTAATAGAGTTTAAAGATAACTCACAGGTGCAATTAAAATTAATTGGTGATGGCATTATGTTTGATTATTTGAGTTCTAAATATTCTGAGAACAATATTATCTTTAAAGGTTCTTTATTCGATAAGGATTTATTAAATGAATATGAAGATTCTCATGTTTTAGTTTTAGCTTCTAACAAAGAACAATGGGGATTAGTAATTAATGAGGCTCTAGCTTCAGGCTTAGCAGTTTTATCAAATAATAAAGTTGGAGCAAATTTTGATTTAGTAGAAGGAAAAAATACCGGACTAATTTTTAATTCCGAAAAAGAATTTGATTTATCAGAAAAAATGAGGTTAATTTATGATGATAAAACATATTTTAAATTGTGTTGTGCAAACGCTTATAAGCTTATGCATCAATATTGGAATTTTAATTTATATTCTGAAAAACTAATGGAAGCAGCTAAGAAAATGACATCAAATGATTAAAAGTCTTTTCAAAAAAATGCTTATGAATTTAAGTTCATTATTTTCAACTAATGAATCTAAAATTATATTCTATCATGATATTCATTTCAATAAGATTTATTGTCTTGAATCTTCGACATCGTTAAACTTGTTTTCAAATCATGTGGATCTTATTAATGAGTCAGATTATGAATTAGTAAGTGAAATTACAAATCAAAAATTACAAATTAAGATTCAGTTTGACGATGGATTTAAAGGCGTTTATGATTGTTTACAGTTTATTATCGAAAATAAAATTCCAATAGAAATTTTCTTAATAGTTAATAATATAAATAAAGAAAATTATCTTTCAGAACAGGAGATTATCGAAATGAATAAGTATCCTTTTATTACATTTTCATCGCACACGGTTAATCATTTACAACTTAATATTTTAGATGATAAACAATTGTTTTATGAGTTAGAATCCTCAAAAAATAGTTTAGAAAAAATTACTAATTGTGAGGTTGACTCTGTTTGTTACCCTAAAGGATTGTTTAATGACAAAGTTGTCCGTTTGGCGAAAAAAACAGGGTATTCCAAGCAATATTGTTCTATTCCTGGATCTTTTAAAAATAATGTTTACCCTGATGTTTACAATAGAAACTTAGCACAATTTTGTAGTCCTAATGAGTTTAAATTATTGTTAAATGGTGGACTATCAATTTTTAAATATTGGTTTAAACTTAAACATTTTAAAAAATGAAAGTAAGTGTTGTAATTCCATATTTTTTTCCTGCCATTTCTTATGGAGGACCAATTTTTGCTAGCTATAGTTTATGTAAACAAGTTTCAAAATCTAATATAAAAATTGAGGTAATTACAACCGATTCTAACGGACCAAAACCTCTAAAAAAACCGTTAAATACTTTTATTTCTTTAGAAAATTTTTCAGTCAAATATTGTAAAGAAGAATTGCCAAAGTATTTTTCTTCTAATTTTATTTTTCAGCTATGGAATGATTTAAAACAAAGCGATGTTGTACATGTCCAATCCATGTATTCTTATACTACTGCAATTGCTCTTTTGTATTGTTTTTTGCAAAACAAAAAGACCTTTTTATCTCCTAGAGGAAGTTTAGCAAGATGGTCTTTTACCAAAAGAGGGCTTTTAAAAAGATTGTGGCTTTTTCTTTTTATTCGTCCATTTATAAATAAGGTAGTTTGGCATGCTACTTCGGAAAAAGAGAAAAAAGAGATTTTAAATTTTTTTAAAAAGTCTGAAATTAAAATTTTAAGTGATGGAGTGGAAATTGATTCTAATTTTAAATTAATTGATAGTAAATGGAAATCTAAAAACTATATAGCTGCTCTTGGAAGAATTCATCCAGTTAAGGGCTACGACTTACTTATTAGAGCAATGAAAAAAATATCTGAAAGTAAAGAAGATTTACAATTATTTATTGCTGGAAATGATGACGGAGATTTAAGTAGACTAAAAAAGATAACATCTGATTTAAATCTAAACAATAAGGTCCAATTTGTTGGAGCTATTCATGGAGATAATAAAAATCAGTTTTTGGCAAACGCTAAGTGTTTAGTGGTTCCTTCACACACAGAAAATTTTGCTATTGTAGTTGTGGAGGCTTTAGCTCTAGAAACGCCCGTAATAGCCTCTAAAAACACTCCTTGGCAAGTTTTAGAATCATCTAAATCAGGAAGGTGTGTTAATAATAATCCTGAGGAGCTTGGGGATGCTTGTATTCAAGTTTTAAATAACTTAAATGAATTTAATAAAAACACTAAACTATTGGCACATCAATTCGAATGGAAAAATATTGCAATTCAATATGAAAAGATATTGAGAGCTTTATAGTTTGTTGACAGCAATTTTTACTATAAATTTAACATTGTGAAAGTGAGTATTATAACAGTAACAAGAAATTCGGCATCAACCCTGAAAGATTGCTTTAACTCTATCAATAGTCAAACTTATTCTGATATTGAACACATTGTTATTGATGGTCAATCAACTGATGATACTAAAAAGATTATTTCAAATAATAAAAACATTTCGAATTATATTTCTGAAAAAGACAAAAACTTATACGACGCCATGAATAAGGGTATTAAATTAAGTAGTGGAGATCTAATAGGGATTTTAAATTCAGATGATATTTTTGAAAATAAGGATGTTATTACCAAGGTTGTTAATTCGATTGGTGACTGCGATGCATTATATTCTGATTTATGCTATGTTAAATCTGAAGATACAACTAGCGTTGTTCGCTATTGGAAATCTGGAAACTATAATGACCAATCATTTAAAAATGGATGGATGGCACCACATCCTACCTTATTCGTAAAAAAAGAAATTTTCGAAAAGCATGGACTTTATAATATCGACTTATCAAATTCTGCTGATTATGAATTCATTTTAAGATTGTTTTACAAACTTAAGATTAAGGTCAAATATTTGCCTATAACTACCGTAAGAATGAGGGTGGGAGGCATTAGTAATAAAAGTATCTCTCATCGACTCAAAGCAAATAAAGAAGATCGAAAAGCTTGGGATTTAAATAATTTAGAAAGACCTTATTTTTTCTCAATAATTAAACCATTAAGAAAAATTCCACAATTTTTCTTTAAAACTGAATAATCTAATAATGAATAAAGAAGCTTTAATTTTTGTTGCTGGCCATAACGGAATGGTAGGGTCTTCTATAGTAAGACTTTTAAAGAAGAAAGGATTCGGAAATCTTATTCTAAGAACATCAAAAGAACTCGATTTAAGAGATACAAATTCAGTCGCATCTTTTTTTTCTGAAAACAAAATCGACTATGTTTTTTTATGTGCTGCTAAGGTTGGTGGTATTCTAGAAAATAGCATAAAGCCTGGTCAATTCTTATACGAAAACCTGATGATTCAAAATAATGTTATTCATCAATCATACCTACATAAGGTTAAAAAATTATTATTTTTAGGAAGCTCATGTATTTATCCTAAAATGTCCAATCAACCTATTAAGGAAGAATACCTGCTTTCTGGTTTATTAGAGCCAACAAATCAATCTTATGCTATTGCTAAAATTACAGGAATACAAATGTGCGATTCTTATAGAGAGCAATACAATTGTAATTTTATTTCTGCCATGCCTACAAATTTATATGGTCCTAATGATAATTTTGATTTAAATTCTTCTCATGTAATACCAGCTCTTTTAAGAAAGTTTCATGAAGCTAAAAATAACAACTCAAAATCTGTTATTATTTGGGGGGATGGAAGTCCATTAAGAGAATTCTTACATGTGGATGATTGTGCTTCGGCCTGTTTTTTTCTAATGAATGAGTTTAATGATAAAGGTCCAGTTAATATAGGTACAGGATCAGATATATCCATTCTTAAATTAGCTAATCTCATTTCAGAAAAAATAGGTTTTAAGGGTAGAATAGAAAAAGACACTACTAAGCCAAATGGAACACCTAAAAAGCAATTAGACGTTAGCAAAATAAATAAGATGGGTTGGCAATCTTCTATTTCTCTAGATCAAGGTATAGTATCTGTATGTAAAATTTTAGATGTAGAGTTAAAAAAATATCAATGAAAATACTATTAATTGATAATTACGACTCTTTTACCTACAATTTAGTCCATATACTCGAAAAGTATGTTGATGATGTCATTGTGGTTAGAAACGATAATCTAAATCAAATTACAATTAGTGATTATGACAAATTAGTAATTTCTCCTGGGCCAGGAATTCCTTCCGAAGCTGGTGATTTAATGCCGTTTCTGAAAGAAAATATCCATAAAATCAGTTGTTTAGGCATATGTCTTGGCCTTCAAGCTATTGCTGAAGTGTACAATTCTAAATTGTTGAAAATCAGTAAGGTATTGCATGGGGTTGTTTCTGAAATTGATTCATTCGATTGTAAAGAGTCTATTTTTTTAAACATTGATGATCCTATTGAAATTGGTCATTACCATTCTTGGGTAATTGATCCTGAAAATATAGCAAAGGATTTAATAATTACTTCTCATTCTAATAATCTTATCATGTCCATAAAACATAAAAAATACGACATTACAGGAATTCAATTTCATCCTGAGTCAATCATGACTCCTAAAGGAGAACAAATGATTAAAAACTGGTTAAGAAATTAGTTGTAATCGTACCAGTCTTTTTTCTTTTCCCATTTCAAATCTTGTAATACTGAAGCCTTAACTCGTATTGTAAAATTATAACTCTGATGATTACCAAAAGGAATCCATTTAAATCTCATTTCCCAACAATGTAAATCCCTATAAATATCTAGAGATGTATATGTAAGGTCTTTATTTATAAAGTCATAACCTGAGTTAAAACCCAATTTCCATTTAGGAGTTAAATTAATATTACCATTGAAATTTAAAGATTGATTAAATGCGTTTGCGATGCTAAACTTATTATAGTTAAAGGTATAATCAACAGATAAATTCCAAGGAATATCAAAATCGATGTAATCTTGCCAATTATTAAAGCTTTCTTCATTTTTCCCTCCTGAAAAACTAAAACCTAAAGAAGCTGAAGAGTTTAAAAATCTGGCTGGAAATTTATTTTGACTTATGTATAATTTGTTAATCCTGTTATTATTTTCATCTAAGGTATAAGGATCAAAACTACTATTGAATCTGAAATTAATTTTTTTGAAAAGTTGTGTTCGTCCATTAATATTAATAAGAGATAAATTTAAGGAGTCAGCAAAAATATTATAGGAAGATCTAATATTTATATTGTCAAACAAGGACACTTTTTTTGAAGAGTTAATACTATCATTTTTG
Source organism: Cryomorphaceae bacterium (assembly GCA_042091225.1). Taxonomy (GTDB): domain Bacteria; phylum Bacteroidota; class Bacteroidia; order Flavobacteriales; family UBA7312; genus JABAYQ01. Next base: position 2,003 of record JBELHW010000028.1, on the reverse strand, counting down.
GTTTTAACTTTCATTTCTAAAATGTTAGAAATAGCTAATGAAATATTACCTTGTTCCTTACTGGAGGCATTTCCATAAATACCATTCTGATAAGCAGAATATGTGGTTGTATTTCCTAATGTATCGCTCACTAATTCTTGATAATATCCATACTTTGCATTACTAAAATCAGGATTATAATTAAAAGAAAGATTAGGAGAAATTACATGTCTAATTGCTTTAATTTTTCCTTTTTTAAAATTAAACAACCCGTAAAGTTTAGTGTTAATATTTACTCTAGCATTATAAGAGTAAACTCTATCGAACCCGCTTATTGTATCTGTTAAAATTTGATTTTGGAAAAAAGATCTTTCTAATTTATTAAAATACCATTTTTCTTCATAATTAAATCCTGGTGAAACGGTAACGTATTTTAATGTTTTAAAAGATGTGCTCAATGGTATTTTATGTAAAACACCATTTTTTAAATTTTCTAAAGTATTAGTTGTAAATAATAAAGAATCAACAGATGAAACCTGATTTTTAGCGTTCATATTATAATTGAAACTAATTTTATCGTACCATTTTTTCGTCTGACTTTTATTTAAATATTTAAATGGATAAATTCTATTAACAGAATAGGTTACTTCTGGTAAAGTTAAATTAACAGTATTGTTTAAGGTGCTCTGACTGTGTCTTAAGTTTAAAGAAAAATTAGAATTAGAAAACGTTTTAGAATAGGATGCGCTCGATTGAAACGTATTACTTAAGTAATCGTTGTCGTTATAGGAGTTGTTTTGATGGAAAGTGCTAGAACCGGCGTTTACATCGGCTGAAAACCTGCTATTTTTACTTGCTTTAGGATCTTGATTATGCTTCCATTTAATTAAGAAATCTCTCTTGTCTGTTTGAGTTTGAATTAATTTAGAACCGCTTTTAATACTTGAGTAACTTAAATTTAAATAACCATTGTATTTATATCGTTTCTTATAATTAGAGTTAGCTCTTAGAGCCCAAGAACCCTTTGTGTATATATCTCCTTTCAAAGAAAAGTCCATTTTATCATTTATAGCAAAATAGTAACCACCGTTTCTTAAAAAGAAACCTAAATTTCTAGATTCTCCATAGGTAGGAAAAATTATTCCAGAACTTTGTTTCTTTTGATTTGGAAAAAATCCAAATGGTAAGGCAATAGGAGTAGGAACGCCACCAAATTCTAAAACAGCTGGTCCTGTAATTATTTTTTTGTTTGGTATGGTTTTTATCTTTTTTGCTCTTATAGCAAAATGAGGATGATCTAAATTACAAGTTGTGTATTTGCCATTATAAGTGAATAAAACATCCGATTCTTCTTTTTTCACCTTTTTCCCATGTATAAAAGATTCACCTTCTTTGGTTACCACCTCTTTTATAATTCCTTTTTTAGTTTTAAAATTATAGGTTATTTCTTTGGATGAAAAACTATTATTATTTTCAGTAAAATTAGGATAACCATAATTATTACCTAAACTGTCTTTTAAGCTTTTTGCAAAAACAGTATTATTTTTAGAATCAATTTGGATATAAGCAGCCTGTAATTCTATATTTTGATAGTTAATTTTGGCATTGTGGTACAAAATCACCTTATTATTTTGTAAATCATAATCAATTGAATCTTCAGCAAAAGATATAATTTTATCTAGTATCGGATCGTTGGAGTATATAGAGTTTTTAACAGAGTCTGATGTGCTATTATTTTGTGCGTTAGTTGTTGATAAAACCAAGAAAAAGCAAAACAAACAGCTAATAAATTTAGCTACATTTGAAATGTAATTATATGTTAAGTATATGCTATTCAAAAAAGAATATTTATTAGCCTTCAAATCTAATCATTTCTAATCATGAAACGTATAATATTTTTATTTCTTATATGCTTCTCAATACTTTCTTTTTCTTTTTACAAGTATGCTAATGATACCGTTAATTCGGCGCTTGAAGTCGTTGTTTTAGATGCAGGTCATGGCGGCAAAGACCCTGGAGCAATG
>JBELHW010000027.1:0-22786 GCA_042091225.1 Cryomorphaceae bacterium | reverse complement strand
GTTAAGTATTAAAACTAAGCACAACACTATATAAGAAAACATAGCTAGATAGTGGGTTAAGAAAGGTTAGATTTCACTGGGACCGGAGAGGTAGCAGGATTCGAACCTAAACAGATACAAAGTTCGAAATAAGAACACTTAGGTCCACTAAAGCGGAATGCCTCTCATTTTGAGATAAGGTTCCGCTTTTTTTAATATTTTTATTGTAGAGTTAATTCTTAAAGTGACTCGAATTTTATCTATGAAAAACCTACAGCTTACAACTGACTTTCTCGATTACATTATAGACATCTACCTAATTAACAGATTAATAAAACCAAGTTTCAATAGGATGAAGCATTCTTTTGCTACACATTTATTGCAAAACAGAACAGATTTAAAATATATTATAGAATTATTAGGACATGGAAATTTCAAAATGACTTCTAGTTTATGCCCTTTTTACCTTCCCATCTTTGTTTGGCATATTTTTGCATATCAATTACCTGATCACTTTCGTCAATAATTTCTAATCCAATTAAAGTTTCAATAATATCTTCTAAAGTTATAATCCCTACCAATCCTCCGTATTCATCAATTACAACAGAAATATGCTCTTTATTCTTTAATAATTGATTAAATAATTTAAACACACTTATAGATTTAGGAACTGTTAAAATATCTCTACGCAAAGATTTAAGCTTATTAGTTAAATTATTATTATCCGATATTTGTTCAATATAATCTTGTAAAAAAATGTAACCTGTAATATTTTCAATTTGATGTGAATAAACAGGAATTCTAGAAAACTTAATTTTTTTATTTGCTTTTTTAAAATCGCCCAAAGTCGAATCTTCATTAGCTAAAAAAACAACAACTCTAGGCGTAAGAATCTCAGAAGCTTTAATTTTTTTCAAATCAATAATATTCTGTATTATCTTATTTTCCTGCTTAGAAAAAACACCTTCGTCATATCCTAAATTTGCTAATGCTGACAACTGTTCTCTTGTTACTTTATTATTTTTTTTAGGTGCAATTAATCCTGTTATTTTCATTGAAACAACAACGAAAGGATAGGTAATAATTAGCATAAATTTTAAAGAGTAAAATGTAAATTTTGATAATCCTTTGTAATAGGTAGCTCCAATCGTTTTAGGAATTATTTCAGAAAAAAACAGAATTAATATTGTTAGAATTGCAGAAGCAAATCCTAAATAATTATCGCCACACAATTTTGTAACCTCTGCTCCTACTCCTGCAGCCCCTATTGTATGTGATATAGTATTTAATGTTAATATTGCTGATAATGGTTTGTCAATATTATTTTTTAGCTCTAAAAAAGATTCAGACCATGTATTTTCCTTTACAATTGACAGTAAATAAGACCTTGGAGTTGTTAAAAGAGTTGCCTCTACTAAAGAGCAAATAAATGAAATGAAAAGCGCTAAAAAAAGATAAAAAATTAAAGCAGTCATAAGTTTAATAATAACAAAAATATAAAACTTGTGTAAAATTTCACTAAAATCTAAATATAAAAGTCAATATTTTTTTAAATGCTTAAAAGCATCGGCTTTCAAATATTTTAGCCATACATTACCTAAAACTAATGGTATTCAATCTAAATCTACTATTAAACATAAATCAAACTCAAAACCAGGATTAGGTTTGTATATAGGAGGAGGGTTATTGACTTTTTTACTTATTATTTTAGCTGCATAATTAAGTTATAAATGATTTTTAACATCTAATCTATTTCATCTAATGGTTGACATCAGATGAAAATCATGAATACACTTTAACCAATTTAATCTATAATTATTTTTCTTTCCACACTACCATCATCATATATTTGAATTAGTAGAGCATTTTTTCGATTTTTATTTTCTTGACCTAAAATATTTATTGATTTTATTAGTTTAGGTTCAGTTTGCTTGTTATTTATAATAAAAGATGTGCTACAATCTATCAATCCGTTTAAATCATATTTAGAAACAAAATTCCATATTTCTGAAGATGCGCTTATATCCATATTTCCATAGGCACCAGGCCAATCGTGGCCACCATCTATAACTTTTAGTTCTTCAATAGCAACACAATTTTCTCCGTTTAACCAACTTCTTCTTTCTACAGTACTTCCGTCATAAGGGTTAATATCTTCAATTGCATCCACTATAGGATCTTGATCGGTATTATTATAATCAGACCAATAATTAATTATAGATTCAGCCGACAAATAATAAGGTTCATATCCTTCGTAGTTAGCATGAAAACTAGAATCTGCAGTACCTGGAATAAGCATTATAGCAGTAGGATGAGTTGGGGTACACAAGCCGAAACCATAATCCTCTCTAAAAAAATCGGTAAGCATACTTCCTGAAACAGCTGCAACTGCAGCAATTTTTTGGTTTAAACGACAAGCTAACTCATAAGAGAAAATAGCACCTTCTGAATATCCACAGGCATAAATTCTCTGTTCATCAATCGAATATTTTGAACTTAAGCTATCAATAATAGCACTTATGAAATTAACATCGTTATGGGTTGTAGGTGCTTTATGTAACCATGAAGTTGATGGTTCAGAGCCTGGCTCTGCACCATCATAATCAAGTGCTCCTTGGGGATAAACAGCTATAAATTGGGCTGTATCAGCAATTGGTCTCATGTCGTTAATCTGTATGTAATCTTGTGCAAACCCTGCTCCTCCATGAAAATTAAAAACAACTGGAAGCTCTAACTGATCGCTGTAATTAGTAGGTAAGTAAACAATATATTCTCTTTGCAATGCATCAAAAAACATCGTTTCATTAACAATCTGACTCCAACACAAAAGTGGGGTCATTACTAGAATTAAAATTATTTTTTTCATATCAAATTTGTTAAGATTAATTAATTTTTTTAAATATATAAACTTTTTATTCCGAAACCAATAATTCTGGTAGGCCACATAATTTCTCTGACCTCCACATTTTTCAAGTCTTCAAAGAAAAATTCGCTATAGGCTTGTGGACTGAATCTGTAAAAATCGTTTGGGCAATTATGCACTTGCAAAGTTATTGTTGCGGTAAAGAACATATTTAGGTACTGGTTGTTTCTCAAATTCTTAATAAGTGGTATTTTACCCAAAATCCACTTGAATATTTCAAATTTGTGGTATGTATATCCAGGTGATCCCAAAACTATTAGTCCGCCAGATTTGGTAACTCTTTTAATTTCTGAAATTGTTTTCCAAAAATATTTATCGTGCTCAATTAGAGCATTACAAAGAACAACATCAAACTTTTGGTCTTCAAAAATATCCATCGAATTAGCATTACCTTTAACAATTTTAAAATCTCTAAATTCCGATTCTCCAATTATGTTGAGCCCTATCTTTTCTTTGGCATTTTTTAAAGATTCCATACATAAAAGGCTAGATTCATTTGGCATAGCCCCTACTTCTAAAACCGATCCTGTAATATTAAATTTAGAACATATTTGTTCGTATTCTTTATATACTCTTTTGTGCATATTTTTTTTTTAATAATTTTATTAAAAATAATACTTTATCTCAATAAAGTTAGTTGACCAGTACTACTTTTTTTATTTCCATCAATGTCAACATACAAGACTCTCCAACTGTAAACACCTATTGGGAAATTCGAGCTATCCCATCCTTGATACATGTCTGAGGTATTAAAAATATTCTCCCCCCACCTATTATAAATCCAAAATTGATAGTAATCTATTAAATGAGCGTTATAAATTATCGGAAAGAATAGGTCGTTTTTATTATCATTGTTAGGGGTAAAAGAATTTGGAAAATGAAATTCTATACAATCATTTGTAAATAGTTCTTCATTTTTACATTGACAAAAAACCGTATCAAAAGTATCGATTGTTTTACAATTGTCATCGTCGCAATCAGGTTGAAATCTATTTAGAGAATAATGAATAAATTCTTGGTATAAGATAGTGTCACATGCACTAAATACGGTATCAGAATAGACTAAAACATTGCCAGTGTCGAGCGGATTACAGGTAGAATCTTGAGAAACAATGAAAGTATAATCTAATTGAGAAGGTAAAATTGTAACCAGGTTTAAAGTATCTACGACAATAGTATCACATGGTAAAAAAGTAGTGTCAGACGACAACACAAATAAACCAACTTCCGATTGAAAACAACTTTCGCTATAAAGCGTGGTAGTCAATTGTGTCAATTCAATATTTTGGTCTAAAACATAATTTGTTATGGTATCTATAAATGTTGTATCACATCCGAAAACTAAGGTGTCTTTAGTTATTTGCTGATTAACTAAACTAATGTCACAGACAATGTTAGTTACAAAAGTGGTGTCGTATGTATTTGTTAATTCAAATGCTTTTTCTTGCGATTTTAATTTCCAAACAAATATGTCTTTTTTACCTTGAGTATTTAATATTGTTCCATCAAAATTAGCTTGTGTTTCATAAAAACCTACAGCATAGATATTACCAAAATTATCTGCACATATATCGTTTGTTCTATCGTCGTCGTCTTGATCTGTACCTCCAACTTTAGCCCATAGCCACTCACCAACTCCATTTCCATCCAGTTGAGCTACAAAAGCAGAGTTTGTAACATCGCCATCATTAGGCGGATACACAATAACATCCTGACTAAAAACAGTTGTGTCCGTTGTTGTACCACCAATAAATACTTGCTTGTTATGATCAACAAACATTTGATAAGGTTTATCTACTCCTGAACTTCTTGCTCTTTTAGCCCATTTCCAATTACCATTCTGGTCGCATTTAGCAACAAAAACATCTCTTTTTTTCTTGTGACTCAAGGTATTTGTTCCATTAGAAGCATTCGCTCCTTCAAATACCATAGGGTTTCTGTACTCGCCATTTATGTATACATCATCACATCTGTCAATCGCTATTCCGTTTGCCCTATCACTCTTATCACTTCCAACATTTTTTACCCAAATCCAATTGCCATCTTTGTCCATTTTAAACAAGAAAACATCGTATTCACCCTCAGAGGTCACACTCAAAGGACCATAGTTTCCTGTATTTTGAAACCCTCCACAAACGTAAAGATTAGAATAAGAATCTATAGCGATTCGGTTGTCACGAGAACCTCTATAATCATAGATACCATCAAACTTATCTACCCACAACCAGTTTCCGTCACTATCTAATTTACCTACATATCCTTTAGGGTCACATTCGGCATTCCACGAATCGTTTTGAATAGCAAACCCATCAAAATCAGCGCTAAGACCTGAAAAGAAGCCAGTTACGTATATAAATCCATCTTGATCTACTTTAACGTCATAGGAATGGTCGTCAGCATCATAAGCTGGGCAATCGGGTCCTGAACCAGCTCCTTCATTTGCACCAAAAGCAGTAATCCATACGCAATTTCCTTCCGAATCAATTTTAGTTAATACAGATGTGTCGGCAGCATTTCCACCAGTACTACAGCTACCTATATTAAAACTACTCCAAAAAGTACCTGTAAAAAAAACATCTCCTGAAGGTGTAACATGCATGCCTAAAGCTCTATCGTCACAACAACCACCACTTAAGTTACCTCCGGCAATAGCCCAAATGACATTTCCTAAAGAATCTAATTTCATTAAAAAAGCTTCTTTGTTTGTGCCAGTAGGATTGTTATTTGTTAAGTTTATAGAACCAAAATCGGCGGAAGTATTAAAATATCCACTGACGTAAATATATCCTAAGGAGTCTGTGCCAATACTAATACCTTTATCCGATTCTTGGCCTCCAAATGTTTTCACCCATTGTGTTTGCTGACAAACAGAAAAAAAAGGCAATAGAAATAAAACAATAAATATTTTCATCATATATTATTGCTCAAAACTTATTTTTCCTTTTTGATATATTGTAATATGGAGAACGTTTTTTCTCCCTTCGGATAATCAGGAAATAGTGCAACATCCCAAGTTTTAACAGCCCATTGATCACAATTGCCATTTCCAAAATCTATAGTAGCAACCCAATTGCCTTTTTTGTCGTAGTATTCAATAAGACCTGACACAGGAGTTAAAACATTCTTTTCAATATCATCAAAATAACAATCTATTTTGAAAATAGAATCAACAAATGTTTCAATATACCCATCTTTTTGAAGCTCATTACGAACTTCTATTGCATCAGTACTAACTACATCTGTTGTGTAATTTTCGGGCTTCTCGCAAGAAAAAGTAATTAATAAAAAAAAGGAAAAAATAAAAATCTTAGACATTGTATAAAGGTTTAATACTCAAATATATACAATATAAAATACAAACCAATAATACATTACAATTCTCAACTTTCGTATATTGACAAATTATAATGAAATAAATTAAACTTTATTATTAAATTTAAAATTCTTAAATTTACAAGAGTTAATTCTTCAACCTTTTGAAACCTTTTTTAACAAGTTTATTTTGTCTTATTGTATTATTTACTAGTGCTCAACAACGAAGTTGTGGTTCAATGGAAATATATCAAAATCAAATAGAAAATAATTCTGACTTCTTTTTTAAACAGCAAAATCTAGAACAATTAACAGAGCTTTATAACAATATGCTTCCGTTGATGAATAGTTCTGAAAATATTTATACCATTCCTGTTGTTGTTCATGTACTTTACAATACAGCATCAGAAAATATTTCGGACGAGCAAATTTTATCGCAAATGAATTCTGTCAATGATGATTTTAGGGCATTAAACAGCGACCTTTCTAATATACCCTCCAACTTTGAAAATTTAATTTCTGATGTAGAAATAGAATTTTGTTTAGCTCAAATAGATCCTGATGGAAATCCTACGGATGGAATAAATCGCGTTTCGACCAATCAGACATCATTTGGTTCTAATAATAATATGAAATTCACCTCCTCTGGTGGTGTAGATGCTTGGGACACCGATTCTTATCTAAATATTTGGGTTTGCAACCTCAATAATTTATTAGGATATGCTCAATTTCCTGGCGGTAATTCTTCAACAGATGGAGTTGTTGTTGCAAATACTGCATTTGGCTCTACAGGAATAGCTCAAGCTCCTTACGACTTGGGTAGAACACTGACACACGAAATTGGCCATTGGCTTAATTTAAGACACATATGGGGCGATTCAAATTGTGGCGATGATTTTGTAGATGATACCCCGACTCATCAACAAGCAAATTATGGTTGCCCTAATTATCCTCAAACTAGTTGTAATAATGGACCTGATGGAGATTTGTTCATGAACTATATGGACTACACAGAAGATGCTTGTATGTATATGTTTACTTTAGGGCAGAAAAATAGAATGATTTCGGCTTTACTTAATTCTAGACAAAGCCTATTGAATTCAATGGCATGTGGAACGACACAAATTTTAGGTTGCACCGATTCTAATGCCTTAAATTATAATTCTCAAGCGACACTAGATGATGGAGATTGCCAGTATCCGTGTAATACTAATGAAGTAAGCTTAAATCTGTTAAGTGATTGTTATCCTGAAGAAACTTCGTGGGATTTATTTAATCAAGACGGCTTATTATTACAATCTTCAGATTCTTATCAGGGCCTTGGCCAAACAGAAATTATCGAAAATTTCTGCTTAGAAGATGGCTGTTACACATTACAAATTTCCGATAGTTATGGTGATGGACTAAATGGGTCTGCTTGGTCTTGTGGAGTAGATGGAAATTATTTTATGGCAGACGCACAAAATAATATTTTGTTTGAAATGCAAGAAGCAGATTTCGGCAATTCTGTAGTCCATGAATTTTGTTTTGAAAATACACCAGTTTTAGGCTGTACCGATCAGACCGCTGATAATTTCGATGGTAATGCAACTCAAGACGACGGTAGTTGCACCTATTGCAATGAGTTTAGTGCAGTTTTAATAAGCACTAGCGACGCAAACTCAGACAATGAATTTGGTGGCTCAATTCAAGCAACAGGACAAGGAGGCTCTTCCAATTATTCGTTAAGCGTTTATGGTAGTAATGGAGCTCTTCAAAATCCTTACAGTTTACAAGAAGGTATTTACAATGCAGTTGTAACAGATAATGTGTTGGGTTGTTCTGAAACTATTTCGGTTACTATTTCATTCATTCAACTAGAAGATCCGGGCTGTCTAACTATTCCCTCAGGATTATATGTTGACAATATTATTCATAATAGAGTTGTATTTAATTGGAATGCAACCAATAACCCTCCATCTCATTACATGATAAGGTATCGTATTGAAGGAACAAATAATTGGACAGTTATGACAGCAGGGCCTACAAATTCAAATCCTTATTTAGGAACTTCCAGAACTCGATATTTTATGGAGCCAGAGACAACTTACCAATGGTCAATTAGAGCAAGAGTTTTAAATCAAGACAATTCGGTTGATTGCCAATCCGATTGGTCTCCAAATTCTACATATACTACTTTACCATTATGCCCTAATTTGAATAATTTAAATGTTAATTGCGAAGCAAATTGGGTAACATTCTTGGCAGATCCTCCAGAATCACAATGGGCGATGTGGCAATCTAAAGGGAAAATACAAGAAATAGGTAGTTCTAATTACAGATATGTTAATGGTTCAGAAAATGGAATAAATTTCCTTAAAGGAAATTTTGATAGTAATACTTCCTATCAATGGCAAACAAAATCTTGGTGTACAGGAAATGTAGATAACAATGGTAATTCAGATCCGATGTACCATTCTGGATGGGGAGAATTTTCTCCATTTACAACAGAAGAAGATTGTAATAAAATGGCTACAAACTTTTCTACTACCTCTAATAATAGTGAGACAGCAATTACAATGAATTGGAGTGGGTCAGAATTTGGTAATCCTGATCATTATTTTTTAGAGCTTACTAATTTAAATAGTAATCAAGTTTGGGCTTGGAATAATATTTCTGGTAATAGCACTAGCAAAACAAAATACGGTTTAACAAGCGGGGACAATTATTCTTGGAGAATTAGAGCAGCTTGCGGAACAAATGGAACATCTTGGGCTACACCCTTCTCTAACGTACAATATTATACTCTTGGAAGTCAAAGACAAGTTAATTTAACTAACGATTTAGAAATATATCCAAACCCTTCTAACGGAATTTTTAATTTAGAATGCACTAACCAAAATGAAAAAATAGAAATTTTTATTACTAATTTATTAGGAAAAATAATTTTTGAAAAAGAAATTTTTAGTGAAAATGGAAAATTTAAAGACTCATTCGATATTTCGAACTATGCAAACGGAATGTATCTCTTAAAAGTAAACTATGGACTTGGAACAGAAACTTACAAATTAAATAAGCAATAAATAATTTAGTCCAAATAAATATTCTGTGTGTTAAAGGAAATAAAGACGCCTAAGCCATTTTCTACATTAGAATAAACAGGAATTACCTCTCCTCCAAAAACACCTACAGCACCATCTTCTATTTGAGAATTCCTTGAAGAATAATAGTTGTAGGCTTCTGTACTTAGCTCCGTAAATTTAAAATAGATTGAGTCAGTATTATTAGGAATATATTCTTCATCTACAATTTCTATACTAATTTGCTTTTGAGTTCCATTAAAAAGAGCGTCGTCGAAAATAACTTTTCTTCCATAAAATGTATAACCATCAAATGGAATATCTCCGGGAAATGAAAGGTCATTTGATCCAAATTCTAACCTCTCTCTATAAGTTACAATCTCCCCATTATATTCCTTTGTTCCTTCCACATATACTTTTAACTCATAATAATTTGTTTGACTAGGCTCATCGTAAAAGTTAAACTTTATAAATTCAGAATCAGTAGTTTGTAACAAATTTATGTCTACTCCAATCGGAACTCTAGTGCTAGCACTCACAGAAGGATAAACAGGATGATTTACCTCCAAATTGTAGCTATTATTCAAGCTAGGTATTATATCAGATTTGTAATAATAAACTAAGATAGAATCTTCTACTCTATCCTTAATAAAACTAAAATAAGAAGGATCTTGAAAGTCGGGAAATAAAGAGTCGACAAAAATCTCGTTTTCAAAAAGTAAAACATTAGCATCGCTAATACAAGATGGCACCATATCTCCAAAAGCATCGATTGAATGAGAGATAAATAATTTAATTTCAGATTGGTTATTAATAGAGGAATTTAAAACAAGTACAGGCTCATGGTCCGGAACATCTAATTCAACTACTGTTTCTAGATCACCACAAGAGCAAACTAATAAAATTATTAAAAATGTAAATGTATTTTTCATATTTTAAAATTGAATTCTATAGGAAAAGGAAGGGATTATTGGGAATAAAGAAACTTGTTTAGCTACTCTATCATTATTCTCGGTAGTCAAATAAGCAAAAAACGGATTTTTTCTATTGTATAAGTTATATGCTCCAAAAGAAAGCACACGTTTATATTTTTTCTTCTGTTTACTATGACTAAAACCAATATCTAGCCTATGGTATGGGTTTAAACGACTTGAGTTTCTTGATCCGTATGACTCAAGAAAATTTATATTATTATTACCTGGAATATCGTAATAAATTGCTTGGGGAAAAGTAATTGCGTTACCTGTTCCATAGACCCAAGTTGTGGAAATATCCCAACTTTTAGTAAGCTCATGAGTAAGAACGATAGAAATATCGTGTCTTCTATCGTATTTGTAAGGATACCACTCTCCAAAATTTATATTTTCAAATTTGCGATTAGACCAAGAAAGGGTATAGCCTATCCATCCGGTGGTTTTACCATCATTTTTTTGAATAAAAAATTCTAAACCATAAGACTCTCCTAATCCATTAGTTTCAACCGCATTTACCCAATTTTCAGTATTTTCTAAATTAGAATATCCTGCTCTGTAGGCAATTAAGTTTTCTAACTTTTTATAATACCCCTCTAATGAGATTTCATAAGCACCATCTTTAACAACAGTATTTACACTAGCTGCAATTTGAGATGAAGATTGAGAAGGAACACTATCAATTGCAGGAACCCAAATATCACTTGGCAATCCTAGCGAGGAATTAGATAACAAATGAATATTTTGATTCATCTCTGCGTAAGATAATTTAATAGACAAATCTTTGTTTATCAAGTAACGAGCAGAAAGCCTAGGCTGAAAACTTATGTTTGTTTTGTCACTAATTTTATCCTTTAAACTAATGCTAGATTCATTGGTAATGTTTGCTAAAGAATAATAACCAAGATGAATTCCCAGATTAGCTCTAAACCTATCGTTAATTCGAATGTTATCTTCAACATAAACAAACATTTCGTGGGCGTTAATATTTGGCGAAAAATTAAAAACAGTATCTAAACTTAAATTAAATAAACTATCGCTAGAGTTAATGTTGTAATTTAAATTGGTTTGTCCAGGAAAAAACAAATGGTAAGTATAAGAAGTTCCAAATTTTATTTCATGATTAGGGTTAGGCAAATAATCAAAATCTATTCTAGCACCAAGGTCTTCTATTCCATTTTTATAAACGAAAGAAATGTCTGTATTTTCTGTTATTCCCTCAAAATTTTGAGAGGCATTTATTCCAAAATTTGTGTTAAAACTATAATTACTATAAGTTAAAGTTGTGTTGCTAAATAACTTATTGTTGAACAGATGGTTCCATCTAGCAGTAGAAGTTATGTTTCCGTAACCTAAGCCAAAACTTAAAGACGCTTGTTCATTTAAGATATCATTCTCATCAAAGTTTACAGAAAAATTATCGTCTCCAATATAAGTACTTAAAAATATTCTATCTTTTTCAGAAATTTTATGATTTAATTTAGCGTTTAAATCGTAAAAGTATAAACTCAAGTTTGTAGACGATGAAAGAAATGGCTTGACTATTAAATCCGCATATGTTCGCCTAGCTGAAATAATAAATGAAGTTTTATCTTCTATTAAAGGGCCTTCAAGAGTCATTTTAGATGATATTAATCCAATACTTGCATCACCTTTAAATTTTTTTGTATTTCCTTCTTTCATATCAATTTGTACGACTGAGGACAAACGGCCTCCAAAACGGGCAGGAAAACCTCCTTTAAATAGGCGAACAGATTTAATTGCATCAGCATTGAAAACAGAAAATAAGCCACCTAAATGTGACGCATTATAAACAGGAACACCATCTAGTAAAATTAAATTTTGATCGGGCCCACCTCCTCGAACATAAAAACCGGAAGAACCTTCACTTGACTGAACACCTGGTAATAATTGAATTGCTTTTAATACGTCAACCTCACCTAACAAAGCAGGAATCTTTTTTATCTGTTTAATTGGCAAACTTATGGACGAAGTTTGTGTTTGTTGAACAATATTTTTCTCGCTAGAAATAACAACTTCATTTATTAAAGTAGAAGACAATTTAAATTGAATGTTTTTGTTAATATCCTTGTTAAGATTGATGCTTATTTTTTGAGATTCATATCCTAAAAAAGAGTAGGTAAAACTGTAGGATCCTTGGGGTAGGGTTATGCTATAAAAACCATAGGTGTTAGCGCTTGTGCCTAAACCTAATTCTACACAATATATATTTGCACCAATTACAGTCTCACCATTCGAAAAATCTGTAATATAACCACTCACTGTATAATTTTGAGCAATAACCAAATGCGCACAAAATAAAAAATAAAAAATTAAACTTATAGTTTTCATGAACGAATCGAATTAATAAAAAACAATAAAACAAAACTAACTTTTTTATTATTAGAAAATACTATACAAAAAACTTATCTTGCATTCCTATTTTAATCTTTACATGTCGCACAATTTTACATTACGTGAGCTAGATAGAATTATCGAGATGGCTTGGGAGGATAGAACACCTTTTGAGGCTATTCTTTACCAATTCGGACTTCCGGAAAAGGAAGTTATAAAAATTATGAGAAATGAGCTTAAGCAAAAAAGTTTCAAACTTTGGCGCAAGCGAGTTAACAGTGGTGTGAGTCAAAAGCATGAAATGAAAAGAAATAAAGAAATTAATAGATTCAAATGTACAAGACAGAAATCTATCTCAAGCAATAAGATTAGTAAAAGATAGATTTAACTAAGATTAAAGCTATATTTAGCCTTTAATATAAAATGGATACACAAATAACTTTAACTATTATTTTATTGATTATAGAGCTTGTGGCATTTGCTTGGCTTATAAATGACATGAGAAAGTCAAAAGAAAAACAAAATAAAATCATAGAGTTAGAAAAACAAATTCTCCAACTTGAGGAATCCATTATGGAACAAGAAAAAAATATAATTTTCGAAATAAAAGACCTTAAAAAAGGCATTAATAAACTAACATCTAATTAGTTTTTTAGGCATTTCTTTTAATTACTGACTCCATTTTTCTATCACTTGTACCACCCCACTGATCTTTAATTTCGCCATTGTCATACAAAAAGAAAAAAGGAAAATAAGGAAGTTTTACATTTTCGGGCAAGTCTGTATCCATTACTGTTCTGAATCCTAAAGAATTATCCTGTGCAATTTTTTTTGCAGTAGGTTCGAACATTTTACAAGGACTACATCCTTCTTGCTTGATCATTACTATTTCCATAATTACAATGTAAATTAGGGTACAAATTTAAATATAATTGACTATTTAATTTCAAAAAATCGACAAATATTTTTAAAAGGATAATACAATGAGATTGAGTAAATTTGTTCCAATAAATCTCATACAATTCATAATGAACAATTCTATTTTACATATTCTAGCATTTTTTACAATTGCAATAATGTCAACGACTAATACTTTTGCTCAAAGCTGGTCAAGTATGGTAGATTACGATGGCCAAGGAAGACATCACCCTATTACTTTTTCAAACGACAGATACGGATATGTAATAGCGGGTCAAAATAATATTGGAGAATATTTAAAAGATGTTCATCGATATGATTCTCAAACAAATAGCTGGCAACAACTAAGTGATTTTCCTGGAGGACCTCGTGGTTTTGCATATGGAGTAAGCGATAATCAATATGCCTATTTAGGTTTTGGATCTTTTGGCTCTAGCTTTCCAAACGATTGGTGGAGATACGACATGGAAAACGATCTGTGGACATCTTTAGCAGACTTCCCGTCAGGAGGGAGAAATCACCCTGCTCTAATTTTAGCTAATGATAAAATTTATATGGGCTTAGGAAGTAATAGTACATTAGGTAATCTTGGTGACTGGTGGCAATATGACATTGAAACAGATACATGGGCTGAAAAAGCCGAATTTGAGTTTGGAAATAGACACCACCCTTTCTATTTTGGTATTGACGGCATTGCTTATGTAGGATTTGGTCATGGAAATTCTATAAATGGTTCATTGAATATATATAATGATTTTTATAAGTATGATGCTCTACAAAACAGTTGGGTTACTTTGAATGATTTTCCCGGAGAAGCAAGAGTGGCTGGTACCCAGTTTTCTTTTAACGGAAAGGGATATGTTTTGAGTGGCGATGGAGATAATCATGGGCCATTAGATTCGGGCGAATTCTGGCAATACGATCCTAACACAGATAGTTGGGAGGTTTTAAACTCTCATCCAGGAAGTGCAAGATGGGCACCAGGATGTTTTGTTATAAATTGTGAAGTTTATTTAACTTCAGGATATGAGGATCAAACCGATATATACCACAACGATTTAGTAAAATATGAAACTGGAATAGAATGTGGGTGCACAGACAATATAGCCATAAACTACAACCCTAATGCTGAAGTTGAAGACGGATCGTGTAATTATTGCGAGTATAATTTACTAAGTGTATTAATTGACCAAAATAATAACCAAGACAGTTTAAATTGGGAGATATCAATTAATGGAGAACAATCAACAATAGTTTCTGGAAGTTATGGAATTAACAATTTATGCCTACAAAATAATTGCTATGAAATTAATTTTAGTAGTAGTTTATCCAATCTAGACAGTACAAGCTATCAAATAGTAGATACTCTTGGAAATATTTACGCCAGCGGAATTTTACAAAATAATAATTGGTCAGACACAATAGAGGTTGGTGAATTGGAATGTTATCAAGAAAGTTATAGATGTGTTAATCAACAAAGTTGCATTGATCCAATGGACGGTAGCGGAGAATACTCAAGTTTAAACGAATGCCAAGAAAACTGTGTTGTTGCTAGCGTAGACGACTTTAATAATTCGTTCGTAATCTCTCCCAACCCAAATAGTGGATCTTTTGAAATCTATAATAATAACATTATTGAAAAATTAAACATAACAATTTATAATTATCAAGGAAAATTGGTTTACGAAGACATTATATTAAAAGATAAAGCTATTAATATCGATTTAGAATCTCAATCAAGTGGACTTTATTTTATCAACTTATTTAACAGTCAAACATTTGTTACAAAAAAAATAATTTTAAATAAGTAACTTTAGAGGATATTTAAACAATAAAAAATGGCTACCAAAATTTTTGTATTAGCAGGATACGTTTGCATCTTATTTTTAATCGGAATTTTTGCCTCCAGAAGGGTAAAAAGCATGAGCGATTATTACTTAGGCGGTAAAAAAATGGGCTTTTGGGCAGTTGCTTTTTCCGCAAGAGCAACAGGGGAGTCAGGATGGCTTTTAATCGGACTTACCGGAATGGGAGCAATAGCAGGTTATTCTGCTTATTGGGTAGTTTTAGGAGAATTACTAGGCGTCTTTATTTCTTGGCAATTTATGGCCCAACTTTTCAAACGAAAATCGGACCAATACAAAGCCATTACAATACCCGATTATTTACAAAGTCACTTTAAATCAAGCACTAACACACTTCGTATTATCTCAGCATCTACTCTAGTAGTTTTTGTTGTAATTTATGTTGCTTCTCAAATGGATGTAACCGGAATTGCTTTCGAATCAATGCTAGAAATAGACTATCGGATTGGTGCTTTAATAGGATTTTTTATAGTACTGATTTACATTTTCATTGGAGGATTTGTTGCAGCAGTATGGTCAGATATGTTTCAAGGGATTTTAATGTTTTTTGGCTTAGTGTTATTACCAATTGTAGTTTGGTTTTCTATGGACAAAGGAGCTGATATAACTGCTGGTTTAAATGCCATTGACCCTACGCTTACACAAATAATGGGAAGAAGTGAAAACAGCATAATGAACTTGTTTACCATTCTAGGATTTTCAATGATTGGCTTAGGTTTTTTAGGCTCACCACAAGTTTATGTACGATTTATGTCCATTAAAAATGAAATGGAAATAATTAAAGGTAAATGGGTAGCTCTATTGTTCACATTACTTACGGACGCTGCTGCTGTAACTATAGGAATATTAGGAAGGGTTTACTTTACTAGCGAAGGTCAAGACCCTGAACTAATTTTAGGAAACGGAGGGGAAAATGTACTTAGTATGGTAACAAATGAATTTTTACCTACAATTTTGGTTGCTATTTTTATTGCAATCGTTCTTTCAGCAATTATGTCAACTATTGACTCTTTGTTGGTGTTGGCATCAAGTGCTGTTACAAACGACTTTTATCAGAAAATTTTTAGACCAGATTTAAAAGATGAAGACTTAACTAAATTTTCTAGATTAGTTACTGTTGCTATGGCTATTATTGCATTAGGAATCGCAATTCTATTATACAACCTCTACCCTGAACGGAAAGTATTTTGGATAATGATTTTTGGTTGGTCTGGTATAGCAGCAACATTTTGTCCAGTTATAATTATGTCTCTTTTTTGGAAAGGATATTCTGAAAAAGGTGCAATAGCATCTATGATAACCGGTTTTATTTCTGTTATATTTTTCAAATTTGTAGTTTCTAATATGGAAACCATAGGGCCATACTTTAAAGAACTAGATGTACTTGCTCCTTCTTTTGCATTAGCAATGATCGTTGGCTTTATATTTTCAAAGATATATCCTTCCAAAAATATCAAGAAATCTTAATACAAAATATATAATCAAGTAAAATCAAAATAATTTGTAATTATTGTAACTTTGCACTTAATTTTTTGATTATTAAATTTCAATGAAAAAATATTTAATTTTTCTTCTTTTTTTTATAAGCACTCAAATTGTTTTAGGACAACAAAAATTTACTATAAGCGGTTTTGTAAAAGAAGCTCAGACAGGGGAATTTTTAATTGGATCAACAGTTTACCTTAAAGAAAACTTAAAAGGAGTATCTACAAATCAATACGGATTTTATTCTTTAACAATAGAGGAAGGAAATTATACTGTAGACTTTTCTTTTTTGGGATTAAAATCACAACAAAAGAAAATTAAACTTGATAGAGATATTCGTTTAAATATTTCTTTAGAAAATACTTCCGTTGTAACAAATGAAGTAATTATCGAAGCAGAAGGTGCAGATAAGAATATTGAAACATCTAACATGAGTCAGGTAAGAGTTGACGTAAAAAACATTAAAAAGCTACCTGCTTTTATGGGAGAAGTTGATGTATTAAAGACGATACAATTACTACCAGGAGTTCAATCTTCTGGAGAAGGATCTTCTGGTTTTTATGTAAGAGGAGGCGGACCTGATCAAAATCTCATTTTATTAGACGAAGCAACCGTCTACAACGCCTCTCACCTATTTGGTTTTTTCTCTGTTTTCAATGCCGATGCAATTAAAGACATCAACCTAATTAAAGGAGGGATGCCTGCACAATATGGAGGAAGATTAGCTTCCGTTCTAGATATTTCAATGAAAGAAGGAAATAATAAAAAGTTTGAAGTTGATGGTGGCCTAGGATTAGTCTCATCAAAATTAACCCTCCAAGGGCCATTAAAAAAGGATACATCATCTTTTATAATTTCAGGAAGAAGAACTTACATTGATGTTTTAGCAAAACCATTAATTAACGATTCTTCTGCTTTTAAAGGAACAGGGTACTATTTTTTCGATCTTACATCTAAAGTTAACTATCGAATCTCCGACAACGATAGAATCTTTTTAAGTGCCTATTTTGGTAGAGATGTATTCACTTTTAATAATGAAGATAGAGGATTTTATTTTAACATTCCATGGGGAAATGCTACGGCTTCGGCAAGATGGAACCACTTATTTAATGATAAATTATTCGTTAATACATCTTTAATTTTTAGCGATTATCAGTTTTCTTTTTCTGCTGAACAAAACGATTTCGAATTCGAACTTTCATCAGGTGTTAGAGATTGGAATACTAAAGTAGATTTTTCTTACCTACCAAACTATAGACATTCTATAAAATTTGGTACTCAATTCACATACCATACATTTGTTCCTGGTTCTGTTTCAGGAAGATCTGGAGATGTATCTTTTGAGCCTGAATCAATTTTCAAACAATACTCTAATGAAGGAGCTTTATATATTTCTGACGATATTGAATTTTCTGAAGATTTGAAAGTTCATGCCGGATTAAGATATAGTAGCTTTCAGTTTGGAGGACCAATAACATTCAGAAATTATCTTAAAAACGAATTTACTTTAGACAAATCTACCAATCATAGACATTTAGAACCTCGTTTGTCTTTTCGTTATAAATTGAATAAAAGATCGTCTTTTAAAGGGTCTTATACTCAAAATTACCAGTATGTTCATCTAGCATCTTTTTCTAGTGTTTCTTTACCAACGGACCTTTGGATCCCTAGTTCGGAAATAATAAAACCACAATATGGTAGGCAATTTGCAGCTGGTCTTTTCAAAAACTTTTTTGACAATAAATGGGAATCTTCTATAGAAGGATACCATAAAAAAATTGACAACCTAATAGAATACAAAGAAGGTATTTTTCCGGAAGATAATACTAACTCTAGCTCCGATAATGCATTTACATTCGGATCAGGTGAATCTTATGGATTAGAATTTTTTATTAAAAAAAGAACTGGTAAAACCACAGGTTGGATTGGGTACACGATTGCAAAAACAGAAAGACTTTTCGAAAACTTAAATGATGGAAAAAAATTCCCAGCAAAATATGACAGAACACATGATTTATCTGTGACAGCTACACACGAATTAAATGACAAATGGGTGTTCTCCGCTGTTTTTGTCTATGCAACAGGAAACACATTAACGCCTTCTGTTGACAGATATGTGTTAGATGGTAATATATTTACTCAATTTGGAGATAGAAATAGCTACAGAATGAGTCCTTACCATAGAATGGATGTTTCTGCTACTTACACCAAAAATAAACCAAATAAGAGATTTAATTCTTCTTGGAATTTTTCTATTTACAATATATATAATCGTGCTAATCCTTACTTTATTTATTTTGATGTCGAAGGAGATGGATCTCTAGAGGATGGAGAGTTAGAGCCAAAAGCATTTCAAATATCATTATTCCCAATTATTCCATCAATAACTTGGAATTTTAATTTTTAAACTATGAAAAACAGTATATATATACTCTTAGGTACAATTTTTATTACCTCTTGTGGTTTTGAATTTGAAAAAGAAATTGATTTTAATCAAGGAAATACTGAAAACAAACTCGTAGTTGAAGCAGTAATCCAAGACGGGTATCCGGCATATGCTATTCTTACAAATAGCGAACCATACTTTTCTCCAATAGGTAGCTCAACCTTAAGCAATTTGTTTGTTACAGATGCACAAGTTGTTATTTCGGATAAAAATGGAACCTCAGTAGATTTAATTAACATTAACGATATTCCTGATTTTGGTATTCAATCAATAGATAGCTATTTAGATTCTTTAGCATTGGCTTTACCAGGCTTTTATATTGAATGGCCAATAAACATTTTAGAACAAGCTCCTTACAGCTCTGTGATTGGTAAGTTTGGTCAGCAATATGACCTCGATGTTTACTATAAAGGAGATACTATAAGCGCAACAACTACTATACCTAACGAACATTTAATGGATAGTATTTGGTATTTAAATGATGAAAATGCTCCTAGAGTAAACTTAGGAAATATTTGGTTCCATTATTCTGATCCGGATACACTAGGAAATACAATCATGATAGAGCATAAAAGGTTAGCTCATACCAAAGAAACTTTAAATCCCCAAGGTTCTTTGAACACTTATAACGTTAAAGACACTGCGGACTTATTTTTTGCTAAAGCATTATGGGGATTTGTAAGAAACGATTTTGAAGGACTTAACGGAACATCGTTTGATACCTTTTTTCAAAGAGGAACTAGAAGCACATTGATTTCTGGAGGTGATGGCTCTCTTACTTTTGAGGGAGACGAAAGAGGTTTTTTCAAATCAGGACAAACCATTTTAGAACACAATAGAACGGTTAGCCCTGACACCGTGCTAGTACGACTTAGTCAAATCGACTATGAATCTTACTTATTTTGGAGATCGCTAGAGTATCAATCACAAAGTACAGGAAATCCCTTTGCTGAGCCAATTAACCTCCAATCTAATGTGCAAAATGGGTTAGGAATGTTTTTTGGACAGGCCGCTGCCTACTATAAAATTATTTGCAAAGAGGACACAACTTATACGGAAAAATATTATCCATTTTTATTTGAAATATTATAAATTTACAAACGTTCATTTATAGAAAACTTATTAAAACATGACACAAGAAATAGAACACATAGAAGTATTGATTATAGGATCTGGTCCTGCAGGCTATTCTGCAGCTATATATGCTGCAAGAGCAGATTTAAATCCTGTAGTTATTCAAGGTCTTCAGCCAGGAGGTCAGCTAACAACAACAACCGAAGTAGATAACTACCCCGGCTACCCTAATGGCGTTGACGGTACAAAAATGATGGAAGATTTTAAGGCTCAAGCCGAAAGATTTGATACAGATACAAGATGGGGAATGGTAACCAAAGCAGATTTCTCCCAACGTCCTTTCAAAGTTGAAATTGATGGAACAAAAAATATTTTAGCTAGTACGGTTATAATTGCAACTGGCGCTTCTGCTAAATGGTTAGGCATTCCCGATGAAGAAAGATTAAATGGATTTGGAGTATCAGCCTGTGCTGTTTGCGATGGATTCTTTTATAAAGGACAAGAAGTAGTAGTTGTCGGAGCTGGTGATACTGCTGCGGAGGAAGCTACCTATCTTGCAAAACTTTGTACGAAAGTTACAATGCTAGTAAGAAGAGATGAAATGAGAGCTTCTAAAGCAATGCAACATAGAGTGTTTAAAACAGAGAATATAAATGTGCTGTTTAATCACGAAACAAAATCTATAAATGGAGAAAAAGGAGTAGAAAGTGTTACTGCTGTGAATAACATCACAAATGAAGAAACTATTGTTCCTGCAACAGGATTTTTTGTCGCTATCGGTCACAAACCTAATACAGATATTTTTAAAGGTCAATTAGATATGGACGATAATGGTTATTTGATAGTTGAAGCAGGGACCTCAAAAACAAAAATTGAAGGTGTATTTGCTGCAGGAGACGTAGCAGATCATGTTTATAGACAATCTGTAACATCTGCCGGAACTGGTTGCATGGCTGCATTAGATGCAGAAAGATTTTTAGCATCTCAAGAATAAAAAATATGTCAGATAAAGAAAGAAAGAGTCCTATAATAATGGATATGGAAGCGGGTAATAAAGCTTGGTGTAGTTGTGGCTTAACTAAAAACGAACCTTTTTGTGATGGCTCACACAAAGGAAGCGGAATGTCACCTACTTTTGTAGTTATTGAAAAAGCAAAGAAAATTGCGTGGTGCACTTGTAAAAACTCTAAAAACGGAGCTTTTTGTGACGGATCGCATACTTCTATTTAATCTCGGTAAATAAAGTTTTTATTCCACAATTTAAATTGAGCAATTTCAGCTTTTTTAAAAGGAATATCCCAGTATCCGTCGTAAGAAATATATTTCGGAACTAAAACATTATTACTATACCCCATCTCTACCTCTACTGTCACTTCTAAATCTACAATCCAGTAGTCATATTGCATAACGTATTTTCTGTATAGAATTTTAAAGTTGTCTTTATCAAAATAAGAAACCAATTTTCTTACTAAGACATCTTCTTTATCTTTATTACTTAAGCTATCTTTCACTACACAGGTAAAAGAATAGCATTCGATAGAGTCTTTATAAAATGTTTTAGAAATTTTATAATCATAATATTTTTGCATGCTAACATCAAAAATAGCTAGCTTCTTTTTGGTATTTCCAGTACTTTTTTCAACTTTTATAGATCCAGGATTAAAAACAATAACCTTAGCATCGTTTTCATTTTGTTCGTTCTTATTTTCTGCATTTATACTATCTCTTTTAGAATATTTGCTAACTAATAAAGAATCCTTAGGAAAAAACACATAATCAAAAAATTCTGGAGTGTAATACCTATAATTTCCTTTACGATTATAAATTTTACCATCATCGTAAGAAGAATCTATTCGAACCTTAAGAACATTGTTACTTATGTCATAATCACCTGATCGGTACAAATATCCAACTTGTTCTTTTTTGGCATTAAAAACAATAAGCTCACTTTCATATTGATGAGCATAATACCTGAGATTTTTAAAACCATGATAAAAGCTAGTATCTGTTTTTACATAGTGAACAAATTCATCAACACTAAAACCATCTTTTACAGAAGAAATCATTATTGAATCTAAAAATATAGATCTAACAATGCCGTCCTGAGCAAAACTGTGCAGACTAATTATTGATAAAAAAAGTACCTTAAAATAAAAGTTCATTTTGCAAAAGTATAAAAAAAGCTGCCCACAAGGGGCAGCAAATAGTAATTTGTAAGCCGGATTCTGTTCTCAATAAAGAGCTTTATCATTTATCTATTCATCTTATTACTAAGATGATAAAGCTGTCCACCCCCCAAGATTGAACGAGCAGTCCCTTTTCTTGGTATACATGACATTGCACCACATAGAGTTTACCTGGTTTCACTACAGCCTAACTGTACTTGCTTTCTGTTGCAC
>JBELHW010000026.1:0-7281 GCA_042091225.1 Cryomorphaceae bacterium | reverse complement strand
AAAGTAAAAAGTAAAAAGTAAAAAGTAAATTAAAGAATTTAATTTTCATAGCATAAGCGAATTTAAGTTCTACAAAGGTAAAAAAAAAGAGCTTTATAAAAAGCCCTTTTTAAATTTATTATGTAACAAATTATAGTTTCTCGGAAACTTCTTTGTACTTAACATCATCTCCATTTCTGTAGTAAAGAGCTTTCAAAACGGTTAAGATTGTTTTATCATCAGGATTTATTTTATAACAAACCTCCATATATGGTAAGCTTTTTAGCATAATTACCTCTGCTTTTTTCATTAGGTTGTCTGCTTTCTTAAAATCGGAAATATCATTTGCTTTATCAAACATCTCAACAGCTTTATTATAATATAACCCACCAAGTCCGTAGTTAGCATCAAATGAACTAGGGTCAATATCGACAGCTTCTTTATAAGACTCTTCTGCTTTTTCATAATTGTCTAATACATCGTAGCTTGAACCTAATGCTAAAAATAATTGTGCATTATTAGGGTCTTCTTGAACTGCTAATTTTAGCAATTCTTCTGCTTTCACAAAATCTTCTGAACCAAGATAAAAGTTTAACTCAGAGATAATTAGATCTACATTAGTATCGAAGTATTCTCTCCCCTCTTTTATAACATCTAAGGCTTTGTCGTTGTCTCCTTGCTTTTGGTAAATTTCAGACATGTAAGAATAAATTAAAGGATCTTGGTAAGATTCGTCTATTAGTACCTGTAAGTTTTCTTTAGCACCAACCAAATCTCCTTGAGCAATACAGGCATAATATAGATTAAAATGTACCGATTCTTTAGTTACATTAGATCTATTTAGGTTGTTATTTTTGTCTAGAGGAATAAGATCAAAAATCTTGTTATACATTAACTTTGCATTATCAAAATCTTTGATAGAATATAATTCTACTCCTTTATTAAATAAGCCTACTCCAGCTTTAGTTATGTTCGAATTTATTTGGTCCTCATTATACCACTTACTAACCTTAGGATGGTTAAACATAGCTTGCCAACTGTTAGCACATTTTAGAATAGCCATTTTATCTAACTCTTTATACTCAGAATTAGAATGAACTTCAAAATAAATTTCTCCTCTATAGTTGTGCATTTTCACATCATTAGAAGTAGATTCGTTATTTGCAGCCAACTCAATGTATTCTATTGCTTCAGCAATTTTATCTTTTTTGAGCGATTTATATGCGTTTTGGACATTACTCTTTTGAGCATATAAACTAAATGATGCAAATACAGTTAAGGCTAAAATGATACTTTTATTCATCGATATAATTATTTAATTTTTAATTCTTCTACTTTACCAAACTTCGCTAAAGATTTCTTAAGAGCGTATTTATTACCAACGACAACAACAACATGATTATTTTGATCAATGTATTTTTTTGCTAGTGCATTTATTTCATCCACTGTAATATTATTGATGATTTCTTTCTGTCTTTTAGTGTAATCTCTATCTAGACCATACCTCTGAATACGAGAAAGGAATCTCGATTTCTGGAGTGCTGTTTCGTATTTAAGAGCATCGGAGTTTATTATAGCACTTTTAGTAAATTCTAGTTCGCTTTCTGTAATACCATTAGTAATATAATTATTCATTTCTTTGTAAATTTCCGTTAAAGCACTATCAGTTGCTTCGGATCTTACTGAAGATTGAATTTGAAATACACCATCATTTTCCGAACCATTAAAACCAGATCCGATACCATAAGTAAAACCTTTATCTTCTCTTAAATTCAGATTTAATCTACTGTTGAAAGCACCACCAAAAACAAAATTCATAACATTTGCTCTAAAATATTCTCCTTCGGTATCATACTTTAATGCATGATGACCTAATACAATAATAGATTGAGGACCTGGTTTGTGAACAACGTATATTGTTTTACCATTTATTTCTTCAACAGGCAGTTTTTTACTAAAACTTACCTTCTCTCCTTTCCAATCATTTAAAAAACTAAGTTGCGGTAATATAGCTTCTTCACTAACATCACCAACTACAACTATACTAGCTAAACTAGGGTTGTATTGCTTTTTGTAAAAGTCTTCTACATCACTTAGTTTTAATTTTTCAATTCCTTTTACCGAAGGACTTACACCTCTAATTGTTTTACCATAGAGCAATTTAGACATTGCTTCTCGAGCCATATTATTTCCAGACTTCTTAGAATTGTTTATAGACTCTCTGTATTGTTTATTTACCCTTTTAAAATCATCCGTTTTAAAACCAGGCATAAACAACTTTTCTTTCAGGATTTCTATTGTTTGATCTAAATTTCCTACTAAACTAGTAACAAAAATAGATGATGTTCTGGAGTTAGAAGTAAAGTTAATTGAACTACCTAAATCATCTAACATAGAACTTATTTCTTCTGTAGAATAATTTTTAGTTCCTTCATTTAGCATTGTTGCTGTTAACTGAGGAAGTCCTGCTTTTTTAATATCATCGGAAATTAATAAATCACCACCTTCAAGAGTCATTAGAATATACACTTTAGGAACTTCATTTGATTCAGCGCCAATAACAGGAATATTGTAATCGGACTCTAAACTACTTATATTTTTTTCAAAATATACAGGCACAGTAACCGATTTAGCGGGACCAGGAACAGGACGAGCACTTCTGTCAAAATTATCTACAGGCTTATTGTATGTTAATCCGTCGTATTGAGGATCTTTTTGAAAGGGAACATTTGCATATGGGTTAATACTTTGTACCGAATCTTCTGAGCCTGGAGGTAAAGGATAATAATCAATAACAACAGAATTTTTATTCTTTATGTACTTTTTATATACTCTAACTACATCTTCTTTAGTAATTGCCTGATACCTTTCAATTTCTTTGCTAAAATTGTATGGTTCATCTAATAAATATGCCCAAGATGTAAGCTGAGACGCTTTACCTCTTACGCTAGATAATCCGTCAATAATATTAGATCTCATTTTTGACTTAAAACGATCTAGAGCCTCATCGGTTATGTATTTTTCAAAATCGTTTATTAGTTTGCTTACTTCTTCTTCTGTTTCTGCAAAAGTAAAATTAGGGTAAGAAACCACGTTAATTTTAAATTCTCCTGCAAGCTCTGAACATGGATGACCAACAGTAGCGTCCACTGCTTTTTCAGTTTTAACAAAAGATTTGTAGAAAGGAGAATTGTTTCCTCCACCCATTATGTCTGCCAATGCATCAATAGCAGGTTCGTCTCTATGATAGTTTGGTACTGTAGGGTAAACAAAAGAAGCAAGTGGGAAATAAATTCTATCAGCAAATTTTTTGTACTTGTTCTGTGCCAGAATAACCTTTTCCTTTCTTAAGTTTCTAACTTCTTGTCCTCTAGGGATAGAACCAAAATATTTATTTACTAATTCTAAAACGTTAGATGGATCTACGTCTCCAGAAATTACTAAGTAAGCGTTATTTGGTCCGTACCATCTTAAAAAGAAATCTTTTAACTCATTAACCGTAACTCTATCAAGATCATCTACATAACCAATTGTAGGCCAACTATATGGGTGTCCTTTAGGATACAAGACCTGGTCTGTTACTTCAAAAATCATTCCGTAAGGAACATTTAACTGATTCTGGCTTTTTTCATTTTTTACAGCATTTCTTTGGTTCTCAAATTTCTTTTTGGTTACTGCATCTAAGAAAAACCCCATTCTATCGGCTTCTAGCCATAATGCTGTTTCTAGTTGATTAGAAGGTAAAGTTTCAAAATAATTAGTTCTATCTCTATTTGTAGTACCATTTAAAGTTCCCCCCGATTCAGAAACAATTTTGAAATGTTCTTCATCAGCAACATTGTCCGAACCTTGAAACATCATGTGTTCAAAAAAGTGAGCAAAACCAGTCATACCAATTTGTTCTCTATTAGAACCAACATGATAAGTCATTTCAACATGAACTATAGGGTCAGAGTGATCTTCATGAATAATTAGGGTCAATCCGTTGTCGAGTTGCCATTCTTCATAAGCAATATCATAATTACTTGTTGGCTCAATTTTATTGATTAAGGTTTGAGCAAAAATAGTTGAAAGACAAGTAAATGTTAAGGAAAGCAGAATGCTTATTTTTTTCATAATAAATTTGATTAATTTTTAGAATGGGCAAATATAAAAAAAAAGCGACAGATTAATGTCGCTTTTTAAACTAGTAAAAAACTTGTTTTTTACTCATTACTATCGCTAGTTTCGGTTGTGTCAGTTGTGTTTTCATTAGCCTCGCTATTGTCGATAGCTTCATCCTCTTCCGATGAGGCAGGAACTTTAGCAACTGCTGCAATAGAATCTTCTCCTCTAAGTTTAATAATTCTTACTCCTTGAGTAGCTCTACCCATTTGTCTAAGATCAGAAACCGAAATTCGAATTGTAATACCTGATTTATTAACAACCATTAAGTCGTTATCATCATTTACATTTTTAAGAGAAATAAGGCTACCTGTTTTTTCGGTAACGCTTATAGTTTTAACCCCTTTACCACCTCTATTTGTAATTCTATAATCTTCGATATTGGATCTTTTTCCGTACCCATTTTCGGAAACAACAAGAACATCAGAGTTGAAGTCATCCACACAAATCATACCTACAACTTCATCTTTCTCATTAGCTAAAGAAACTCCTCTTACTCCAGATGCAGTTCGGCCCATTGGTCTAACTTTTTCTTCTTCAAATCGGATAGCTTTACCGGATCTGACAGCCATCATAATCTGTGAGTTTCCTGTTGTTAGTTTTGCTTCTAGTAGTTGGTCTCCTTCCCTAATGGTAATGGCATTAATACCATTTTGTCTTGGCTTAGAATAAGAGACTAATGGTGTTTTCTTTATCTGACCTTTTACAGTACACATTACCACATAATGACTTGAAATATATTCTTCATCTTTTAAGTCTTTAGTATTAATGTATGCCATCACTTTATCATCGGAAGGAATATTAATCATATTCTGAATTGCTCTACCCTTCGATGTTTTTGCCCCTTCAGGAATTTCGAACACTCTTAACCAGAAGCATTTTCCTTTTTCGGTAAAAAACAACATGTAGTCATGATTATTTGCTACAAATACTTCTTCTAAAAAGTCAGCATCACGAGTTTTCGCTCCTCTAGCTCCTACTCCACCTCTATTTTGATTTTTATATTCGGTTAAATTTGTTCTTTTCACATAACCTAAATGAGAAATTGTAACAACTACTTTCTCATCAGGAATCATATCTTCTATTTTGAAATCACCACCAGCATATTCGATCACTGATCTTCTTTCATCACCATATTTTTCTTTAACCTCAAACAATTCGGATTTGATAATATCCATCCTTAAATTTTCATTGGCTAAAATTTCTTTAAGATTAGCAATTGTCTTCATTAACTCATCAAATTCAGCCTTAATTTTATCTCTTTCAAGACCTGTAAGTTTTTGAAGCCTTAAATCTAGAATTGCTCTTGCCTGAATTTCTGTTAATGAGAATTTATCTATTAAACCATTTCTTGCTTCTTCAGGTGTTTTAGATCCTCTAATAAGAGATATAACTGCATCTAAATTATCTAAAGCAATAAGCAAACCTTCAAGAATATGGGCTCTTTTTTCTGCCTGATCTAATTCGAATTGAGTTCTTCTAACTACTACCTCATGTCTATGGTCCACATAATGGCCTATAATTTGTTTTACATTTAATTGTTCTGGTCGGCCATTTACTAGTGCGATATTATTTACACTGAAAGAAGATTGTAGTTGAGTATATTTAAAAAGCTTATTAAGAACAATGTTAGGTATTGCATCTCTTTTTAATTCATATACAATTCTCATTCCGTTTCTATCCGATTCGTCTCTAATGTCATGAATACCTTCAATCCTTTTAGAATTAACTAAATCAGCAGTTTTCTTAATCATTTCAGATTTGTTAACCATGTAAGGTATTTCTGAAACAATAATAGCTTCTCTATTTCCAACTTCTTCAAAGCTTGTTTTAGCTCTAATCACTACTCTTCCTCTACCTGTTTCAAAAGCAGTTTTAACTCCATCGTATCCGTAAATAATTCCTCCTGTAGGAAAGTCAGGCGCCTTGATGTGCTCCATTAATCCTGCAATATCAATATCTCTATTGTCTATGTATGCTATTGTAGCATTTACTACTTCAGTTAAATTATGAGGAGGCATATTCGTTGCCATTCCTACTGCTATTCCGGAGGTACCATTACATAATAAATTAGGTATACGAGCTGGTAAGACTACAGGCTCCTTAATTGTATCGTCAAAATTTAATTGGTA
The DNA here is from genome assembly GCA_042091225.1 of Cryomorphaceae bacterium. Classification (GTDB taxonomy): domain Bacteria; phylum Bacteroidota; class Bacteroidia; order Flavobacteriales; family UBA7312; genus JABAYQ01. The sequence continues at coordinate 1,006 of JBELHW010000026.1, read as the reverse complement.
ATCAACAGTATTTTTATCTATGTCGGAGAGTAATTCTTCGGCTGTTTTTCTTAATCTGGCTTCAGTATAACGCATGGCAGCAGGGCTATCGCCATCAATAGATCCAAAGTTACCTTGGCCATCAACTAACATATAACGCAACGACCATTCTTGAGCCATACGTACCATGGTATCATAAACAGAGGAATCACCATGAGGGTGAAACTTACCTAAAACTTCTCCAACAATACGAGCTGATTTTTTATATGCTTTGTTAGATGTCACTCCTAATTCGTTCATACCGTATAAAACTCTTCGATGAACAGGTTTTAATCCGTCTCTAACATCAGGAAGTGCTCTAGAAACAATTACAGACATCGAATAATCGATGTACTTTGATTTCATTTCATTTTCAATGTTTATTGCGATAATTTTTTCTCCGTCAGCCATTTGTAGTAGTACGTTTTATTTATTGTTAAATACACAACGAATTTAACTAAATGTAAAAAAAATGACCCTATTTTTAAGATTAATTATTAACATAAAAAATGTTGATAAATGAAACCCTAAAAAATGTTATTTCGTATTATCTATTTATTAGTTTTACTTGTTAATTAGAAATTAGTTTTAAGTAATTTAACTTTAAATAATATGGACGCTAAATTTTCACCAAGATTAAATGATGTGCTAGGTTACAGTAGAGAAGAAGCACTGCGATTAGGTCATAATGCAATAGGCCCAGAACACTTATTATTAGGTATTTTGAGAGACGGTAAAGGAAGTGCGGTTATGTTATTAAAAGCATTGAATGTTGATTTAATGGCTTTAAGAAAAATTATTGAAAACGCTGTTTCCAATAACGAAAAAAGTGATTACTCTAGTGCAGACCATATTGAATTAAAAAAGCAAGCTGCCAAGGCAATAAAACTTACTCATCTTGAATTAATGATTTTTAAGAGTAATGAAATAAAAACTGCTCATTTACTTTTGTCAATGCTAAAAGATGAGGATAGTATCGTAACCACTT
>JBELHW010000025.1:0-23381 GCA_042091225.1 Cryomorphaceae bacterium | reverse complement strand
AATTCATAGATTTAGTAAATCGCAACAAGATTCATTACTCAATGCTGTAGAAAAAGGAATAATTACATTGATAGGTGCAACAACAGAGAATCCTTCATTTGAGGTTATACCAGCCTTGCTTTCTAGGTGTCAAACCTATACTCTTAAAGAATTAAGTAGTGATAATTTGAAACATCTTTTACAACAAGCAATTGATAAAGATACATTTGTACAATCTAAAAATGTAATTATAAAAGAATCAGATGCTTTATTTAAGTTGTCAGGTGGAGATGGAAGAAGGCTATTAAACTTATTCGAATTAGTGATTAGCTCTAACAAAGAGAATAAAATTATTATCACTAATGAGTTAGTAATGAAGTCAGCACAAAGAAATCCTATTTTGTATGACAAAACAGGAGAACAACATTACGATATTACCTCCGCATTTATAAAATCTATAAGAGGAAGCGATCCGAATGCAGCAGTATATTGGTTAGCAAGAATGATTGAAGGTGGTGAAGATCCTAAATTTATAGCTCGAAGAATGATAATTTTATCATCGGAAGATATTGGCAACGCTAATCCTACAGCTCTAGTAATTGCAAATAATTGTTTTCAAGCGGTAAACGTAATCGGAATGCCAGAATCAAGAATAGTATTAGCACAAGCTGCTACATATTTAGCATGTTCACCAAAAAGTAACGCTGCCTATATGGCAATAAATTATGCTCAAGAAACAGTGAAAGAGACGGGAAACTTGTCAGTTCCTTTAAAACTAAGAAACGCTCCAACAGAATTAATGAAAAAATTAAATTATGGAGAAGATTATCAATATTCTCATAACTTCAATAATAATTTTGTTTTTCAAGAATATATGCCCGATCAATTGAGTAAGCATACATTGTATGTTCCTGGAGAAAATGATAAAGAACAAACATTCAAACATTTTTTATCTCAAAGATGGAAAGATAAATACAATTATTAGCTTAAATTTATAAGCACGATGAAAAACCTTTTATTTTTTTTACTAATTAGCTTATCACTTTTTTCGTGTAAACACGAATTTGAAAAACCATATTGGGACGTAGATTTAGCAAGTCCAATAGCTTTTACTACTCTAAATTTAAACAATATCTCTAGCGACAGTCTTTTCACATTAGACACCTTATCTGACAATAGCCTTGTTTTAGTATATCAAACTGAACTATTAGATGTTACTTTAGATTCAAACTTTCAATTAGATGCTATAAGTACTACTAAAAACGTAAAGTTAGAATCCATTGATTTTCCTGATCAAATTATCGTAAATAATATCATTTTTGGTGAACTTATTCAATCGATAGGTTTAGGATTTTTATTCCCCAATGATAGTTTAAGAATTATACCTTCAATTCCTGGGGTTATTAATGATATTGTACCTATTGATGCAAACGAATACTTTGAACAAATGACACTTAGCAATGGTTTTTTGGATATCATTATCAACAACCAACTTCCTTCTGACATGAGTAATTTAATTATTAATTTACGTAACGAAGGGGAAACAACTAATCTTATTGAAATAACCCTCCCTTATTTAGCAGCTGGAGAAGTTTTTGAAATCACAGAGCCATTATCAGATCAAGTGATTTACGGAAATTTAGAAATTGAAATAGTAAACGGAGATTTAGTAGGCTCACAAGGAGTCCCGGTATTAATAGATTATGAAGCTGCTCTTTCTACTGAAATTAAAATAAGAGATTTAATTTTAGAACAAGGAATAGCAATCTTTCCAGATCAAGAAATTTTTAACGAAGATACCGTTGTTGCTTTTGATATTGATGATGTAAGGTTAACAAAAATCTTAGTTGAGCAAGGAGGCGTAGAAGTTATTGGCGTTAGTACTGTTCAAGATACTTTAAAAATAGAGTATATAATTCCTGGAGCAATCAAAAATGGACAAATGTTCAAACTTAATTTTAATCTTCCACCCGCTCCGGTTGGAGAATCAATAACAGTTGTAGAATTTTTTGATTTTTCTGATTACGAAATAGACCTTAGAGGTCAGTTCGGAGATACTATTAATACTATTTATACTGTTTCAAGAGGATGGATAGACTCTTCTGGTATTGTGACTGAAATTTCGTTACAGGATAGTATTTTTAATACTATAACCGTTAGAGATATTATTCCCAAAAAAGCTTGGGGATTTTTAGGAAGTGATACAATAAGAGGAGAAGAAATGGTCGATTTTGATTTTTTTAATAATGTAAACGGATCATTTGACTTAGAACAATTACAAATTGGTTTATTTACTAAAAATTATTTGGGTGCAAGTGGCGAGTTATCTATAAAAAAATTAGAAGCAAAAACAAACTCCAACTCTTTACTTTTAAACAGTAATCTTATAAACTCAGCTTTTGAAATTGAAGCAGCTTCTGAAAATTCTGACAACACAGTTAATCCCTCTGAACTAGAAATTCTGTTTGACGAACAAAATTCAAATATTGATGAAGTAATAGAGTTTCAACCGGATAATATAAATTTTGAATATGAAATTATAACAAATAATAACAATCAAAATCAAGAATTAGGATTTGCATATAAAGGACAAGGATTAAAAACCGAATTACAAATGAATATTCCTGTTTTTATTTCTTTAAAAGATATGACTTTTAAAGATAGTATAAATGTTGACTTCTCTATTCCTAACGACATCGATGATGGGATATTTACTCTCATTGCTGAAAACGGTTATCCATTAAATGCTCAAGTAGAACTAATTATGCTAGATGATGCAAATAATATAATAGATATCTTAATAAGCGGACAAGAAATACTTGAAGCACAGATAGATCAAAACGGAATAGTAAACAATCCGAGACAATCGGAGCTAAAAATACCATTTAGCAATGCAAGTAATTTAAACAGTACTACAAGAATAAATTTTGAGGTTAATTTTTCTACAATTCCTGAAAATCAGACTGTTAAATTCTACAGCGACTATGAAATGAAATTAAAATTAGTGGGTAATTTTAACTATACAATAGAATAATGAGAATAATTGTATTTATTTTATTGATAACATCAAAATTTGTTTTAGGACAATCATTTCTAGAAACTGATTATCAGTTAGGACTATTGAATACAAGTATTAACGCACAACATTTAATTGATGGAAACGGTTTTTTAAATGATGACTTTAAAAATCAGCTTATTAGTGATCTTGATAAAGAAAATTCTATTTTTCTTTATCAAGAAGTAGGCACAAAATATACTAGTTCTAAAGGTTGGACCGTTGGTCTTGAAAGTAATATAATGGGGCAATTTACTTATCCGAAAGATTTAGTGAAATTAATTCTTTATGGAAATGGTCAACTTTTAGGCGAAGAAATTTCTTTAGATCCTGTATCCATTGAGGTTGTTCATTACTCAAAATTATTCTATGGTTTTAAGGTAAATAAAAATCTGGATCTAAGACTAGGCTTAATTACTGGTCATCAAATTGCTAAACTAGATGTAAACAAAGGAATATTTGAGACCGAAGAACTTGGAGCGTCAATAAACTATGATGTGTCTTTAGAAGCACAATATTCAGACACTATTGATCCTAAGATTTTTTCTGTAAACGGCATAGGGTTTTCTTTTGGAGCAGATTATACTAAAGAAATTGAAAATGGTAGCTTGGATTTATCTCTTAGCGATATGGGTCTGATAAAGTGGGACAATAACACTTCTAATTTAAGTGTTGAAAGTCAATACTCTTTTAATGGTGTTGAAATAACAGACTTTAATAATTTTAATGATAGTCTTCTTAACAACGAACTAGATAAAATAGAAGAAGATTTTCATGCTAATACAATAAAAAACTATTATCATTACAGGCTACCGTTTCGCCTAAATGCAAAGCTATCTCAATTATTAAATAATAATTTAGTCAACGAAGTTACATTTATGGCTGATTATATTAATAACTTCTATCCTACTCCAAGGTGGTCATTACAGTTACATAAAGACTTAAAAAGACATAGAATATCTTTAGGCTACCACGTTGGAGGTGTTGAACATCCTGGCTTAGAGTTTTCTTATAAATATAATGGAGATAAAAATCAAATTAGAATATTTACAAAACAAGCTAATTATTTCAAAGCTGAAAACATTTATGGATTTCACTTTGGACTAAGTGTAAGAAAAATTTTGAAATCTAAAGAAGAAAAAAGAAATGAAAAATAATAATAATTTTTTTTTAATTGCCGGTCCTTGTTTAATTGAAAGTGAGGAAATGGCATTTAATATAGCTTCACACATAAATGAAATATGTAAAAAATTAGATGTTGAATTTATTTTTAAAGGTTCCTACCGCAAAGCAAATCGTTCTAGATTAGATTCTTTTACTGGAATTGGCGATAAGAAAGCATTAGAAATATTATCAAATATTGGCTCAAAACTAAAAATAAAGACCACAACTGACATACACAGCCCCGAGGAAGCGATAACTGCTGCTAATTACGTTGATATATTGCAGATACCTGCTTTCTTATGTCGACAAACTGATTTATTGGTTGCAGCGGCTAAAACAGGAAAGACAGTTAATGTTAAAAAAGGTCAGTTTTTATCTCCTGAATCAATTCAATTTGCTGTACAAAAAGTAAAAGATAGTTCGAATAATAAAGTACTTATTACTGAAAGAGGAACTCAATTTGGATATAACGATTTAGTTGTAGATTATAGAGCTATACCAAAAATGCAATCCTTTGCTCCTGTTATAATAGATGCAACACATTCATTACAAAAACCGAATCAAAACTCAGGTATTACAGGAGGAGAACCAGAAATGATAGAAACCATTGCAAAAGCTGCGATTGCGGTTGGAGTAGATGGATTATTTATAGAAACACATCCGGAACCAACAAAAGCTAAATCAGATGGTGCTAATATGCTTCCATTAAATCAGTTGGAAAGTTTGTTGGTAAAATTAATAGCAATTAGAAAAGTTATTTAATTCTAAAGGCAGTTCTCCTATTTTGAGATCTACCTAAATCTGTCTTATTTGTAGATATTGGTCTAGATGCTCCGAAACCTTTAAAAGAAAGTCTACTTGGACTAATTTCATTTTTTATAAGAAACTCATATACAGATTTAGATCTATTTTCAGACAATTTTAAATTATGAGATTCGGAACCTTGATTGTCAGTATGGCCTTCTATTTCAATATTAACTTCTGGATTATTATTTAAAAAATCTATCAATTTTTTTAACTCAACAGTAGATTTTTGTTTGAGGTTATAATCATCGGTTTCAAAAAAAATATTTTTAAGAACCACAGAATTTCCTTTTTGAATTTTATTCAGTAACACTTCTAAATTTAAAGCAAATTGAGCACTTTCGTCTGAAAGATAAAAATTTTCTGAATGAAATAAATATCCATCACTAGAAACATTTAAAGCATAATTAGTGTTGGCTGGTAAAGAGGTGAATTTTTGTCCTTTACCTCTTTCTGTGGTGTAAGATTCCATTAAAACATCACCGGTAGAAAGATCAATTAACTGAATTGTAGAGTTTATTGGAGAATAAGTATCAGCATCTTTTACAGTTGTGTTTAAATAGCCAACTTTTTGAGCACTTTTTTCTTTTGGAAGATAAAACCAAAAAATATCTTCCTGACCAAAACCTGATTTATCAGAAGCATAATATGCTGTATTACCATCAGATGCGACAATTAAACTATTTTCTATTTCATGAGTATTTATTGGATATCCTAGGTTTTCGGGGAAACTCCAACTAGAATTAGGGTGTTTTCTTCTGGAGAGAAAAATATCAAAATCTCCCATACCAACATGGCCTTTTGAAGCGAAATAAAAAGTTTGATTATCGGAATGTATAAATGGAGACATCTCATCGAATTCTGTATTAATTTGAGTCCCTAAATTAATTGGTTTGCTAAAAAAACCTCCTTCACTTAAAGTAGATTTCCAAATATCCATTTTACCAATCCCTCCTGACCGATTACTAACAAAATAAAGTTCTCTTCCGTCAGGGGAAATACTGGGCTGAGATTCCCAACTCGAGCTATTTATATTTTTTCCTAAGTTCCTAGCCTTTGTCCATCCATCGGAGGTTTTAAAACTTGCGTATATATCACATCTTCCATATCCGTCCTCTCTATCGCAGGCGGTAAAAAATAAAATTTTTCCATCAGCTGACAGGCACTGTGCACCTTCATTTCCTGGAGAATTTATGGAAGTACCCATGTTGACAGATTTTGTCCAACCACTATCTTTTTTTACACTTACATAGAAATCTTCAGAAACATAATCAGAAATAAATGGAGCTCTTCTAGTTATAACGAATAGTTCTCCATCGGCAGAAATACTTGGTAAATATTCTTCAAATTCACTATTTATTTCACCTCCCATATTTTTGGGGTCAAAATCAACAGGATTTTGCATAGAATTTATAGCAAAATTACAGTTTCTTAAACCTAAATTAGAAAGCCAAATATATTTTTCTCTTTGGTTTTCGAAGGATAAAAAATGTTCGAAGTTTTGTTTTGCTTTTTTATATAATCCCTGATCAAAAAATAATGTACCAACCTTCCAGTATCCCCAAGCATTTTTAGGGTTATCATCTGCTAATCCTTTTAGATAATATTTTACAGCATTTTCTATATCGCCCTGATCTTCTTTAATTTGGGCTAATAACAAATAAGATAAATAAAAATTTTCATCAGATTTTAAAGAAAATAAAGCAAGTTTTTCGGCCTTATCTACTTGATTGTTTTGATAGAAAAAAACAGCTTTATCATAATTCTTTTTTGCTTTTTGGACATTTTGAGCTAAAAGAGATAAAGGAATAAAAAAAAGAAAAAAAAATATCTTCATACTAAGGAATGTTCATGAATTTGTGCGTTTGTAATGAAATATTCCATTTAGGATTATCCATCACATAATCTACAATAACTGGAAGCATTTGTTCGCTTTTACTCCATTCCGGTTGTAAAAATAATTTACATTGGTTGGATGTAATATCTGCAAATTTATTAGCCCAATTAAAATCGTCATTATTGTATATTATAACCTTTAACTCATTTGCTATTCCGATTATTTCATTTTTTGGTGGAATATTTTTTTTAGGAGATAAACAAATCCAATCAAAATTACCTGTAAAAGGATGTGACCCTGAAGTTTCAATGTGTATTTCAAATCCATTTTCATGTAACAAATTACAAATTGGCTCCATGTTCCACATTAAAGGCTCTCCTCCTGTTATTACAACTGTTTTGCTAGGACAATCTTTAACTTTTTCTAAAATATCGTTAATATGAGTTGGAGGATGCAGTTTAGCATTCCAGCTTTCTTTTACATCACACCAATGACATCCTACATCACAGCCTCCAATTCTTAAAAAATAGGCCGATTTACCACTGTGAAAACCTTCCCCTTGAATAGTATAAAAGGCTTCCATCAAAGGAAGCATAATGCCACGCTTTACTAGTTCAGAATTATCCATTTATTTGGCTAGCTAAGAATGTATTTTTTAACAACATTGCAATTGTCATAGGACCTACTCCTCCAGGAACAGGGGTAATATAACTGCATTTAGAAACAACATTTTGATAATTTACATCGCCTTTTAACTTCCAACCGCTTTTTGTTTTATCAGATTTTACTCTAGTAATCCCAACATCTATAATGCAAGCCCCTTTCTTAACCATTTCTTCGGTAACAAATTCTGGCTTGCCTAAAGCAACAATTAAAATATCAGCAGTTTTACAAATTTCTTTAAGGTTTTTTGTTCTGCTATGGGTTAGAGTAACAGTACAATTACCCGGATTATTATTTCGTGCCATTAAAATGCTCATAGGAGATCCTACTATATGACTTCTTCCAATAACTACACAGTGTTTTCCTGAAGTTTCAATACCATATCTAGACATCAGCTCCAATATTCCTGCCGGGGTAGCAGATAAAAAAGTAGGTAAGTTAAGAGCCATTTTACCAATATTTTCTGGGTGAAATCCATCAACATCTTTTGAAGGTAAAATTGTTTCAGTAACCTTCATTTCATTTATATGCTTTGGTAAAGGAAGTTGGACAATAAGTCCGTCAATTTGATCATTATTATTGATTTTATTTACCTGAGTTAAAAGCTCTTCCTCTGTAATATCTTCATTGAAACGGATTAAAGAAGATTCAAAACCAACTCTTTTACATGCTTTCACTTTAGCACCAACATATGTTTCGCTTGCTCCATTATTGCCAACTAGAATAGCTGCTAAATGGGGTTTTTTTCTACCTTCTTTAACAATCTTTTCAACCTCTATTGCAATTTCATCTTGAATAATCAAAGATGTTTTTTTTCCGTCTAAAACTACCATAATATAAAATTACATTTTAGGCATACCGCCACGATTTTGCATCATTTGCATCATTTGTTTTGCACCACCACCTTGCATCATTTTCATCATTTTGCCCATCTGACCAAATTGTTTGATTAGTTTGTTAACATCCTGAATTGAAGAACCTGATCCTAAAGCAATTCTTTTTCTTCTACTTCCATTCAAAATAGAAGGATTTGTTCTTTCTTCTTTTGTCATGGATTTGATAATAGCTTCAATACCTTTGAAAGCATCATCATCAATATCTACTCCTTTTAATGCTTTTCCCATTCCTGGAATCATACCCATCAAATCTTTCATATTACCCATTTTCTTGATTTGTTGAATTTGTTTTAAAAAGTCATCAAAGCCAAATTGATTTTTTGCAATCTTCTTTTGAAGCTTTCTTGCTTCTTCATCGTCAAATTGTTGTTGAGCTCTTTCAACTAAAGAAATTACATCACCCATACCTAAAATTCTAGAAGCCATTCTATCTGGATAAAAAGCATCAATTCCATCCATTTTTTCAGAAGTACCAATAAATTTTATAGGTTTATCTACAACAGAACGAATTGTTAATGCTGCACCACCTCTTGTATCACCATCTAGTTTGGTTAATACAACACCGTCAAAATCTAATTTTTCATTAAAAGCTTTAGCAGTATTAACAGCATCCTGACCAGTCATGGAATCAACAACAAAAAGAACTTCATTTGGTTTTATAGCTTTATTTACCTCTGAAATTTCGTTCATCATTTGTTCATCTATGGCCAATCTTCCAGCTGTATCTACAATAACTACATCATTATTATTAGATTTGGCAAATTTTATAGCTTTTAATGCAATATCAACCGGATTTTTATTCTCCTCATCTTTAAATACGTCTACTTCAATTTGTTGAGCCAAAACACTTATTTGATTGATAGCGGCAGGTCTATAAACATCGCAAGCAACTAATAATGGTTTCTTTTTATTTTTTGTTTTTAAAAGATTAGCTAATTTTCCAGAAAAGGTAGTTTTACCTGAACCCTGAAGGCCAGAAATCAAAATGATTGTAGGGTTTCCAGAAAGATTAATTTCTGAATGAGTGCTTCCCATTAAATCAGCGAGCTCGTCTTTCATTATTTTAGTAAGAAGTTGACCTGGCTCAATTGCAGTCAATACTTGCTGTCCAATAGCTTTTTCTTTTACTGAGCTAGTAAACTTTTTAGCAGTTTTAAAATCAACGTCGGCAGCTAATAGAGCTTTCCTAATCTCTTTCATAGTTTGAGCAACGTTAATTTCGGAAATACTTCCTTGACCTTTTAATACTTTAAAAGCCTTTTCTAACTTATCTGATAAATTTTCAAACATAATTTTTACATTTTATCTGGAACCGAAATTCCTAACAAATTCATTCCTGATTTTATAACTTTTGCTACTTGTTGAGAAATAGCAACTCTAAAAGCAATTGTTTTTTGATTTTCTGCCACTAAAATAGGTACATTTTGATAATAGCCGTTAAATTCTTTTACTAAATCATAAATATAATTAGCTAATAATGCAGGGCTATAATTTTTTGCAGAATCTTGAATTATTTGAGGATATTCCATTATTATTTTAATTAGATTCCTTTCTTTTTCAATCATTTCTACTTCATTATCTAATTGGACAGATTTATTATATTTTGTGATAATTGATTGAATTCGAGCATGTGTGTACTGAATAAAAGGAGCCGTATTTCCATTAAAATCAATAGACTCTTGTGGGTCAAAAAGCATTCTCTTTTTAGGATCTACTTTAAGCATGAAATATTTCAAAGCTCCAAGTCCAATATTTTCAAAAAGTTCTTCTGAATCTTCGACAGATAAGCCATCTAGTTTGCCTAGCTCTTGAGATATTGTTTTAGCGTTTAAATACATTTCTTGCATTAAATCATCGGCATCTACTACAGTTCCTTCTCTTGACTTCATTTTACCTGAGGGTAAGTCTACCATTCCGTATGATAAATGGAAACAATTGTCTGCCCATTTAAATCCTAATTTTTGTAATATTAAAAATAGTACCTTAAAATGATAATCTTGTTCGTTACCAACAGTATAAACCATATTACTAAACTGATAATCTTCGTGGCGGTTAATAGCTGTTCCAATATCTTGTGTCATATAAACTGCCGTTCCGTCCGATCTTAAAAGTATCTTTTCGTCTAAACCATTTTTTGTTAAATCCACCCAAATAGATTTATCATCTTTTTGGAAAAAATGACCATCTTCGAGTCCTTGAAAAACGTTTTTCTTACCAAGTAAATAAGTATCACTTTCAAAATAATTTTTATCGAATTCTATACCTAATCTTTTATGGGTCAATTCAAAGCCCTGAAATACCCAATTATTCATTCTCTTCCATAAGGCTAATACTTCAGGGTCTTTTGCTTCCCATTTTCTGAGCATTTCTTGTGCTTGAATAAGTATTGGAGCATTTTTTTCTGCTTCCTCTTTAGAAGAACCATTTTGTATTAACTCTTGTTGTTGCTGCTTATAAATTTGATCGAATTTAATGTAGTATTGTCCTACGAAATGGTCGCCTTTAATTTTTTCTGAATCGGGAGTTTTATTTTGTGCAAATAAGGACCATGCAATCATTGATTTGCAGATATGAATCCCTCTATCGTTTATTACTTGTACTTTCTTAACATTCTTTCCGGATGCCTCAATTATCTTAGAAACAGAATAACCTAATAAGTTATTTCTAATATGACCAAGATGCAAAGGCTTATTAGTGTTAGGAGAGCAAAACTCAACTACTATAGTTTGTGAGTTACTTTCTGGTTTAATTATTCCGAAATCATCATTTTTAAATGCGTTAAAGAATTCACTAATCCAGTAATCATCTACTATAGAAAGATTTAAAAATCCTTTAATTGTATTATAATCGCTAATAGATTCACAATTATTTAATAAGTATTGACCAATTTCATCTGCTGTTTGTTCTGGACTTTTTTTAGAAAACTTTAATAAAGGAAAAACTACAAGTGTAATATCTCCTTGAAATTCTTTTCTAGTTTTTTGTAATTGAAAATTAAAATCTTCAACAGCATAAAGTTTATTTAAAGCGTCCTCGATGGGTTTTTTTATTAGCTGTTCCATAGTTATTTTAATTTTGTTTTGGTAAAAATATTTCTGCCATCATACACCTTGCACTTCCTCCACCACAAGCCTCAATAGTATCAAGTGAACTATGTATAATACTACAATGCTTTTCAATAGCCAAAATTTGATCTTTTTCTAAAGAATCAAAAGCTGAATCAGACATAACTAATAAAGGTTCGTTCCCCATTAATTGCAACATATTTCCTGCAAATCTATGTTTTTGACTTTCATTAATTTCGATAATTTGTTTATTTGTTTTTTTTATGCTTTCAATCACTAAATTTCGTTCTGTTTGATCATCAATAGAATCTAAACAAATAACAACAAAATGATTAGCGACACACATCATGACATTAGTATGGTAAATAGGAAGTCGTTCGTTATTTACATTCTGATTAGCCACAAAACAAACTGGCTTGTATCCGAACTGATCACAAAATTGAAAAACAGCTTGTTCATCTGTTCTAATAGAAATAGCAGCATAGCAAATTTTATTTTCTCTATCAAGAATCATACTTCCTGTGCCTTCTAAAAACACATCAGCTTGTTCGAAAGATGTAAAATCTACTAACTCATCAATATGGAATCCGTGTTTATCGACTAAAATATCAAAAATATCTTCTCTCCTTTCGGCTCTTCTATTTTCTGCACACATTGGGTATAAACCCACGTTTCCATTACTGTGAAATGAAACCCAATTATTAGGAAAGATAGAGTCAGGAGTATCCGTTTCTATTTGATCTTTAACAACTATAACGTTTACCCCAGAATCTCTTAATTTATAAACAAAACTGTTAAACTCTTTTAAGGCTTTATCTTGCACCATGGCAGGTGTTAAATCTGCTAATACTTTTTGGTAATAGTTATTAACTGCCGTTTCTTCATTAAAACGAAATGAAACTGGCTCAATCATTAATATATTGCTTGTTATTTGACTCATAATCTTTCAATTGGTAAAGTTGAACACCTTAATAATCCTTCCATCTTTGCAATTTCATTGTAAGAAACTTCTTCTACAAGAATATTTAAAGATTTTAGTTTTTTATTTAAAGACGTAAAACTCTTTTCGGAAATTACTATTTGCTCGGAAATTGAAAATACATTGGAATACATTTCAAACATTTCATTTTTATTTACAAAAATTAAATTTTCTTCTCCAAAAATATCTATTAATAAATCAATGTCTTTTTTATTTTTAAATCCTTCTTTATGAATAATAGCATATTTTTCTCCAACTGGCTGAAAACAACAATCAAGATGTAATGCATTTTCGTAAGGATTTGAATCCGATTTGTTTAGCTCAAAACCTATTACTTTTTTATCTTTTATATTATTTGCCAGAAAATTTAAAGCATTTTCATTGGTTCGAGCAACTGTGAATTTATTAAAGTCTTCATCTTTAGAGTATCCTACAAAAACATATTGATGATGTACTATTATATCGCCACCTTCTGACCTGGTATTAACTGGCATTCTAACAATGTCATTTTCTTGTAACAGTTCTGTAAAATGATTAATTGCATTAAATTCTACTGCTCTATCTTCAATGATATTAGGAATAAAAAATTTATTTCCTACGACAAAAGCTATGTCTCTAGAAAAAATTTGATTTAAATTCTGAATATTTTTAGGTCTGATAACATTCACGTTATGCTTTTTAAAAACACTTAAAACAGATTCCATTTCAAAACTTACATCTTCTTGACTAGGGAACTCTCCTTGTTCAACATATAGTTTAGATTTTGGATCATAACAGTCCTCAATCTTAGGCGTTCCACCAAAACTTTCAGGAATACCAAAAATTACTGTTTTTAAAGTAGTTGTTTCGCTATTAATATTGAGACGCATTTTACAATTTTTTGAATATCACAAATTTAATTATTGTTTGGAGATAAATAAATCTAAATTTCATATTATTTGACTAACATTATTTGAATATATTTGATATTAATAATAGACAGAGTAATGGAAAGAAAATTTACAAATTATCGATGTGAAAATAGAATTGGATTTATCACACTTTGTAGATCAGAAAAACGTAATGCCTTAAATAACGAATTTGTAAAACAACTTACTAATGAATTTGAAAACGCAATAAAAGACCCTAATTGCAAAGTGATTGTTTTACAAGCTGAGGGTACTGTTTTTTGTGGAGGAGCTGATTTAAAATACCTACAAAGCTTACAAAATAATAGTTTTGAAGACAATGTTGCTGATACCAAGCAATTAATGGAGCTACTAAAAAAAATCTATTTATCTCCTAAATTAGTAATCTCTAATATTCAAGGTCATGCTATTGCTGGAGGATGTGGATTAGCAACTGTTTGCGATATTTCTATAGCGTCAGAAAATGCACAATTTGGATACCCGGAAGTAAATATTGGTTTCATTCCTGCAATCGTAAGTGTTTTTTTATTAAAAAAAGTTGGAGAAACAATTGCTAAAGATTTACTTCTAACAGGAAGAAAAATAGATGCTTTAGAAGCCCAGAAGATAGGCCTTATCACTAGGGCTATTAAAGAAAGTGAATTAAATGATTACGTGCTTAAACTAGCAAGCAGATTATGCAACAAAAACTCCACTCAATCCGTTATTCAAACTAAAGAGCTTATACATAAAGTACAATCAATGAGTATAGAAGATGGCTTAAATGAGGCGGTATTATTTAATGCAAATGCTAGAAAAACTGATGACTTCAAAAAAGGAATTTCATCTTTTTTAAATAATGAAAAATTAACTTGGTAACACTTGTTTTATGTCAAAAAAGAAAATAAATATCTATAATAACATTATTTCAAAATTCGATTTTTTTAAGAATGAAAAAAATCAAAAGATTTTTGGTGTGTTTTTTATTTTCTTATCTATCTATGTTTTAACATCATTATTGTCCTACTTTATTAGTGGAAAAATTGATTATAATCACCTTTCAGGGTCAAATGATAATATCGAAAATTATGGGGGTGCGCTCGGAAATAGATTAGCCTACTTTTTGATTGACAAAGGATTCGGAATTTCTTCTTTTATAATACCAATAATTACCCTTCTATTTGGGATAAATCTTAGTCTTCAAAAACAAATTATAAACCTTAAAAAGAATTTTATCTTTCTTTTTCTTCTAATGATATGGAATTCATTATTCTTCGGTTTTTTTGGGAAAAGTTTTTTAACTGGAGGCTTTGGATACGAAATTAATAATGAATTAGTTAAACTTATCGGACCAGTAGGAACAGGTTTCTTACTTGCTACTACTTTAATTGGATATCTTATTTTTAAATTTAATCCTGTTTTCAAAAATTCAAAAATTGCTAAAGAACAAATTCCTACAGACGTTTCATTAGAAAAAGATACTTTAATTGATGAAAAAGAAGAAGTTAATATTATTAAAGAAGATTCTATTGAAGATCATGACTTTAAGCAAAGTAACCAATCAGAAGAAAAAATAATTAAAGAAGAATCTAGTAAAGAAGTTAGTATAGAAAAGGAAGAGTTTGATATTGATATTACAACAAACGAAGAAGAAGTTTTAAGTAAGAGTGAAATAAAAGAAAAGACTAAAGAGTTAGTTGATTATGACCCTACTTTAGATCTTTCTAGTTACAAAGTTCCTTCTATAGACCTACTAAATGATTATGGTAGTGGTAAGATAGAAATTGATAAAAGTGAGTTAGAAGAAAATAAAAATAAAATTGTTCAAACTTTAAACAATTACAAAATAGGTATTTCTTCAATTAGTGCAACAATTGGTCCTACAATCACTTTGTATGAAATAGTTCCGGAAGCTGGAGTAAGAATTTCTAAAATTAAAAATCTAGAAGACGATATAGCGTTAAGCTTATCTGCATTAGGTATACGAATTATTGCTCCTATTCCTGGAAAAGGAACTATAGGAATTGAAGTGCCAAATCTTAGTCCTGCAACTGTTTCTATGAAAGCAGTTTTAGCGTCTGATAAATTTCAAAACTCAAACATGGAGCTTCCAATAGCTCTAGGAAAAACTATTTCTAACGAAACATTTGTCGCTGACTTAGCCAAAATGCCTCATCTTCTTATGGCAGGAGCAACTGGACAAGGAAAATCCGTTGGTCTTAATGCAATTTTAGCTTCTTTATTGTACAAAAAACATCCATCACAAGTGAAATTTGTTTTAGTTGACCCTAAAAAAGTTGAACTGACATTGTTTAATAAAATAGAAAGGCACTTTCTTGCAAAATTACCTGATTCGGAGGAAGCAATTATCACAGATACTAAAAAAGTAATCAATACACTTAATTCATTATGTATCGAAATGGATCAAAGATATGATCTACTCCAAAATGCTCAATGTAGAAATATTGTTGAATACAATAAAAAGTTTATTTCAAGAAAATTAAATCCTAACGACGGACACAAGTACATGCCATATATTGTTTTGGTTATTGATGAGTTTGCAGATTTAATTATGACAGCAGGCAAGGAAGTTGAAACACCTATTGCTAGACTAGCACAGCTAGCTAGAGCAATCGGGATTCATTTAATTGTAGCTACTCAAAGACCATCAGTTAATGTAATTACTGGTATTATTAAAGCAAACTTCCCTGCTCGTGTCGCTTTTAGAGTAACATCAAAAATTGATTCTAGAACAATTCTAGATGCAGGTGGTGCCGATCAACTAATTGGTAGAGGAGATATGTTAATTTCATTAGGAAGCGATTTAATACGACTTCAATGTGCTTTCATCGACACACCAGAAGTTGAAGAAATAACAGACTTTATAGGAAATCAAAGAGCATATCCAGAAGCGTTTTTATTACCGGAATATGTGGGTGAATCGGAGGCAAATACAAATGATACAGACTTAGATGATAGAGATGCATTATTTGAAGATGCTGCCAGAATGATAGTTCAGCATCAATCTGGATCCACTTCTCTTATACAAAGAAAACTTAAACTAGGATACAACAGAGCAGGAAGAATTATTGATCAATTAGAAGCTGCAAGAATAGTAGGTCCTTTTGAGGGAAGTAAAGCAAGACAAGTTCTTATAAAAGACGAATTTGCGTTAGAAGAATTACTTAATAACTTAAATAATTAAGAATGAAAAAGATTATAACTTTTCTATTATGTTTACCCTTATTGATGTTTTGTCAAGAAAATAAAGCGAAATCTATTTTAGATAATTTAAGTAAGAAAACTGAGTCCTACTCAACAATAGAAGCACATTTTAACAATACATTTATTTCTATAGATGCAGGTGTAAACGAACAGCAAAACGGAATTTTATATATTAAAGATAATAGCTATAGATTAGAATTAGAGTCACAGATAATTATGTCGGACGGTGAAACAAATTGGATCTATTTAAAAGATGAACAAGAGGTGAACATTACTGAAAGTGATGAAGAGGAAGATTTTAATCCTTCAAAGATTTTTTCCATTTATGAAAATGATTATAAGTTTAACTTCATCAAAGAAGAATCAGATAAATATTATATAGAATTATATCCTAAAACAGAAGGAATGTTTTCAAAACTAGAATTAGTAATTTTAAAAACAAAAATGGAAATATATTCTCTAACAATGTTCGACAAAAACAATAGTCAATACAGTTATATTATTTCAAAGTTCATAAAAAATAAAGACTTACCTAATGGTTTTTTTCAATTTAATGAATTGGAAAATCCTGATGTAGATGTAATCGATTTAAGATAAATTACCTTATTAAGTCTACTTGTCCAAGTTCGTGGTATTTTTTACCTAATTGATCACTTAGGCGAATACTCCAAGTATAAGTATCGGTCATTGCAGGATTACCATTTTTTGTATTGCCATCCCATTTATTTTCAGCATCAAAAGACTCAAATATAACCTGACCCCATTTGTTTAAAATTTGCATATGATAAGAAGTAAGATTTTCGAGCTGAAAACCACTTGGACCGAACCTATCATTATTGTAATTATTGTTTGGAGTAAAAGCGTTAGGCATGTACATAATCATATCAACTTGCATTAATATTTCTTTGGTAGTGGAGTCGATACAACCATTTTCATCTTCAATAAATAATGTAACCGAATGCCAACCTGCAGAATCAAAATAATGAACAGGTTCAAAATCAATAGAAAAATCTTGTTGCCCAAAATCCCAAAGATAATTTCCTTCAGAAGACATATTGGTTATTTCAAAATCAGGATTTAATGTTGAAATAGTTGAAGGTGTAAAATAAAAATCAGCTAAAGGAGGGTTTGTGATGTCAACCATTTTAGTATGTGAGTTAAAACATCCATTTTCATCTATCATTTCTAAAGTAACAGGAAATTGACCCATATTAAAAAATGTAAAATTTAAATTTTCTGTTTCAAACTGATAATTAGGCAATGACCACATGCATGATACTATTTCAGACTGGCTAAAAGATGTGTTTAGAAATCTTGTTTCTTGATTAACACACATGTTATCTGTTGTAAACGAGACCGATGGAAGTGGATTAACTATTATTTCTAAAACTCTTGAAGTTGAACATCCATTATTTGTTTGTTCAGTTAATTGCAATAAGAAATCTCCAGGAGATGAAAACTCTATTAAAACACGATCTGAATTTTGACCTTGAATAATTTGAGCTCCATCACCGTTAACAAATTCCCATTGCAAACTGTTAGATTCATCGCTAGCTTCAACACTAAATTCTCTTATACTATCAGAAACACAAAAAACGATAGTTTGAGAATAACTACTTAAACAAAATTGCAAAAAGAATACTATAAATAGATTCTTTGACATATTTTCTTAATTAAAAATAATCGGTCCTGGATTAGGAATATTATTGATTGTAATACTTACGTTATCTGAATTCTGACAACCATTAGAATCTGTTCCAGTAACAGCGTAATCGGTTTCTAGCACCGAAGATGGTACATAATCGCCTCCTTCATTAGATACTACATTAGGAGTCCAAACGTAAGAAACAAAACCTGAAGTAGCCTCTAGGTTGATTGACTCTCCTAAACAAATTGTAGTTGTATTTGCTCCATTCACTAATAAGTCTAAAGTAGGTACATTGTTTATTGCTAAAGAAACATCATCAGAAGATACACAGCCGTTAGCATCTGTACCAACAACGTTAAAAGAAGTCTCAACCAAAGATGGAGTGAATGTACCACTAGAGCCTGTTATTACTGATGGAGTCCAAGTGTAAGAAACTAATCCTGAAGTTGCGGATAAATCTACACTTTCGCCTAAACAAATATCATTATCACTTATTGATGCAACAACAATTGGTAAGTCATTTACAGTTATTGAAACAGATGAACTAGAAACACATCCATTTGCATCTGTAGCAGTAACACTAAAAGAATTATCGGTATTAGAAATAGGTACATAGACCCCTGAAGATGTGCTTATCACATTTGGAGTCCAGTCATATGAAGTATTAGGATAATCTGTTGCGGTTAAAGTAATTTGATCTCCTAAACATTTTACGTTATTATCAACTAATAAATTCTGGTTAGGATTATCTACAATATTTACATCTAAACCAACGTCAGCAGAACAGTTTGACGAGGCTGTTTCAGTTAATATAACTGCGTTGGGTATCAACCCAATGGAAGAAGATGACCAATCAACTACAATAGAAGAACCAGTAGAAGGGCCAATAATAACACCACCTCCATTAACCTGCCAAGAATAGGTAGAACCTGGATTTGGGTTAATAGAATAATTTTCAGCTATTGAACCAAAGCACACAATATCAACTTGGGCAAAAGTAGAAATACTAAAAAAGGAAAACGTTAAAAACAAAAAATGCTTCATGACACTTATATTTATTAGGTTAGGTTAAGTACAAATTTAATCAAATTATATTTGACAAATCTAATCAGTTAAAATAGGAGGTGGATTTACTACATTTATAATGACCTCTACCTCCGAATTATCTGATCCACATTCGTCAATGATGGTATACGTATATGTTCCCGAAAAGTTGCTGGAAGGATCAAATTGACCTAAATAACTTCCGTTTAAAGAAGGATTCCAATTACCATTTATATCAGGATTGCCAGAAATAACATCAAATAAATTAAAAATTTCATCATCGTGACAAATCTCAATTGTAGCATCATTACCCGCATTAGCTTGCGAGTTTATAATATCTACATTAACAGGATAGATAGTTTCACAACCAGAATTATCAAAAATACTATAGTTATAAATACCTTCAATCTGTTCCTCTGGATCGAATAAACCAAAATAGTCGGGTGCTGGACTATCTAAAAGAGGTCCAACGCCACTCCACTGACCACTTGTATTATTAACCCCTATTTCTCCATAAAGATCAATAGCAACATTTTCAGAGCATATTTCAACCTCCGTTGTGTTAGAAATAGTCGGTTCAATAAAATTTATGTTTACGGTTGCACTTGACATACCACATTCGTTGCTTACGGTGTATGAATAGGCCTGATTAGAATTATTTTGAGGATCAAAAGTTCCTAAATAACCATTTGTTAAAGCAGGACTCCAATTTCCACCCATATCAGGAGAACCTCCTAATTGATCAAATAAATTTATGGGATCTGAGCCTGAACAAAGATTTATGCTATTGCTTGTACCTGCAAAAGGAGGATTTATTTGAACATCTACTACACCATTGTAAATCAAAAATTCTGGATCATTACAACAATTACCAGCATTCCAACCACCAGTAAGGCAATCCCCAATGACTTCAATCCCTATTGATAAATCATCAGCACTACAAGTCTCAGAAACTGTAATTTGAAAACTCATTGAAAAAGGTCCATTTGAATTTATACCATAGTTAGGATTATATACATTTGTTATAAACCTCCATCCAGGGCCAAAATTTAAACCACTGGGAAAAGTATTTTGATTATCCCAAATCCAATTACCTGGCTGACCACTATTAATAGGATATGTTAAAGGAGTTAATCCCTCCCATCCATCACCTAAATTGATATGGATTGCTATTAACCAGTTACTATTTATTTGTTGAAAATAGTTTAAATCATATGTTACCTCTACAACATCACCAGGCTGATATGGTCCCGCTGAAGAAAGTGTAAATGTTTGTCCGTTCACACATTGCTGAGCATCGGCTGTAAATGTTAGTGAGAACAAACAGGCAACAAAAAAATAATATTTAAAATTAAAAAATTGCAAAGGTTTCTAAGATTTTGGTTATTAAATTTACAAAAAAAATACCAAATTATTGAAGAATTACTTTTTTGTAAGATTGATATTGTGATAAACTGAACTTAGAATTGACAAAATTTCCTTTATTTTCTAATTTAGAAAAATCATATAAACTATTAAATCTCTTTGAACAGAAATACAGTAATTGTTTGAATCCTTCACAAGAATACTTGGACGGATAAGAATAGTATTTTTGAAAATAAGTGTTTATAAAATCGCTATATAACTCATTATTTTTTTGAAAATCTAAATCAGGAAGGACAGTGTTAAGATAATTTAAATTCTCAATGTCAATATTTTCGAACATTGACCAAGTTGACAAACCATACACAGTAAATATAGAATCTTGCATACTAGAAAGTATTGGTAAAACTCTACTTATAAATGATCGATTATTTGAAGGAATAATTACTATATTATCAAGACTTAAAAAAGGTTTTATAGATTCTTTATTAGGCATCACCCCCTCTTTAAACATAAGTACTTTTGGTTTAGGCAGAATATTTTTTTGAATTCTTTTTAATTTTATTTCTGAAGTTACATTATTAATTTTTTCAATTTCTGATTCTAAACCAATCACAACTAAATTTGAGAACTCATAATTTCTGTTAATGTAATCAATTGACTTTTCAATTTGAATTTTTGAACTAGGAACCAACTGAAAAGTATTTTGATATTTCTGATCTGTATTTTTAAAAGATAAAGGAGATACTAAGCGTTTTTTAGAATCATTTTGATAAAACTCAGCCAATGAATTAAATTGACTGATATACAAAGGGCCAATAATCACATCGCTTTCATCGAAAGTATTTTTTAGCAATAAATCTTCAAAAATAGAATCGTTTGGAATATCATAAGTATTAAAATTAATATTTATTCCAATTTTTGATAAAGTATCTAAAGCAATTAGTGCTCCAAAATAATAATCTAAAGCTATTTTAGATTTAGAATAAATTGAAGATTCGGAATCAAAACTTAATGAATCATTTAAGTCTAAATAAAAAGGAAGAAGTAAGGAAATATTCAGTACAGAATCACTTTCAGAATAAGATAAAGAATCCGATTTAGAAATAAATAAGGAATCAACAGAACCTAATTTAAAATTATTATTTAAATCAGAAACATCTTGAATAGTATTTTGTATTTTGATTTCTTCTTTTTCAATCTTTGGAGTTAAACCAACTTTTTCTTTTACTTTACTAGTGAAATTTTTAATAAAAGATTTTCTAACAGGTATAAATAATCTTTGTCCTATTTTTAATCCATTTATTACAAATGGGTTGTTAACAACAATGTCATTTAATTCAGCGTTGTATTCTCTTGAAATTCCATAAAGTGTTTCTCTAAATTCTACCTTGTGTATAACAAAGGGTTTGCCATCAATAATAGTATCGTTTACCTGAGCTATAGAAAGAAAAGGTAGGAGCAAAAAAATGAATGTAAAAAACTTAATCATAAAATATTAAACTAATATATAATTATTTTATTACTCCCATTCGATTGTTGCAGGAGGTTTTGAGCTGATATCATAAACTACTCTGTTAACTCCTTTTACTTTATTTATTATTTCATTAGATACTTTAGCTAAAAAATCATAGGGTAAATGAACCCAATCTGCTGTCATTCCATCTGTGGAAGCAACAGCTCTTAAAGCAACAGCATTTTCATAAGTCCTTTCATCTCCCATAACCCCTACTGATTGTACAGGCAAGAAGATGGCACCTGCTTGCCATACAGAATCATATAAATTAGCTGACTTAAGAGAGGATATAAAAATATGATCAACCTCTTGTAAAATCTTAACTTTTTCTTCGGTTATATCTCCTAAAATTCTAATTGCTAATCCTGGACCAGGAAATGGGTGTCTTCCTAACAATTCTGAATTAATACCTAAAGACTTTCCAATGCGCCTTACTTCGTCTTTAAATAAAGATCTAAGTGGTTCTACAATTTGCAGCTTCATATAATCGGGAAGCCCCCCCACATTATGGTGTGATTTTATGGTAGCAGATGGACCTCCTGTTGCAGAAACAGATTCAATAACGTCTGGATAAATAGTTCCCTGAGCTAACCAGGTCACGTCAGAAATACTGTTTGCCTCATCATCAAAAACATCAATAAAAACAGAGCCGATAGCTTTTCGTTTAGCTTCAGGGTCGCAAATGTCTTTTAAAGCCTTATAAAAACGGTTCTTGGAATTAACACCCTTTACATTTAAACCCATTCCTTTATATTGATTTAAAACCTGTTCAAATTCATCTTTTCGCAACAAGCCATTATCAACAAAAATGCAAAATAAATTATCACCAATTGCTCTGTTTAAAAGCACACCAGCAACTGTTGAATCTACACCACCAGACAAACCTAAAACAACTTTATCGTTTCCAATTTTAGTTTTAAGTTCATTAATTTTTTTCTGCACAAAAGAATCTGGAGTCCAGTCTTGTGAGCAACCACAAATATCAACCAAATAATTTTTAAGAATAAGCTTACCATCTAATGAATGATATACTTCAGGATGAAATTGTAATGCATAAATTTTTTGACTAACACACTGATATCCAGCAATTTCAACATCTTCAGTAGAAGTTATTGTTTCGTAATTATTTGGCAAATCAGAAATAGTATCACCATGGCTCATCCACACTTGAGAACCTTCTTTAACACCACTCAAAAGGATGTTGGAATTCTCAATATAAGACAAATTAGCTCTACCATATTCTAGATCGGAAGAGCA
>JBELHW010000093.1:0-4313 GCA_042091225.1 Cryomorphaceae bacterium | reverse complement strand
AACATGCTAAAAAAACAGCTGCGTTGGCTTGAGAACCTGAATGTGGCTGCACATTGGCCCAGGAAGCACCAAATAAATCTTTTAATCTGTCTATAGCTAACTGTTCAATTTCATCTACAACTTTACAACCACCATAATATCTTTTATTAGGGAGCCCTTCTGCATACTTGTTTGTTAAAATAGAACCACTAGCATTCATTACCGCCTCACTAGTATAATTTTCTGAAGCTATTAACTCTATTCCTTCGGTTTGTCTTACTAATTCTTTTTTAATAAGAGCTTCTATTTGGGGGTCTTTGAACATTTAATTAATTTTTGAGCAAATTAAGAAATATCAACTGTATTTTGGCAACAGTTTAAATAATTTTATGATATTTAAAAATAAATTTTAAGTAAACAAATACATTGCAATTATGTTTCAAAACTAATATTTATCTAATGAAAAAAATTTACATAATTGGAGCCGGCACTTTAGGCCGTTTTATCGCTGATATTATAGAATCTTTAGAAAGTTTTCAAGTTGGAGGGTTTTTCGATGATAATTATCCTAAAAAAGACAAAGCTTTAAATTATCCAATTATTGGAAAAATTAATGATATTAAACCTCAAAAAATAAACCTTGCTGTTGGAGTTGGAGACCCTAACTTTCGAAAGTTAATAATAGAAAAAGAGATTCTTAAAGGTAATTTTTTTCCCTCTATTGTTCACTCAAGTACTGTGATTTCAAAGTATTCTAAAATTGAAGAAGGTGTCATTTTAGGTCCAAACTCATCTGTATTGAATGGAAGTGTGATAAAAAGAGGAGCTTGTTTATTGAGTCATGTAAATGTTAATCAGGACATTGTAATAGGTTCATTTAGTTTAGTTGGTGCAGGAGTTGTAATTGGAAATAATGTTGTTCTAGGTGATGGTGTACACTTAGGTTTAGGTGTTAAAATAAAGCTAAATCAAAAAGTTCCTTCCTGGTCTTATATCAAGGAATAATAGTTGTAAAATGAATTATAAATGATGAATCCTTTCTTTATAAATGCTGCGGAATTAATTAATTCTAAGCAGGTTCCATCGTGTGATTTCCACATTCATACTAACTATGCAGATGGCAAAGCTAGCGTAAAAGAAGTGTTTGAAAAAGCAATATCTATTGGCTTAGATGCAATTGCATTCACTGAGCATACTGAAACATGGCACCATTCTGATGATGAATGGTTTATAAGATACTACAATGAAATAGAGCATAATAAAAATATATTTAAAGGTAATATTAAAGCTTTTATTGGGATTGAAGCTCCAGCAATTAGTTTTAATGGAGACATTGAAGCATCAGATGAAATGATAACTAAAGTTGACTTTATATTAGGAGCTGCACATCGCTATCCAAACTTAGGTAATAGAAAAGTGAAAGAACTTAGTTTAGCAGAGGCTGTAGACATGGAATATAAAACATTGATGGGGTTAATACAATCAGAAAATGTTGATGTAATTGCTCATATTGGAGCTACATGTTCAAAATATTGTGGTCCTTTTCCAAAACACTTGTCTCGAGAAATAATTTGTGAAGCAGTTAAAAATCATAAGATAATTGAAGTAAATCCTGTTTATCATAAGCCTTTAAAAAAATTTATTGAACTTTGTGCGAAAGAAAATGCAAAAATTTGTTTAGGCAGCAATGCGCATGGATTTAATGATATTGGATTGATTGTTAGAGAAATAAAAAAGCTATATTCATGACTAAAATATTAGTAACAGCAGTTGGTTCAGAGTTGGCATTTTCTATAATAAAAGCCATAAAAAAATTTACAATACCTTATGAATTGATAGGTTGTGATATTTTTGAAGAAGTTGTTGGGAAATACTGGTGCCAACGTTTTTTTCAGGTACCATTAGCAAAAAAAGAGACAGAATATATTTCAGCAATTAAAAAGCTAGTAAGAGATGAAAACATTCAAATTTTAATACCTACAGCCGATTCCGAATTGGAAATTTTATCAAGTTACAAGGATGAGTTTAAGGAATTGTACAATTGCATCATTCTGATTAACGATAATGAGGAAATTCAGTTATTTAATGACAAATGGTTAGCTCATAAGCTTTATATAGAAAATGAAATACCGGCTCCTAAAAGTTTTTTAGCAGATGATATCGCTTTTTTGGAGAAAAATTTAGAAAATTTTTCTTACCCCTTAATTATAAAACCAAGGGTTGGAGGTGGTTCCAGATCAATATTTAAAATCAATAGTTGGGAAGATATTTTAAAGTATCGAGATGTAGTAAGCAATCCTATAATTCAAGAGTATTTGTTCCCTGAAGACGAGGAGTATACTGCAGGTACATATAGAACAAAATTAAACGAAGTTTTTGTTATTCTATTTAATAGAAAGCTTAAATTTGGAATGACCAACGTTGCAGGAGTAGTAATAAACGAGGAACTCGAAAAGTTTGCTAAGAATGTAATTCTTAAAACTAATTTAATTGGCAGTAATAATATTCAATTTAGAGTGACTCATGATGGACCTAAAGTCTTAGAAATAAATCCTAGATTTTCTGGAACAACTGGAATAAGAGCAACAGTTGGATTTAATGATGTAGAGATGTGGGTAAAAGAAAGTTTTTTAAATTTCAATGTTTCTAAACCAAACATTAAAAAAGGAAGAGTTATGAGATTTATGGAAGAACAATATCATTTTAATTAATAAGTTTTAGACAAAAAAATTAAATAATAATGGGAGATTTAATAAACCAGTATAATGATTATTACAAAAAAAGAACAGGCGTTCACTTATATCCCGTTGAATTTGTAACAAGAACTTTTGTTGGTACTTATCCAAATCACAAGTGGGATCAAAGTAAATATCCAGGATGTAAGATTTTAGATTTAGGATATGGTGATGGAAGGAATATGCCTTTACTTCAGAACCTTCAATTTGAAATTTATGGGGTTGAAATTTCAGAAGAAATAAATCGTCAGGCTAAAGAACGTTTAAAGTTATTGGGAATTGAAGCTAAACTCAAAGTAGGCTTTACAAACTCATTACCTTACAGCAAAAATTACTTTGATTATTTACTCGCTTGTCATTCGTGTTATTATATGAATGAAAATGACCTTTTTAATAGTCACGTTGAAGAGATGGCTCGAGTGTTAAAACCTGTGGGACGTTTGTGCGTTTCTGTTCCTATGGCTGATAACTTTATTTTTAAAGATGCAGAATTATTAGAAGGAGGTTACTTTAGGATAAATAAAGATTATTACGGGATAAGAAATGAGACTGTTCACAAAGCATTTAAAAATGAGAATGAAGTAGAGGAAGCATTCTCTCCTCATTTTAAGGATATACAAATAGGTTTTTGTGATGACAACTATTATGGTATAAATGTTAAAGTTTGGATAATAACAGCTGTACGTAAATGAGTAAAGAAAAAATTAAAATTTCATTAGCATCTCCAGTTTACAATGAGAGCGGTAAAATACAAGAGTTTATTGATAGAGCAGCTAAAGCAATGTTTGTAATTTCGGATGATATTGAGATTGTTTTAGTAAATGATTGTAGTAAAGATGACACAGCAAATAAAATTAACGAGATAATACCCAAATACCCTTTTGTAAAGCTTATTAATTTATCGAGAAATTCTGGTCAATATATTTCAACATCCATTGCACTTAAAAATGTGACAGGAGATTTAATATTTATGATGGACTCTGACTTACAAGTAGCTCCCGAATATATGGTGGAGTTATATAAAAAAGGAGAAGAAGTGGGAGTTTGGGATATTATAAGTGCCAATAGAATGCAGCGATCGAATAGTTTGATGAGACGAGGAGGCTCATATTTTATCTCAATACTGCTCCAAAAAATGGGGAATAATAAATTGAAAGATTTTGGCTCTTCTTTTAAATTATTAACCAGAAATACCCTAGAAAATGTTTTATCTCATGATATTTTAATTCAAAATTACCCAATATTAATGAGTAATTTGAATTTGAGAATAATAGAACATGATATAGAATACAATAATAAACAAGAACGTGGTAGTCATTATAATTATAAGGACTTGGTTTTTGCATTAATACTTGCTTTATTAAATTTTAGCACAGGTAGTACTATGCTTATTATTTTAATATTTCTTGGTGGGTTTTGCTCTGTTTTAGGAATTGGTGCTGTTTTGGCAATAATTATATGGGGAATCATTAATCAATCAGAGTTACCTCTTACAATTTTCTTGTTTTCACTTGTTGTATCTATAATTGGATTACAATTTTTTCTTATAAGTATGGTAGTATTTAAGCTAGAAAGAATTAATAAAAACTTAGATTTTCG
>JBELHW010000024.1:0-23438 GCA_042091225.1 Cryomorphaceae bacterium | reverse complement strand
AGCCAATATTGTCCAGTACTGTTTACTGAATATGTTAAAGCTTCACTTCCGTCTTGCCAATTATATTGTCCATCATTATTTTGTGGCGATAGAATTAAAACTTCGTTATTACATAGTACAGTGTCGTTACCTAATTCCAATTCTATTTCAGAAATTTCATTTATTATAATAATAGCATCCTGCTTTTCACAGATGTTTTTTATTGTTAGAGTATAAAGATTAGCATCTGAAACGAATATTGTACTTGTTGTATATCCAGTACTCCAATTGTATTGCACATCGCTAAAATTATGTGTTGCTGACAATTCAATAGAGTCATTGTAACATATTGTTGTATCCGCTATTGTTGAAATTATTAATGGTTCATAGTAGCTTATGTTAAAAGTATCGGTATAGCTTATGTTATCAAAATTCCCTCTATACCAATAAACGCCTGGTTCATTAACAATAAAAATAGAATCTGTTGATCCATCTTGCCATAAATGATTAGTTGATCCTTGAGTAGCATTAAGTGTTATTGAGCTATTAGGGCATAGGGTTGTGTCTAGAGTTTTATTTTCAAAAACAGAAACGTCATCGATATAATAATAAATGGAATAAAATTGTCCTGGCAAAATGAATGTGTCAGTTAAATTATTTAATGTAAGGTTTCCTAATGTGATGAATTCTTCGCCTCCTTGAGCAGTATAAGTTTCAACTACTTGAGTCCACTCTTCATTATTTATATCATAAGCCGTCGAACTTATACTTGGTTGAATAGGACTTACGCCTAACTCTAGAATACTATCTTGTGATAATAATCCAGCAATTGTGTTGTTTTGTAATAAGTTGTTTTCGGCGAGGCTTACATAAAATGAAACTTGATAAGATTTATTTTCTTCTAAGGCTTGTGTTAATTTGACCTGTATATATTCATGATAAGGAGCAACAACAATTTGATTAAAGGAATTTAGGACATTTGGAGTTTCTGATCTTAGGCCTATATACTTAGTTCCTGTACGTGGAGATTGAACCCCTGCATAGTTTATAGGCTCAGAGGCATAATTTACGCCTAAGCCTGTATTATATAAGCTAATTGCATTTTGAAGGTTTGCACTAGGGATATTATCAAAAAACAGGTAGTTTTCTTGAAAAAAAAGTCGGGGGTGTTAAACATATTCCATTCGGTTCTCCAATCCTCTATAGATTCGTATGTATGATTGAAATATGGATAAATTGTTGCGTTATAGCTAGAGTCGTAGTTTTCAAAGCTATGGTTTGGAACTAAATTTTGACTGTATGTAAATATTGAAAATAATAATAATAAGGATGTAAGTAAGTTTTTAGTCATAATCAAAAATTTGCGTTTTGACTTGCTAAGGATTTAAGGCTTTTCTAAAAGTTTAATATGCAAATTTATATAATTTTTTCAAAACAAAAATAAATATCTTTTTCAGGTTTAAGATTTATAGGGCCTAGCTTGGTGTATCCAATATGCTCATAAAAAGCCATTGCCTTAGGATTATTAACATAGGTGTCTAGGCGAATAGAGGTGCAACCTAAATTAACAGCAATATTTTCTGCGTATTCCATCATTTTTTTCCCAACTCCTTTACCCCAAACTTTTGTCTTGGAACATAATCTATGTACTACTATAAACTTATTTCTTTTGTCTTTCCAGTTAATGTTTAGATAAGTAGGGTCTTGAACTTGATCGATTTTTATTCCTGCTATGATTTCTTCATCCAAAATAGCGACATAATAATTTTGTTCTTCTAAGTCGTTTTGAATAATCTTTCTATTGGGATAGCTTTCGTCCCATTGGTCAATACCTAAGTCTATCATCCCTTTTACGCATGATTTATAGGTCTCCATTATTTGGTCTAGTTCAGTATGTTTTGCTTTTCTAATTATCATTGAACCATTAAGTTACAACCTCTTATGTCACTATTATCGAACCTTCCTAATACCTCGAATTGATGGTTAGACATAACCTTACCTAAGTCTTGTGTTGCTATAAAGGCACAGGAGTTAATATTTGCCAAATCAACAATATTTAATCCTCCAGTAACATCATTTCCAATAATAGTAAAAGGGTCGTCCGTTGATCTTGCTATGACTTTCATCCAATCTGGACTTGTAAAAATTCCATTTCCATTAGAGTAAGCTTGTGATAAAAGTTCGGTCATTCCATATTCTGAATGAACGTTTTCTTGTTGGAATCCTGTTTTTAATTTTAGGTGCAAATCTTTTTTTATCATTTCTTTTCTTCTTCCTTTCATTCCTCCCGTTTCCATCACAATTGTATTTTTTAGTGGAAGATTTTCTTTTTCAATCAGATCAAGTAACGCATAACTGACACCAATTAACAATGTCTTTTTTTTTGTTTCTTGTTTAAGAATTTTTTTTAAATCTTCGAAATTATTCAAATAAAATCCGCTCTGATTATTTTTACTTTTCGAAATTAATTTTTCGCACATATAAACTAATGAGGAACCATCCCTTTCAAGGTAGGATGGAAGTAAAGCTAAAATTCTATAGTCTGATGCTTTACCATAAAAATGATTGAAGCAAGAGAAAAAGCTTTTTTCGTATATATTTATATCGCTAACGTAGTGTTTGCTAGATGCATTTCCGCTTGTTGCGCTACTACTAAATATAGTGTCAATTGTTTCATTTGAGCTAAGAACTTTATGAGATTTGAAAAATTGAATTGGTAGAAATGGAATTTTTTTCCAATCATCAATTTTGAGTGGATTGATTCTTAAAAGTTTCAAATATTTATTGTAAACAAGACAATTTGTAGCCTGAAGATTAAAAAGGTATAAAGCTCTTTCATTAAAAGAAATAGAAGAATCAAAAATATCCATTAAACAAAGGTAAGAAATACAATTTATTTTGATAGGTTTTTAATAACCGTCTATTCTTAAATTTAAATGGAAACCATCATTAGATAATGACCTAACTTGAAAGAGATTTGGATTTGCTACTAGTCTTTTAAATTCTACTCCAATGTTAAGAAATTGTTATGAATCATTTAATATAGAAAAAGTCCTAGCAATATTTGCTAGAACTTTTTCTAGAAATGTCTTTTTAAAACTTGTACTCTAAATTTAAGAATAGAGTGTTTTCTTCTTCGGAATTTTCTTCAGCACTTAGATAGCTTTGGTAATTTAATGCAACTTTTACTCCTTTCGTCATTTGTTTTTCTAAACCTACAATTGTAAAAGAGCCATCTTTTGTATTGTTCCATTTTTCTGATTCCATTTCATCATATCTTCCAAATAAAGATAAGCCATTTTGTAGTTTGTATGTCATGTAAGCAGAAATTCCTGTGCTATTATTATTTAACACATTATTAGTGTTTTCTCTAAGATTATATTCTAAACCTAAAGAATACTTATCAGCCATATACGTCATTGCTGCAGAAGTAATATTTTGATGTTCGTCTTGTTGTCCATAATTTTCTCTAGGCGATATATCTCTGTGTATTCTTAGAGCAATATTTTCAGAAGCGCTAAAAGTTAATCCTGCAGATCCTCTAAATAATCCGTTAGAACTTTGTTCTTTTTTATAGCCCTCACCGTTAAGAATTTGAGCGTCAAGTGTTAATTTATCATTAATTTTATAATCTGCAGAAACTCCAACATCAGCAGAGCTTGCCCATTTTTGTTTGTCCTGAAATGATTTATAAATGTATCGGTAACCCCAAGCTTTTTCCATAAACTTAAAGTTTTTAGTACCTATCTGACCAAAATTTACAGTTAATTTATCATTTGTTTTCCAGCTTAGTGCAGCTATTTTTAAAAATGCTGTATAGGCCGATCCTGAACTATTACCTCCAACATCAAATGTTATTTTAGCACTAAAATTGTTTTCGAATTTGTATCCATAACCCAAATAAGCTCTGTTTACTTCAAATGCTTTAAATGCATTATCGTCAGCTGTGAGGTCATAATTGAAATTACTAAATATCTTAGCGTGTGGTTTTCCTTGTGCAAATACACCCATTGATAGTGCTAAAATTGCAAGTGTTAAAAAAGTTGTTCTCATTTTTATAATTATTTTTTAGTTTGAGACAAATTTAACGCTCAATATTAATTCTTATATTAAGTATATGTTATTAAATTGTAAATTGGTATTATTAAAAATATTTAAAATTAAATTTGCCTTGTAATTTTTCAATAATAGATTTATGAATACCAACATTACAATTTTAGTCGTTGACGATGAGGCCGATATCTTAGAGTTTGTCGGCTATAACCTTAGAAACGAAGGTTATAATGTTATTACTTCTAATAATGGGTTAGGTGCTATCGAGATGGCTGAAGCTCACAAACCAGATTTGATTATATTGGATGTAATGATGCCAGAAATGGATGGAATCGTTACTTGTGAGAAAATTCGTACACTTCCAGATTTAAAATCTACTCTAATAACATTTCTAACTGCAAGATCAGAAGACTATTCTCAGATAGCAGGTTTTGAAGCCGGAGCAGATGATTATATTACAAAGCCTATTCGACCTAAAGTATTAATAAGTCGAGTAAAAGCAATACTGAGAAGAAAATTAAGTGAAGGAACTTCTTTTACAATAGGGTTAGGAGATTTGAGCGTTAATAGAGAAAGACATCAGGTTATTTTTAAAGGAATTGAAATTTTTTTAGCTAAAAAAGAATTTCGATTACTCGAGTTATTAATTTCAAAACCTGGTAAAGTTTTTACTAGAGAAGAAATTTTAAAAAATGTTTGGGGATCCGATATTATTATTGGCGATAGAACTATAGATGTTCATATTCGTAAATTGCGTGAGAAATTAGATCCTAATTTTATTAAAACAGTTAAAGGAATAGGTTATAAATTTGAATATTAATATGCAACCAACTTCTCCTAAAAATATTGCCTTTTTTTTAGCAGCGATTATTTCTGTTACAACCTTAATAATTATTTGGCTATTTAAAAGTGTAGTTTTTGCTTCTTTTGAACTAGAGCTATTAGCAATCGTTATTTTTATCTTTATCTTTACTTACTTTGTAATTTACAAATTAATAAAAAGGTATGTTTTTGATAGAGTAAAACTTATTTATAAAATATTAAGAAAAAATAAAGGTGCATCTTCGAACATAAATATTGATTTAGAGTTAGTAACTAAAGATGTTGAAGATCTTGCTTCTCAAAGACAAAAAGAAATTGATGAGCTTAAAACGATGGAAAATTTTCGTAGAGAATTTTTAGGTAATGTTTCTCACGAGTTAAAAACTCCTATTTTTAATATTCAAGGTTATATACATACTTTAATAGATGGCGCTTTGTACGACAAGGATGTTAATATGGCATACTTAGAGCGAACAAGTAAAAGTGTAGATAGAATGATTAATATTGTGGAAGATTTAGTAACTATTTCTAAAATAGAGTCTGATCGTTTAGATTTAGAAATGGTAAAATTCGACTTAGTTGATTTAGCAAAAGATATTATTGATCAGACAGAAATGAAAGCTAGAAAATCTAATCTTTCTATCTCTTTAGATAAAGAATATGACACTATTTCGGTTATAGCAGACAAAGATAAAATCATTCAAGTTTTTACTAACCTAATTATAAACTCTATTAAATATGGAAAAGAGGGAGGAGAAACTAAAATCAGATTTTATGAAATGGGCGAAAACATTTTAATTGAAGTAGCCGATGATGGAATTGGAATTTCTAAAGAAAACCTTCCTAGATTGTTTGAACGATTTTATAGGGTAGATAAGTCGAGATCAAGAGACCAAGGCGGAACTGGTTTAGGTTTGGCTATTGTAAAACATATTTTAGAAAGTCATAATCAAACAATAAATGTTAGGAGTACAAAAGATATTGGCACTACTTTTTCTTTTACCCTTCAAAAATCGTAAATAACTTTTTTAAGTTATATTTTTTTATTTCTTTTTTAAAACCAGAGTAATTTTTAGATTCATCTATTGCTTTTTTGAGATCGAAATCGTTTTGATGTTGTGCATATGCTATTTTCTGATTTTCAAAATGCTGGGCTAAGTATAGTTGTTCCGTTTGACCTGGTGTAGGAATAAAAATTGCTTTTTTGTTTAATGCAGCTAAGTCCATAATTGTCGAATATCCAGATCTACTAATAACGATATCGCTATTACATATTTCTTGATTAAGCTCTTGGGAAGGTAAGTGATTTAATATAGTTAAGTTTTTTATAGTTTCTTGCTTGTCAGATTCGGTTTTACCAAGAATGAGCATGCATTTCTTTCCGCTTTCTAGTAGTTGTTTTTTTAACACCTTTTCAAACATAGATCTTTGTGGTTCTGGGCCAGAAATAATTGCTAATATTTCTGTTTTTTTTGTTCGATTTACTTTTTCAAACCTTGATAAAGGACCAATAAATTTGAATTTATTATTTGATAGATTTAATAAAGATAAATTACCTGACAAAATATTTTCTTCCGTATCAGGAATCCAACACTGATCGTATTTTTTTATAAACCAGAGGTTTATTTTTTTTATGAAAGTAGATAAAAAAGGAGATTGAATATTTATTTGATGAGTTACAAAAATAGACGGTATATTTTTATTAAACATTCCATATCTATTATCTGAAATAATCCCATCTATCTCAAAATCTTTTATAATTTGTTTTAAATCTTTGTTCTCTTGTCTAATTTTATATAAAATCCTTAAGCTTTGAAAAATCATACTTAAAACCATCCATCCATTTTTAGGATAAGAAATGTTATAACCATCCAATTTAATAAATTGCTTGTCTGGAAATTCTTTAATTAGAAGGTCTAGAGATCGAGATGTAGCACAAAATAAAACCTCAAATCCTTGTTTTTCTAAAGCTCTTGCGATAGGAATGCACCTTGTTGCATGGCCTAACCCCCAATCAAGAGGAGCAATAAGAATTTTCTTTTTTTTCATTCAGTAAAATTAGTTAAAAATTGAAGTATTTTTGTTTAAAAATTTAAATTGGCAAAAAACAAGTTAAAAAAGTTTGATGATTTAAAAGGATATCAAAATGTCTTCGAACCAAAGATTGATCATCTAAAAAAAAGCAACTCTTTTAAAGGAAAGTGGAATGAGTCTTTTTTTCAAAATACAAATCCTATTGTTCTTGAATTAGGTTGTGGAAAGGGCGAATATTCTGTGGGCTTAGCTAAAAAATATCCAAATATAAATTTTATTGGAGTTGATGTAAAAGGAGCAAGAATATGGCAGGGAGCTACACAAGCATTAGACCAAGGCTTAAAAAATGTTTGCTTTTTAAGAACAAGAATAGAGTTTATTGAATGCTTTTTTGAAGCAAATGAGGTAGATCAGATATGGATTACTTTCCCTGACCCTCAAATTAAAAAGAAGCGGGCTAAAAATAGATTGACTCATCCTATATTTTTGGAAAGGTATCGCCAATTTTTAAATTTAAACGGACAAATACATCTTAAAACAGATAGTCAGTTTTTACATGGATACACGCTAGGAATTATTGAAGCTAATAATCATGTTCTAGAAGACGCAGATCATGATGTTTATAATGCTAAAGTTAAAAGAGAGAATCTAGATATTAAGACCCACTACGAAAAATTATTTTTAGCTAAAGGGATGGAAATCACATACCTCAGATTTAGATTAAATACAGATGAACGAAAGTAATTTTTTTGAAAAAGTGTATCGGGTAACTAAAAAAGTGCCTTTTGGTAAGGTTACTTCTTATGGATCCATAGCTAAATATTTAGGCTCTCCTAAATCAGCAAGAATGGTTGGGTGGGCATTAAATAAGTCCAATTTAAAAGATGTCCCTGCTCATAGAGTAGTAAATAAACAAGGGTTATTAACTGGTAAATTTCATTTTGATGACATAACCCTCATGCAACAATTGTTAGAAAATGAAGGAATAATAGTTGTAGATAATCAAATTCAAGAATTGGAAAAATTCTTTTGGGACCCTAACAAAGAATTAAGTTGAATCATTATAAATAAGACCTTAATTCCCTATCTTTGTCCCGATGAAAATTACTAAAGAACAAGTGCTAGATGCACTGACTACTTTTACATTGCCTGGTGGAGGAGGCAACTTAGTTACTACAAATTCAGTTAAAAATATTCAAATTTTTGGCACTGAAATAGTTTTAGATATTGAAATAAATAATCCTACACTACAATACAAGAAAAAAGTAGAAGTAGATTGTTTGAAAGCTATTCACGACCATGTCTACGAAAAAGCGGAGATTAAAGTTAATTTAATTATTAACGCTCCTAAGAAAGCTCCAAATGTAATTAGAGGAAATGAAATTCCTGGTGTAAAAAATATTATTGCTGTTGCTTCTGGTAAAGGAGGAGTTGGTAAATCTACTATAACTGCAAATTTAGCGGTTGCATTAGCGGATAAAGGGTACAAAGTGGGCTTAGTTGATGCCGATATTTATGGCCCATCTATGCCCTTAATGTTTGATGTTGTAAATGCAAAACCTAGCGGTAAAGAAGTAGATGGTAAGCAAAAAATTTTGCCAGTTCAGAGTTATGGAGTCAAACTATTATCAATTGGTTTTTTTGCCAATACAGATCAGGCTGTTGTTTGGAGAGGAGCTATGGCTTCAAAAGCGTTAAATCAAATGCTTTGGGATACCGATTGGGGCCAGTTAGATTTTTTATTAGTTGATTTGCCTCCAGGAACTGGGGATATTCATCTCTCATTAGTTCAGGCAATTCCAGTAACAGCATCTATTGTTGTCAGTACTCCTCAGGCGATTGCTTTAGCAGATGCAAAAAAAGGTGTCGCAATGTTTCAGATGGAATCTATTAATGTTCCTGTTTTGGGTATTGTAGAAAACATGTCTTATTTTACTCCGGAAGAGCTGCCTGAAAATAAATATTATATTTTTGGAAAAGATGGTGCTAAAGAATTGGCGTCAAAGCTTGAATTACCTTTGTTAGCTGAAATTCCTTTAGTTCAAAGTGTTCGAGAAGCTGCTGATGCAGGTCGCCCTGCAGTTCTGCAAGGAGCTACTGACATTGCTCTATCTTTTGTTAATTTGGCAGAAAATGTTGTTGTTCAAATGAATGAAAGAAATAAATTGGAGCCTACTAAAAAAGTAGAAATAACAACAATGAGTGGTTGTTCAACAAAATAGTCTATGGGAATTATAACCGATAAAAAAATTATTGACAAAGTAGAAGAGGCGCTTAACCAAGTACGTCCTTATCTTGAGTCGGATGGAGGTAATATTCGTTTGATTGAAGTCACAGATAATTACGTTGTGAAAGTAAAATTATTAGGTGCTTGTGGTGACTGTCAGGTTAGTATGATGACGCTTAAAGCTGGGGTAGAGCAAGCTGTTAAAAAATTACTTCCTCAGGTAAAAGAAGTAGTAGACATTGATAAAATTGATCAATAAATGACTAAAGAAACAGTAGATAAAGTAGTTATCTTTTTTGCAGGTGACTCAGGAGATGGTATTCAACTTACGGGTTCTCAGTTTACAAACACAACTGCTCTATATGGTAATGATTTAAGTACATTTCCAGATTTTCCAGCTGAAATTAGAGCCCCACAAGGTACATTAGCTGGTGTATCCGGATTTCAAATTTCTTTCGGTAGTACTGAGGTTTTTACACCTGGTGATGAGTGTGACGTATTGGTAGTAATGAATGTCGCTGCATTAAAAGCAAATCTAAAAAGATTAAAAAAACAAGGTACCGTAATTCTGAACCTTGACGGATTCGACAAACGTAATCTAAGATTAGCAGGAATTGATGAAGATCAAAATCCTTTAAATGATAATTCTTTAGCAGATTATAGAGTAATCGATATGAATGTCACGAAGCAAACTAGAGAGTGTTTGTCAGATGTATCTATCGGTGTAAAAGAAAAAGATAGATGTAAAAACATGTTTGTTTTAGGTTTTATATACTGGATGTATAACCGTTCTTTAGAGCATACTATCTCATTTTTAAATGAGAAATTTAGTAATAAGATTGATATTTTAGAGTCAAATATTAAGGTATTAAAAGCAGGTTATAACTTCGCTAATACCTGTGAAATTTCTAGTAGTAGATTTGAGGTAAAACCTGCTAAAATGAAAGCAGGTGTTTACCGTAATATTATGGGTAATCAGGGTACTGCTTTGGGTTTGATAGCTGCAAGTGAACAATCTGGATTAGATTTGTTTTATGGAAGTTATCCTATTACCCCTGCTTCAGATATTTTGCATGAACTTTCTAAACACAAAAATTTTAAAGTAAAGTCTTTTCAAGCTGAAGATGAAATAGCCGCCGTTAGTGCTAGTATTGGTGCTTCTTTTGGAGGTGCTTTAGGTGTTACTGCAACTTCAGGTCCTGGTGTGGCTTTGAAAGGAGAGGCTATAGGATTAGCCTTTATGTTAGAATTACCATTAGTGATTATTAACGTTCAAAGAGGAGGCCCATCTACAGGATTACCGACAAAAACTGAACAAGCCGATTTGCTTCAAGCGATGTATGGTAGAAATGGAGAGGCTCCAATTCCTATTATTGCTCCGAGTACACCTTCTGATTGTTTCGAAACTATTATAGAAGCTTGTAGAATTGCAATAGAACATATGACTCCAATCTTTTACCTGTCCGATGGTTATATCGCCAATGGTGCAGAGCCTTGGATGTTTCCTAAAGTAAAAGATTTAGCTAAAATAAAAGTTCCTAATAAAGATTTAGGTGGCGAATATTTCCCTTACAAAAGAGACGAAAAGTTAGTAAGAGAATGGGTTACGCCAGGAACTAAAGGAAAAGAACATAGAATTGGAGGTTTAGAAAAAGAAGAGGTTACTGGAAATGTTTCTTACGATTCAGATAACCACGAGAAAATGATTAAAATTCGAGAAAAAAAGGTAGACCTTATTTCTCAATCTATACCATTACAAAAAATTGACTCAGGTAAAGAAGAAGGTTCTTTACTTGTTTTAGGATGGGGTTCAACCTATGGAGCTATAAAAACAGCGATGAAAGATGTTTCAACATATTCTGTTTCTCATGCTCATATTAAATACATTCATCCTTTTCCCTCAAATTTAGGTCAAATCATAAGTAAGTTTGATAAAATTTTAGTTCCAGAAATAAATAATGGCCAACTTGTAAAAATATTGAGAGATAAATATGCTGTTGATGCAATTCCATTTAATAAGATAAAAGGTATTCCATTCGAGTCAAGAGAAATTAAAAACCGCATAATCCAAATATTAGATGGAGAATAGTATATATACCCCAAAAGATTTTACTACAGATCAAGAAGTTAGATGGTGTCCCGGATGTGGAGACTATTCAATTTTAAAACAAGTACAATCTGTTATGCCAGAAATCAATGTTCCGAAAGAGGATATTGTTTTCATATCAGGTATAGGATGTTCCTCGAGGTTTCCATATTATATGAATACTTATGGAATGCACTCAATACATGGAAGAGCAACAGCAATTGCAAGCGGTTTGAAAGCTTCTCGTCCTGACTTAAGTGTTTGGATTATTACAGGAGATGGTGATTCTTTGTCTATAGGTGGAAACCATTTAATTCATTTACTTAGAAGAAATTTTGACACAAACATTTTACTGTTTAACAATCAAATTTATGGATTGACTAAAGGACAATATTCTCCTACTTCTGAAAAGGGTAAGAAAACAAAGTCAACTCCAATGGGTTCTATCGAGAAACCATTTAACCCACTAGCCTTGTGTATGGGTGCTGATTCTACTTTTATTGCAA
Source organism: Cryomorphaceae bacterium (assembly GCA_042091225.1). Taxonomy (GTDB): domain Bacteria; phylum Bacteroidota; class Bacteroidia; order Flavobacteriales; family UBA7312; genus JABAYQ01. The sequence continues at coordinate 11,731 of JBELHW010000024.1, read as the reverse complement.
GAACAATTGATAGAGACCCAAAGCATTTGAGAGAAATGCTAAAACGATCGAATGATCATAAAGGAACTTCATTATTAGAAATTTATCAAAATTGTAACGTCTTTAATGATGGTGCTTTTTTTGGTATGACTGATAAGCATACTAAAGAAAATCAAACCTTATTTTTAAAACAAGGGGAACCTTTAATTTTTGGAGAAAATCGAGATAAAGGAATTATACTTGACGGATTAAAACCTGTAGTTGTTTCTTTGGAAGATTATTCTCCAAATGACTTATGGATTCATGACGAAACAGATCAAGCTAAAGCAAATTTATTAAGCCGTTTTTTCGACAATGATTTACCAAGACCTTTTGGAGTATTTTATTCAGAGAAAAGAGAATGTTATGAAGACGCTATGCAAAATCAGATCGAAGAATCGATTGAGGTCAAAGGAAAGGGAAATTTAGATAGTTTATTAAGTGGAAATAATAGCTGGATTGTAAAATAATTTATCTCGGAACTATACAAACTGGTATAGGAATCATTTTGTGTTTATTTTTTGTATTGAAGCTTTTGTAAATAGCTAATACTTCTTTTTTACGATTGCTAATATTATTTTCATCTCCTTCAAATGACATTGCCCATTCTAATTCAGGATAAGTGGCTCCAATTTGATCTTCGTCGGTTCTGTCATCTCCCCAAAGTCCGTCTGTCGGAGGAGCTACTAATATAGACTCAACAACTCCTAATGTTTTACAAAGTGAGTAAATTTCCGTTTTTAATAAGTCAGCAATAGGACTCAAATCTACGCCACCATCGCCATATTTTGTAAAGAACCCAATACCAAAATCTTCAACTTTGTTGCCAGTACCCGTTACCAAAAGATTATTCAGCTGAGCAAAATAATAAAGGGTAGTCATTCTTAATCTAGCTCTAGAGTTTACCAAAGATATGTCGTAGTTGATAGAGTCCTTTTTTTCAACCGAATTTACAAATTGATCATATAATTTACTAAGATCAATATTAATTGATTCGACATTTGAAAAATTAGACTTTAGCCAATCAATATGTTCTTTAGCCCTATTGATTTGCGTTTTTTCTTGATGAATAGGCATCTCTAAGCATATAACTTTTTTACCTGTTTTTGCAGCTAATGTTGAGGTTAAAGCAGAGTCTATGCCACCAGAAACTCCAACTACAAAACCATCGCAATTTGATTGTTTTATATATTGCTGCATCCATTTGGTGATAAAGTCTATAATATCTTTATTTGTCATATAAATACAAAGGTAATAAATTGTAATTTTATCAGGTGAAAAATTATTTTTTAATAAGCGGTTTATTTTTGTGTATGGCTAGTTGTGTGCCTGACAAATCTAATGAGATAGTTTATCCTACTTTACATCTAGAAACAATTTTTTATTCAACAGATAAAAATTATAATGAAGATAGTCTAGAGCTAATTTATGGTGCTTTTTGGCAAGACTATAAACAAGGCATACTCTATGTTCCTGAAAATAAAGACATTAATTCTATAGTTGCTGAAATAACAGCAGACAAAGATTTTGCCAAATCAATTAGTTTAATCCAACAAAACTACCAAGAATTTGACGATTTTTCTTTAGAGTTGAGTGATGCTTTTGTAAATTATAAAAAGTTTTTTCCATCTAAAAAAGCTCCTAAATTAGTTACTTATTTTGGCGCTTTTAATTTTCCTGTTGCAGTAAACGAAAATACTTTAGCAATAGGTTTAGAAATGTTTTTAGAACCTTCTTTTTATAAAGACTTGAGTTACAAATACCCACCTTATATGCACCATCAATTTAGTTCTGAGTTTATGATTTGTACTGCAATGTATCAGTGGTTGAAGTCGGAATTTGTTATTGACAGAGGAGGATTTTTACAAAACATAATATATCAAGGAAAGTTAAAATATATTTTATCCAATGTGCTAGATAAAGAGGAACATGTAGTTATGCAGTATACCCCTGATCAGTTACAATGGTGTTATTCAAATGAGTTTCCTATTTGGAATTTTTTAATTTCTAAAGGCCTACTTTTTTCTAACGATAGATTTGAAATTGAAAAATATATAAATCCTGCTCCAAGCTCTAAAGGAATGCCAAATTCGCCAGGCCAGGTTGTAAATTGGGTAGGTTACCAAATAGTAAAGAAGTTCATGAAAAATAATCCTGACTTATCTTTAGAGGAATTAATGCTTATTAAAGACCCACAATATATATTACAACAATCTAAATATAAACCATAATGAAAGAATCTAAAATTACAGTAAACGTTAGTTTAGACGAAAATAATATTCCTGAGAAATTACACTGGGAAGCTTCAGATGGAGCTCAAGAACTAAGTGAATCAAAAGCTGCCTTTCTTTCCTTTTGGGATCTTAAATCTAAGGAGACTTTGAAAATTGATTTATGGACAAAAGACATGGAATCTCAAGAAATGAAACATTTTTTTCATCAGACTTTATTGTCAATGTCAGATACTTTAGAAAGAGCAATCGGTGAAGATAAAATGGCAGGAGATTTAAGAGATTTTTGCCATCACTTCAAAGAAAAGTTACTTAAATAATTTGTTTATATTTTCTATATAGGATAATATATCTTCTTGTCCAATCGATTTAGTTGAAGAGGTAAAAAATAATTGTGGTAATTCTTGCCATGATTTCAACATCTCTTCTTTATATGCGCTAATATTTTTTTGAACAGCTGTTTTTGAAAGTTTATCTAATTTGGTAAAACAAATAACAAAAGGAATGTTCTTTTCACCTAACCAGCTCATAAATTCAAGATCTATTTTTTGTGGTTTTAGCCTACTGTCTACAAGCACAAAAAGACTCATTAGATTTTTCCTTTCTAAAAGATAAGTTTTTATAAACTGAGCAAATTCTAATCGCTGTTTTTTTGAAACACTAGCATATCCGTATCCTGGCAAATCTACTAAATACCATTTATCATTAATTATAAAGTGGTTAATTAGTTGAGTTTTTCCTGGCTTTCCTGATGTTTTAGCTAAGTTTTTTCTATTGGTAATAGAGTTTATAAGAGACGATTTGCCAACATTTGATCTTCCTATAAATGCATATTCTGGAATGGAAGGGGCTGGGCATTTTTTAATATCTGTATTGCTTATTACAAACTTTGAGCTTTTAACTTGCATTAGTCTAAATAGCGTTTTTAGAAAGCCAATCGCTTAATAAGTCTGTGAATTTTTCAGGATGTTCCCACATTGGAGAATGTCCACATTTGTCTAGCCAGAACAATTCTGAATTTGGAAAAAGAGAGTGAAATTCTTGAGCTACGTGAGGAGGAGTCACTCCATCTTGCTTACCCCAAATAAGACAAACAGGGATTTTAATTTTGGGAATGTCAGCGCTCATGTTATGACGGATTGCTGACTTAGCCATTGCTAATAACCTAATTACTGAATCTCTGTTGTTTGCAATATCAAAAACTTTGTCAACTAGACTTTTACTGGCCATTTTAGGGTCGTAAAATACTTCCTCTGTTTTTGTTTTAATGTATTCGTAGTCCCCTCTTCTTGGGAAGGAATCTCCCATTGAATTTTCATATAAGCCAGAGCTACCGGTTAAAACTAAACGTTTAACAAGTCCTGGATAGTTTTTTGTAAATACTAAGGAAATATGCCCGCCTAATGAGTTGCCAATTAATGTTATGTCTTGGTAACCTTTATACTGAACAAATTCGTGAATGTATTTTGTAAAGTGATTTATTGATGTTTTTAAAAGTGGTTTTTCAAATAATGGCAATAGAGGTCCTACAACTTTATACCCATGTTTTGGAAGTTCAATGATTAAGTCTTCGAAATTGTCTAAGCCTCCCATTAGCCCATGAAGAAGAATGACTACTGGTCCCTCACCTTTCTCGATGAATTCAAATCCACCCTCTTTTACAGTTTCAATTTTCACAGTTCAAAAATACATAAAATTTACCAGTCTAAACTATTTCAATTTTTTACTTTTTTCCTGCCTTATTTTCATGCAACTAAAGAATTTTTTAACAAAGTGGTAGAAAGTGGTAAAAAGTGGTAAAAAAAATTTTATATTTACCCTTTAATGAGAAAAATGATAAATATTGTAGGTACATATGAGTGTAAAATTGATTCTAAGGCTAGGGTAAGTTTTCCTGCAGCTTTAAAGAAGCAGTTATCTCCTATTTTATCTAATGGTTTTATTATTAAACGATCTGTATTCAGCAATTGCCTTGAGCTTCATCCTTTAAACGAATGGAATGGCTTGATGACGGAGGTAAAAAAATTAAATCGATTTGTTAAAAAGAATAACGATTTTATCCGATTGTTTACTGCTGGAGTTAAACCAATAGAAACAGATCCTTCATCAAGAATACAACTTCCTAAAGATCTCGTCGCTTTTGCTGGAATTAAAAAAGATATTGTTCTTTCTAGTTCCGTTAACATGATTGAAATATGGGATAAAGAAAAATATGAAAAAGAACTCGAAACTGCTATTCCTGATTTCGCTGCGTTAGCTGAAGATGTTATGGGCGATACTCAAAATCAAGACTAATGAAATACCACGAGTCAGTCTTATTAAAACAAAGTGTAGATGGACTCGATATAAAATCAAATGGAGTTTATGTTGATGTTACATTTGGTGGAGGGGGTCATTCAAAGTTAATTCTTCAAGAGTTAAAAGGTGGAAAGTTATATGCTTTTGATCAAGATTCTGATGCTATATCAAATAAAATTGAAGATGAACGATTTATTCTTATTCCAGAAAATTTTCGATACATAAAAAAATTTTTAAGATTAAATGGAATCACTCAAGTTGATGGGATTTTAGCTGATTTAGGTGTTTCTTCTCATCAATTTGATGAAGCGAAAAGAGGTTTTTCAATAAGATATGACGGAGAACTTGATATGAGAATGAATCAAAAGCAATCTCATTCTGCCTATGACATAATAAATAAATATGAACTTGATCCGCTATGTAAAATATTCAAATTATACGGAGAGTTAAGTAATGCATATGCATTGTCTAGAGCAATTATTGACTTCAGAACAACACAAGAAATAAAAACAACTGAAGATTTAAAACAGGCCGTCAAATTTCACACTCCACCTCATAAAAGCAATAAAATTTTAGCTCAAATATTTCAAGCTATTAGGATTGAAGTAAATGATGAATTAGTCGCATTGAAAGAGATGTTAATTCAAGCTGTTGAATTGTTAAAACCAACTGGCAGACTATCTGTTATTTCTTACCATTCTTTAGAAGACCGATTAGTTAAACACTTGATTAGATCGGGCAATTTTAAAGGGGAGTTGATTAAGGACATTTACGGTGTAGCAGATACTCCTTTGAAAGCAATAAATAGAAAGCCTATTGTTCCAACTCTGGAAGAAGTAGCCGGTAATTCTAGAGCTAGAAGTGCAAAATTAAGAATTAGTGAAAAGTTATTATGAAAGATTTAAAACAAAATAATCCTTCGAAAAATAATCTTCAAAATTTATTTATTGAGTTTTTGAACGGTAAAACTTTACAAGCAAAAAGTTTAACTCAATTTTTCCCATTTCTTATCTATGCTAGCGTGCTCATTATGATGTATATCACTAACTCATATAGAACCGAAAAATTTGTTAGAGATATTTCTAGCATCGAAAAACAATTAAAAGACTTGAGATCAGAGCATATAACAACTAAGTCTCAACTCATGTATGTTAGTAAACAAACCGAAGTAGAAAAATTAGTAATTGATGAAGGATTAAAATCTACAATAGATCAACCTTTTGTGATTAATAAATAATAAATGAATCATCCAAAAAAAATAAAAAGAAGAGCAGTGCTAATTTATTTAGTAATGATTTTTCTGTCTATAGGGGTTGTTTCAAGAACTATTTATACTCAAGTTTTCGAATCTAGCAAATGGAGTGCAGAAAAATATAAAATTATTAGAACTGATGCCGTTAAAGCTCCTCGAGGAAATATATATTCTGATGACTACTCCTTATTGGCAACATCTATCCCTGAATACGAAATACATTGGGATTCTAAGATGGTTAAAAAATCATTATTTAATGAAAAAATAGATAAACTTTCCTTAAAATTATCGCAATTGTTTCAGGACAAAACAGCTGCAGAATACGAGAAAATTTTAAGATCTTACAAAAGTAAAGGAAGTCAGTACGGATTGATAAAACGGAAAGTAGATTATAATCAATTAAAATCTCTTAAAACTTTCCCAATTTTTAAAGAAAGCCGATTAAATGGTGGATTTATATATTCTCAAACTAACAAAAGGCAAAAGCCATTTAAGAGATTAGCTGAAAGAACTATAGGTTATAATAGGACAAATTCTAAGTCCGTTGGATTAGAGGGTGCGTTCAATTTCTACCTTAAAGGTGAAGATGGGGAGGTTTTAAAGCAAAAATTAGCTGGTAATCAGTGGATGCCAATTAGAGAAATTGAGCCCAAGCCAGGTAAAGATATTGTAACAACTATAAATATTCGTTTTCAGGATATAGCTGAAGAAGCATTAGAAAATAGATTGCGTTTTCATGATGCTGATTATGGTAGCCTTGTATTGATGGAAGTTAAGACGGGGGAAATAAAAGCCATAGTAAATCTCAAGAAGAATGAAGACGAAACTTTAAATGAGGGGTATAATTATGCAATCGCCGAATTATCAGATCCAGGATCGACATTCAAGTTAGCATCAGTTATCGCAGGATTAGAAGACGGATTTTTCAATTTGAAAGATACGGTAGATACCAAGAATGGAACTCATAAGTTTTATGATAGATACATGAATGATTCTAAAAAGGGAGGCTATGGTAAATTATCTTTAGCCGAAACATTTATAAAGTCTTCAAATGTTGGCATTTCAAAACTTGTTGTAGAACATTATTCTAAAAATTCAGCTCAATTTGTAGATAGGCTATATAGTATGGGGCTTAACGAGCCCCTAGATATTTTAATTTCTGGAGAAAGTACTCCAAACATCATACATCCTAAAGGGGATAAGAAAAACTGGAGTGGAACAACTCTTCCATGGATGTCAATTGGTTATGGAATAGAAATGACCCCGTTACAGATTTTGAGCTTTTATGCAGCAATTGCAAATGATGGTAAAAGAATGCGTCCATTTTTTGTTAAATCAATACAGGAAAACGGGAAGATTGAAAAAGAATTCAAGCCTCAGGTTATTAGCCCCTCTATATGTTCTAAAACTACTATAGACATAGTTAAAAATATGATGATAGAAGTTGTGGAAAATGGAACAGCAACTAATCTAAAAAATAATAATTTTCAGATAGCGGGAAAAACAGGAACTGCTCAATTAATTGTTGATGGTAAGTATTCTAGTAAAAAACACCAATCTTCTTTTGTAGGTTATTTTCCAGCAAACGAACCAAAATATGCTTGCATAGTTGTTATCAAAAATCCAAAAGAGAATGGTAGTTATGGAGGTGAGGTTGCCGCTCCAGTTTTTAAGCAGTTAGCAAACTATGTATATGCTAATGATTTGGCATTATTCAAACATAAAAAACAATTGGTAAAACAAACTCCTTTTTCAAAAGATGGAGACAAGGAGAAACTAGAGAATGTATTCAGTGCTATTGATATCAAAACTAATGCAGAAGACATTCAATCTAAATGGGTTTTAACTTTTGCAAAAGAAGATCATGTTCAATTGAAAACTAGAAATATTGAGAAAGATATTTTAAACAACAGAATGCCGAACTTAATAGGAATGCCTATTCAGGATGTGCTTTTTCTTCTTGAAAATTTCGGATTAAAAATAGATTTTTCTGGAAGAGGAGCGATTAAATCACAGTCGATTACAAAAGGAGATAAAATACAAAAAGGTCAAAGAATATTCTTAGAATTATCATGAAGCTATTACAAGACATATTATTTAAAGTAGATCTAATCGAAATTGCTGGGTCTACTAATGTAGCGATTCCTTTGGTCTGTTTTGATTCTAGGGATACTACAAAAGATGCTTTATTTATAGCAGTTAAAGGGACTCAATCTGACGGACACGATTATATAAATCAGGCAATAGAAAAAGGATCAGTTGCTATTATAGCACAGGAGCTGCCAAACATAAAACCTCCTCATGTAACCTTTATAAAGGTAAATGATTCTTCAAAAGCTTTGGCAGTGATTGCAGCTAATTTTTATGACAACCCCAGCGACGAAATTGAATTAATTGCTATAACAGGAACTAATGGGAAAACCTCTGTTGCAACTCTTCTTTATAATTTGTTTCAATCAATTGGTCATAAATCAGGATTAATCTCTACCATAGTTAATAAAATTGGATTTACAGACGTAGAGAGTACACATACTACTCCTGATCCAATACAATTAAATTCCTTACTCTCAAAAATGGTAAGTGATGGATGTAAATACTGTTTTATGGAAGCCAGTTCTCACGCAATTCATCAAAACAGAACCTTCGGATTATCTTTTTCTGGCGCGATCTTTACAAATATTAGCCATGATCATCTTGATTATCATAAAACTTTTGATGACTATATTTTAGCAAAAAAGTTTTTATTTGATCAACTACCCTCTGATGCTTTTGCCCTAGTAAACAAAGACGACAGACATGGTCTTAATATGTTGCATCATTGCAATGCTAAGCAATATACTTTTGGACTAAAATCGATGGCCGATTTTAAGGCAAAAATTTTAGAAAATCAATTTGATGGTCAGCTGTTAAATATAAATGGGAAAGAAATCTGGACTAAGATTATTGGTGAATTTAATGCGTATAATTTATTAGCGATTTATGCTACTACCATTCTTTTAGGGCAAGACGAAATTCAAGCATTAACATCACTAAGTGCTTTAGAATCTGCTCAAGGAAGGTTTGATGTAATAAACTCTGAATTTGGAGTAATTGGGATTGTAGATTATGCCCATACCCCCGATGCATTACTAAATGTATTACAAACAATAAATAATACTAAAAACCAAGACAGTAAAATAATAACTGTTTTTGGTTGTGGTGGAGATAGAGACAATTCTAAGCGTCCTTTAATGGCTAAAATTTCAACAGAGTTAAGCTACAAAGTGATTATTACTTCTGATAATCCTAGAACTGAAGATCCCTCACAAATTATTAATCAAATAAGTAAGGGTGTCGAACTAATAAATAAAAAGAAAGTGTTGCAAATTTCTGACCGAAGAGAGGCGATAAAGACTGCTATTAATTTAGCACACAAAGGAGATATTGTTTTAGTAGCTGGAAAAGGACATGAAAAATACCAAGAGATTAATGGTGAAAAACACCTTTTTGATGATAAGCAAGAGTTAATAAATGCACTTAATCTATTAAACACATAATGTTATATTATTTATTTCAATATTTAGAATCAGTTTACGAATTTCCAGGTGCTGGCGTTGTTCAATATATTTCTTTTAGAGCGGCATTTGCAGTAATAACATCTCTTATTGTTTCCTTACTTTTTGGGGGCAAAATAATTTCCTTTATTCAAAATAAACAAATAGGCGAGGAAATTAGATTGCTTGGACTAGAGGGTGAAAAAGAAAAAAAAGGAACACCAACAATGGGAGGCTTAATTATTATAGCAGCGATATTAATTCCTACTATTTTATTTGCCGACATATTCAACATTTATATTATTCTCATGATTATTTCTACTATATGGCTAGGGTTAATCGGATTTATTGATGATTATATAAAAGTTTTTAAGAAAGACAAAGAAGGTCTTGCAGGAAGATTTAATATTATTGGTCAAGTAGGGCTCGGCCTTTTAGTAGGACTTACTTTATTTTTTCATGAAGGGATTACAATTAAAGAGAAAATAAATTATTCCCCACAAACAGAAGTTACTCAGCTTTTTGGAGAAGAACATAAGTCTACAAAAACATCTATTCCATTTGTAAAAAATAATGAATTTAATTATGAATCTCTTGTTAGTTGGATGGGAGAAAATGGTTCTAAATGGAGTTGGGTAGTATTCGTACTAATGGTAATTTTTATTGTAACGGCTGTTAGTAATGGTGCAAATATGACAGATGGTTTAGATGGTTTAGCCACAGGAACCTCTGCAATAATAGGAGTTACTTTAGGGATTTTAGCCTATGTGTCTGGTAATTTATTTTTTGCCGATTATTTAAATATCATGTTTATACCACATTCCGGAGAGCTAGTAATATTTATGTCTGCTTTCGTTGGAGCTTGCGTAGGATTTTTATGGTATAATTCGTTTCCTGCTCAGGTTTTTATGGGAGATACTGGGAGCTTGGCTCTTGGTGGAATCATTGCCGTTTTTGCAATTGCAATTAGAAAAGAGTTGTTGATTCCTATTTTATGTGGAGTCTTTCTAATAGAAAATATATCTGTGATTTTACAAGTAGGTTATTTTAAATATACTAAAAAGAAATCTGGAGAAGGAAAAAGATTTTTTAAAATGGCTCCCTTACATCATCATTATCAAAAGTTAGGAATGCATGAGAGTAAAATAGTTACAAGATTTTGGATAGTTGGTTTAATGTTGGCGGTTTTAACCATAATAACTTTAAAACTAAGATAAATGATGAAAATTGTTGTGTTAGGCGGAGGAGAGAGTGGCTGTGGTGCAGCTGTTTTAGCGCAACAAAAAGGATATAGTGTATTTGTATCCGACATTGGGAAAATAAAAGATAAATACAAAAATGTTCTTACACAAAATGGAATTGAATGGGAAGAATTAAAGCATTCTGAAGATAAAATTTTTCAAGCTATAGAAGTTATTAAAAGTCCCGGTATTCCGGAATCGATACCACTTATTCTTGATTTAAAGAAAAAAGGTGTTCCAATAATTTCCGAAATAGAATTTGCTTCGAGATATACTGATGCTAAAATAATAGCAGTTACAGGCACAAATGGTAAAACAACCACTTCTTTATTAATTGGTCATATTCTTAAAAAAGCAGGTCTAAATGTTTGTGTAGCAGGAAATGTAGGAGAAAGTTTCGCTTTTAAAGTAGCTAATGATAAATACGATTACTATGTATTAGAACTCAGTAGTTATCAGCTCGATGGTATTGATAAATTTAAGCCAGACATAGCAATTTTATTAAATATTACTCCAGATCATCTCGATAGGTATAAAAACGATATGGAGCTATACATTCAGTCCAAACTAAGAATAACTAAAAATCAAGATAAAAACGATTATCTAATTTACTGTGATGATGATCAAAATATAAATAAGTATTTAAAACAAGAGAATACAAAACTAGTAACGTTCTCTATTTTTAAAGAGCCTGATCAAGGCGCTTGTTTAATAGAAGACGAATTAAGTATAAACCTAAATAAAACCTCTTTTAAAATGAATATTCAACAATTAGCATTACAAGGAAAGCATAATATCTATAATTCTATGGCGGCAGCTATTTCATCAAGAATATTAGATTTAAGTAAAGAAGTAATTAGAGATAGTCTAATTGACTTTAAAAATGTAGAACACAGACTCGAAAGAGTAATTAAAGTTCATGGGATAGAATTTATTAATGATTCTAAAGCCACTAATGTAAACTCTACGTGGTATGCATTAGAAAGCATGACCAAACCTACAATCTGGATTGCAGGTGGGGTTGACAAAGGAAACGATTATTCTATTCTTTTGTCTTTAGTTAAAGAAAAGGTGAAAGCAATTGTATGTTTAGGCCAGCAAGTAGATTCTATTAAAAATGCTTTCTCTGAAAAAGGAATCGAAATTTACTTTGTGTAA
>JBELHW010000023.1:0-23565 GCA_042091225.1 Cryomorphaceae bacterium | reverse complement strand
CGGCCGGAACAATCTGGGGAATCACTGCTATGCTTGTTGCAATTCCTTTCTATACTGTTTTAAGGGTATTGGCAAAAGAATTTTTATCCGATTTTAAGTTGGTTCAAATTCTAACCAAAGACATATAATGGCTTTAGATATTTGTCAAGAATCATTAAATCTCATTGACCAAAACAAGCAACTCAGTATTGATAGAATACTTTTTTTGGCTCATAAAAAAGATCTTGATGGCATCTTTATAGCCAATCAGATAAAAGGAAGAATTAAATGTGCTCAAAAAATACCAGATTGGCTAAATCAAAATTTAATTTTTCCTAATTCTATATCAATGGAACAATGTTCCTCACAAAAAGCTGCTATATATAAATCAGAATTAGTAAAAGGAAAAACATTGGCAGACCTAACAGGAGGCTTTGGCGTAGATGCTTATTTTTTGAGTAAATCGTTTAATAAAACAAGCTATTGTGAAACTAACAAAAAACTACATGATATAGTAAATCATAATTTTAAAAGCCTAAAAAGCACGATAGAAACACATGCTATAAACGGCATTGATTTTTTAAAAAAACACAATACCAAATTCGATTGTATTTATTTAGATCCTTCCAGAAGAAATAATAATAAAGAGCGAGTTCATCAGCTAGAGGAATACTCCCCTAATGTTATTGATAATATAGATTTATTGTTTAGCAAAAGTTCTCTTCTATTTATAAAAACCTCTCCTTTTTTAGAACCCAAAGAAGTTATCTCTAAGCTACCGCATGTTAAAGAAATCCATGTAGTATCTATAAAAAACGATTGTAAGGAAGTTCTATACATAGCCCAAAAAGGATTTGAAGGGCCAATACATATTCATGCAATCGACCTTGAAAAACCAAACAAATTTTCGTTTTATCTAGAGCAAGAGGCAATAAAATGTGGTTTAAGCAAACCTTTAAAACACCTATACGAACCCAATAGTGCCATCCTGAAGGCAGGAGCATACCAAAGCATAGCTAATAAATTCGGGCTCCTAAAACTTAATCAAAATAGCCACTTATATACTAGCGAAAAAGCTGTAGAAAATTTTCCGGGCAGAAGATTTGAAATTATAGCTACTACAAACTATAACTGTAAAAATGTAGCTAATTTTATTAAAGAAAATAAAGCAAATATTAGCAAAAGAAATTTTCCTTATTCGGTACAAGAAATCAGAAAAAAGCTAAAATTAACTGACGGTGGTCAAGATTATATTTTTGCAACTACCTTAACAGACAACAGCAAGGCAATAATTATTTGTCGTAAATATTAAAAAGCATTTCTTGTTTATCTATTTCAAGATGTTGGATAAAAGAAATAGATTTATTTATACTTAAATGCAATTCACTATCGACTTGCTGAACAGCTACTTTTTCTCTGAAGCTAGAAACAAATTGATGTAAAAAATCAGAAGTTTGTAAACTTCTAAAAGATAAAGCCTGCGATGCTGTCATTAGTTCGATTGCCAATACTTTTTCTAAATTCTCAACCACTTTAAACAATTTAGTTGCGCTATTGGCACCCATACTTACATGGTCTTCTTGTCCGTTAGAGGAAACAATACTATCCACAGACGCTGGAGTACAAAGTTGTTTATTCTGGCTAACAATACTGGCTGCAGTATATTGAGGGATCATAAAACCAGAATTTAAGCCTGGTTTAGAAACTAAATATGGAGGAAGTTGCCTTTGACCAGAGATGAGCTGAAACGTTCTACGTTCGGAAATACTGCCTAATTCGGCTAGAGCAATAGCTAAATGATCTGTTGCTAAAGCAAGAGGTTGGCCATGAAAATTACCTGCCGAAACAACCAAATTATCTTCCACAAAAATATTAGGGTTATCGGTTACAGAATTAATTTCTGTTAATATAACCTCGTGAGCATAAACAACAACATCTTTAGATGCACCATGAACTTGAGGAACACACCTAAAAGAATAAGGATCTTGAACTTGTTTCTTTGGAGATTTTATTAATTGACTATCGCTCAAAAATTCTCTAATATTTTTAGCAGTTGTTAGCTGACCCTTGTGTGGCCTTAACTCATGAACCTTAGCATGAAAAGGCTCTATTCTACAATCAAAAGAATCTAAAGATAAAGCAGCAATCATGTCGGACAAATAGCAGTATTTAAAAGACTTTATCAAACTCCAAAGGCCATAAGCACTCATCATTTGAGTTCCGTTTAAAAGTGCCAATCCTTCTTTAGATTTTAGCTTAATTGCTTGCCAACCCATTAAAGAAAGTAACTTTTCTCCACCCATCTTTTCTGCTTTGTAATATACCTCACCCATTCCTAAAAGCGGAAGAGAAAGGTGTGCCAAAGGAGCTAAATCTCCGGATGCTCCTAATGAGCCTTGCTGGTAAACAACAGGAATAATATCGTTATTATAAAAATCGATTAGTCGTTCTACTGTTTCGAGCTGAACCCCAGAATGTCCGTAGCTAAGCGATTGAACTTTCAATAAAATCATTAATTTTACTATAGAAGAAGGAATTTCAGGGCCCAAACCACAGGCATGAGACATAACCAAATTCTTCTGAAGAGTCTCTAAATCTTGACTAGGGATAATCTGGTCACATAATGATCCGAAGCCAGTATTAACCCCATAAATTGGGCTTGAAGTTTCCAAGCTCTTCTTATCTATAAAATTTCTACAAGCAACAATATTTGTCTTACTCTCTTGAGAAAGCGCTAGACTAAAATTTTGATCGATGATTTCGATTAAATCATCAATTTTTAGGGGCTTGCTATTAATATGATGAACTTTCAAAATATATTAAAGGTTAAGTAGTTGAAAATATTAAGAAATAAGTTCTTGTAGTTTTTTAGCATTCAAACTAAATCCTGGAACCGTAAAATGAGATTTTTTGTAATAAAACTCTCTATCTCTTAAAGTTTTATAAATATAATCTAGCAACTCCACTCCTTCCAAGCCCTTTATTAAAGGACGTAATTGGGCCGAAGATTGTAGCCTAGGAATTAGAGCTTTGGGGTGCATGTTAATATATACCGTTTTGCCATAATCGTTCATTTGCTCCATATTATCAAAATAGCATGGAGTCCCTCCTCCGGTAGAAATAACTACATCGTCATTGTCTATTATTCGGTGTAAATAAACTCTTTCTAGTTTACGGAAATAATCTTCTCCATCCTCATCGAAAATAGCAGCAATTGTTCTTCCTTCTTCTTTTTCGATATACGAATCAAGATCAATAAAATCTAACTCTAAATTGTGTGCAAGTTTTTTGCCAAGGGTGCTTTTGCCGCTACCCATATAACCTACTAAAAAAATTCTCATGTGTCTTTATGGTTTTAAAATGGTGAGTTTGGTTCTTTCTTCAAATGATTGAAAACTAATCGGTCCACTAATTTAGGAAAAAGTTTGTTCAAAAATACGGTAAGTTTTCCATTAAGGGTCAAAACTAGTGTATTTTGTCGTTTGTTAAGCGCTTGATAAATGTGTGCTGCCACCTCCTCTGGGCCCATCATTTTTTGTTCGTCTCTAGGACTTTCCGACTGCACTTGGCCATCTTTATTGAGGGCACTATTACGAATGTTGGAAGCAGTAAATCCGGGACAGGCAATCAGGACGTGTAAGTTTTTTTGTAAGTTTTCTAAGCGAAGGGATTCTAAAAAACCTTGCATGGCAAATTTGGAGGCAGAATATGCACACCTTCCAGGCAAACCTTTATAGCCAGCAATGGAGGAAACCCCTACTACAGATCCTTTGGTTTTAAGAAGATGAGCCAAAGCATACTTAGTACAATAAACAGTACCAAAAAAGTTTACATCCATTACCTTACGAACAACCGAAGGGTCTAAGTCGTTTAAAATAGCTCGCATAGAAATACCAGCATTATTTATTAAAACATCTAATTTACCATAGTGGGAGATAGTTTTTTCTATCAGTTGTTGGCAGTCGTTTTCTTGGCTAACATCGGTTACAAAATAAGTGGTATCGAAACCAGAACCATTAAGCTCTTGGGTAATATCTTTCAAAGCTTGTTCGTTTCTGGCTGCCAACACTACCTTAGAGCCCATAGAAGCAAATAATCTTGCACAAGCTTCGCCAATGCCCGAAGAGGAGCCAGTTATTACAACGACTTTGTTTTTCATTTAAATTTCAACTTAATTTGCTGTAACAAATATCGGCAATATAAATGACAATTTTAGAAGTAAATAATAGTAAATTAACAAATGAGTTTCATAAAATACCGTTTACTATTTATCAAAACGATAAAAACTGGATTCCACACATAAAACAAGAAGTAGAAAAGATATTCGACAAGAAAAAAAATAAATATTTTAGACATGGGGAAGCCATCAGATGGGTTGTAAAAAACAAATCGGGAAAATATGTTGGACGAATAGCCGCATTTATAAACTACAAAACAGCTAAAACAGAAAAACAAGCTACAGGAGGAATAGGATTTTTCGAATCCATTGAAAATAAAGAAGTAGCCCATAAAATGTTTGAAAAAGCAAAACAATGGTTGCAAAGTAAAGGGATGGAAGCAATGGACGGACCAATAAACTTTGGAGAAAAAGATAAGTATTGGGGTCTATTAGTTGAAGGATTCGAAAATCCTCCAGTTTATGGAAATGCTTATCAACCAAAATATTACCAAGCTTTTTTCGAAGCGTATGGTTTCCAAACTTATTTTGAGCAATACGTTTACTCCAGAGAAATTAATCAAGAAATTAATCAAAAATACAAAGATAGATCCGATAGGATATTAAAAAATAAAGACTACAGTTTTCGACACCTTCAAACTAAAAAAATGTTCGAATATGCCGAAGATTTCAGAACCGTTTACAATAAAGCCTGGACAAGCCACAACAATTTTAAAGGAATGGCTGCATCTCAGGCAAGAGCAATTATGAGAGCAATGAAGCCAGTAATGGATGAGCAGCTAATCTGGTTCGCATATTATAAGCAAGAGCCGGTTGCATTTTTTATTGCACTTCCTGAACTAAACCAAATATTCAAGCACATTAAAGGAAACCTTAATCTGATTGGTAAAATCAAATTTCTTTTTTATAAGAAAATAAAAAAATGCGATAACGTTTTCGGATTAGCTTTCGGAGTTAGTCCCGACCACCAGAAAAAAGGATTAGAAGGAGCTCTAATTATGGCAATTAAAAAACAATTCGATAGCGAATCGTCCAACTACAAAAAACTAATTATTACCTGGATCGGAGACTTCAACCCCAAAATGATACACATTATTGATAATTTAGGAGCTGAAAAATACATGACTCTAAAAACATATCGAAAATTATTTAATCCCGATGCCATATTCGAAAGGTGCAAAGAAATCTAGTAAAACCTAATTTTTGAAATTAGAAAAAAAAACGTCAGCTAATGTTGTAATATAAAATAATGCAATTATATTTGCACCGCTTTTAAGCAAAAACGACCTGGTAGCTCAGTTGGTAGAGCATCTCCCTTTTAAGGAGAGGGTCCTGGGTTCGAGCCCCAGCCAGGTCACTAAAATTAACCCGAAATTATCGGGTTTTTTTGTTAGGCCCAGGTGGTGAAATTGGTAGACACGCAGCCTTGAGGGGGCTGTGCTCTAACGAGTGTATGAGTTCGAATCTCATTCTGGGCACTTTTTATTTATGCTTTTTTTTCTTAACTTAGCATATAACTTAATTATTACATGAAAAAACTACTACTAATGGCTGGGCTATTAACTGCCCTTTCCTCCTTTTCTCAAAGTGCTCAACAATTAATTACCGCTCATAATTTTACCAACCTCGCTGCCATAAATGCCATAGCTAACCCAATAAGAGGTAACTTAGCTTTTAATGTTCAAAATAGTATACTTTACTACTATAACGGATCAAGCTGGATACCCATTCAAGACATAACAACAAGCGGATGGAGTTTGACAGGAAACGCAGTTGATACTTCCAACTTTTTGGGCACTACCAATAATCAGCCACTCAAAATCAGAATACACAATAGCGAAGTTTTACAAATAAGAAAAAAAGGACGTATAATTAACCCTGAAAGTATTTACATTGGTCAATATAATGGAGAAAACGAAACTGGTTCATACAGCAGAAATAATATTGGAATTGGTAGTGGCCCACTTCAAGAAGTAACTTCAGGAAGTGATAATGTAGCACTTGGAACACTAAGTTTGGGTAGCGTAACCACAGGATATCATAATGTTGCTTTGGGTACAAATACTTTAAATTCTTGCTTAGGAATACAAAATACTGCTGTAGGAGCCCGAGCCTATCTCTTGGGGAGTTATAACAAATCTACCGCTATAGGAGCCAACTCGGTAATTACCGCAACTAATCAAATGCGATTTGGAAGTAATAGCGTTAACAGTATTGGAGGACCTGTGGCATGGAGTACTGTTTCCGATATGCGATTTAAAGAAAATATAAAAGAAAATGTTGTTAGCTTGGATTTCATTATGGGCCTAAAACCCGTTACATATAATGTTAACTTTAAAGCCTTAGACCACCACCATACCCAAGGAAAAATGGATTCTATTTACTCAGATTTGGAAAAAATGGATTTAGACAAACAATACAAAAAACTATATCAGCAAATACAAATAGGCTTTTTGGCTCAAGAAGTGGAAAACCTAGCCGATAGCTTAAATTTTGATTTTCACGGAATTGACAAACCCCAAAATAAAGAAAGCACCTATGCCCTACGCTATGCCGAATTTGTAGCTCCAATAGTTAAAGCCATGTAAGAACAACAAGCCATTATTGACAGCCAAAAAAAAGAAATTACCAAGCAAAAAAGAACTATGAAATCTCTAATAGAAAGGCTAGAAGAAATAGAAAAATTTATAGAGAAATAAGTAAAAAAAAGAAGGGACTTAGTCAAAAACGTATTTTTAAATAAGTAATATTTATACCTAAACTAAAGATTTATTTATATTATTTTAAAACACTGATTTTATGTGTTTTACAAATTTTAATTGACAACTTGTCAGTAGGTATTTCTTAGCAAATAAGCATTTAAAAAAACTAGAGATCTAAAAAAATATTGTTTATTTTTGAAAAATGAGAATTGATATTCTAACCATTCATCCCGAGCTTTTGAAAAGCCCATTTGACCACTCTATTTTGCAACGTGCGAAAGACAAAAAATTGGTCGAAATAGTAATTCACGACATACGTAAATATGCCGCCAACAAACACAAAAAAGTAGACGATTATCAATTTGGAGGCGGAGCCGGAATGGTTATGACTATCCAACCTATTGCCGACTGTATAGATCAATTAAAAAAGGAAAGAGAATACGATTCTGTTATTTATTTAACACCAGACGGCTCTACACTCAAACAACCAATGTGTAACCAACTTTCAACTTTCGAAAACATCCTAATTCTTTGCGGACATTATAAAGGAGTGGACCAAAGAATACGAGACCATTACATCACACAAGAAATATCGGTTGGCGATTTCGTACTTACAGGTGGAGAATTGGCTGCTGCCATCCTTTGCGATAGCGTTATAAGACTTATTCCAGGAGTTATATCGGACGAAACCTCTGCCCTAACCGATTCTTTTCAAGACAATTTACTTGCTCCACCAGTATATACCCGCCCTGCAGACTACAACGGCTGGAAAGTTCCGGAAATATTGCTTAGCGGACATTTTAAAAAGATAGAACAATGGAGAGAAGATCAGGCTCTAGAACGAACTAAAAAACAAAGACCTGACCTTCTATAATTTTTTATGATGTTTTTTTATAAAAAGACACATATTTTAAAATTATATCGTAATATTGCAATCCTTTTTTAAAGGAAAAAAATTAAATTTACTCTGATGGAACAAATATCATACGTAGAAAACGAATTGTCAAACAAAAACGAATTTCCTGACTTTGGTGCTGGAGATACGGTAACAGTTCACTACAAAATTAAAGAAGGTAATAAAGAAAGAACCCAGCTTTTTACAGGGGTAGTTCTTCAAAGAAAAGGCAGAAAGTCAGTCGAAACTTTTACAGTTAGAAAAATGTCTAGCAGTATAGGTGTAGAAAGAGTTTTTCCTTTAGGATCTCCTGCAATAGAGAAAATAGAAATAAATAAAGCCGGTGCAGTAAGAAGAGCAAGAATATTTTATCTTAGAGAACTTACTGGTAAGAAAGCTAGAATTAAAGAAAAAAGAAGGTAATTTTTTATCTCACAAAAAAACCAGCATTAATTGCTGGTTTTTTTATGTGTTTTTTTCTCATTTATTTTTCTACAACAAAAAACTCTGTTCTTCTGTTAATCGATTTTCCTTTTTCGTTATTGTTAGATTGTAAAGGATTTTTTTCTCCGTATCCTTTAAAGCTCAATCTATTGGGCTCTACTCCCATAGAAATAATATAATCTTGTACTTGTTTTGCTCTTTTCGAAGACAATTCCAAATTTAGCTTCTGATCTCCATCGCTATCGGTGTGTCCATGAATGGCAATTTTTACTTTTACATTTTCTTTTAAAAAGTCAGCAAATGAAGTTAAAATACTTTTTGCCTGATCAGAAAGACTATAAGAGTCGCTTGCAAAATAAATGTTGTTAATTTTAAATGCCTTTCCTACTTCTATTTTGGAGAGGTCAAAGTTTAGTTTAGTAGGGCTTTCAAAGCCTCTATCATGAGCCCCTATATATTGGGAGTTAAAAGCATATTCTTTAGCTTTTACCGTAACCAAAACATCGTCTTGTTTATCAAGATTAATCAAACCAACATAAGATCCGTCTATTCGGTTTACTTCAATCTTCTTTATTTTGTTCGATTGTAGGTTTTTAATTTCTACAACAGCGTTTTCTATTGGCCATCCTTCGTTATCGAGCACCTCTCCTTTTAAAAGCAATACTCTTGTAGGCCTAGCATCTTTGTATAGGGGGAAAGAATATAAATCCCAACCACCTCCATTGGCTTTTAATTTGTTAGACGAATAATAGGCCGTTTTACCGTCCGTACTAACAAAAAAGCCTAAGTCGTCTTCTTGGCTGTTAATAGGAAAACCTATGTTTATTGGGCTAGACCAATTCCCTAAAGAATCTTTTCTACAATAAAAAATATCTGCACCACCTAATCCTGGGTGGGTATCGGAAGAGAAATACAAGGTTTTACCGTCTGGATGTAAAAAAGGAGATTTTTCCGAACCTTCCGTATTTAGCGATAAAGATTTAAAATTACCCCACTTACCATCTTTATCTTTTTCTACACTATACAAGTCGGTTTTCCCTACCCCATCTCTTCTAGCAGAGGTAAAAATAAGGGTATTTCCGTCAGCAGAAATAGAGGGTTGTGACTCCCACGAATTTGGAGAGTTTACAGGATATTTCAATCGTTTTAGATCCGTCCAAAATCCTTGATAAATTTCAGAATAAAATATATCACAGTTATTATATCCATCCCGAAGTTCACAAACAGAAAGATACATTTCGTTATTTTTTAACGATACCGATGCGCTACCCTGATTTTTTTGCAGGTTAAAAGGGTCAGGCATTAATTTTCCTTGGCTAAAAACACCATTAGAATCTAATTGGGAAACAACAAAATCTTCTGCCGTTTCTTGTCGCTGCATTCCTTTATTAAACCTCAACCCTCTTCTAACAAAAAAAGCAAAGTCGTTATCAGGAGAGAACACAGACAAGTATTCGTCATCTTTGGTGCTTATTCCTTTTACTAGCTGAGGATCAAAAGGGACAGGATTGCTATACATTTCTTGTAAAAAAACAGATTTTTTCAACCTTTGTTGAGCAAGTAATTTGTTTTCTTCATTTATACTCAAAAATGCCAAGTATTTTTTAAAGTATTTCTGAGAAGATACATAATCGCCATCATTAAAAGCAATGTTTGCAAGCAACCAATACACCTCTGGAGAATAATTTCCACAAAGAGAAATAACCTTTTTAAAATATTGTGAAGCCAAGACATTATCGTTTTGCTCAATTTTTACGTTGGCCAACAAA
Source organism: Cryomorphaceae bacterium (assembly GCA_042091225.1). Taxonomy (GTDB): domain Bacteria; phylum Bacteroidota; class Bacteroidia; order Flavobacteriales; family UBA7312; genus JABAYQ01. The sequence goes on along the minus strand of JBELHW010000023.1, from coordinate 13,599 downwards.
TAATAAGCATCTATATAATCTTCTTGTATTTCGATAGCTTGTTTTAATAAAGCAGATGCTTTAGAAAAAGATCTAGTATTTACGCTATTCATTGCTTTCTTATATATTTTCTTGGCTTTCGGATCTATATTTAAATCGCAATTGTGTTGAGAAAAACAAAGGGAGCTAAAAAAAAGTAGGATAAATAGTATTCTCATTAATCTATTGAATCTTTATTAATTTCTGGATTTAATTCTCCTTCGGAAGCAGCAACTACCGAAGCTACTGTAGCATCTCCGGTTACATTTACTACTGTTCTGAGCATATCTAGCATTCTGTCCACTGCAAAAATTAGAGCAATTCCTTCAGGGTCAATCCCTATTGAACTTAAAACAATTACTAGCATCACCATCCCGGCACCAGGAACTGCAGCAGCTCCGATAGAAGCTAGTGTAGCCGTAAGAACAATCGTTAATTGTTGGCTCAAATCTAAATCGTAACCAAAAGCCTGAGCTATAAAAACAGCAGCAACTGACTGGTATAAAGAAGTACCATCCATGTTAATAGTAGCTCCTAATGGCAAAACAAAAGAAGATACATTTTTAGAAACTCCTAACTTCTCCTCACACCGTTCCATAGTAACGGGCAAAGTTGCAGCACTAGAACTGGTAGAAAAAGCTAACATCTGAGCTGGAGCAATGGCTTTAAAAAAGTCTATATATTTTAATTTGGTAAATAATTTTAAAAACAATGGATAAACCAATAATATCATTAACAACAATCCTACAACAACTGTTAAAGAATACACTGCTAGTGCTTGAAACAAATCGAGCGACCCACCAAAATCGACCACTAATCCTCCTAAAAGAGCAAAAACCCCATAAGGAGCACTTAGCATAATTAGGTCCACAATTTTGAGAATAACATCGTTAACGCCATCAAAAAACCCTTTCACATATTTGGTGTTTTCTTTAGGCAACATTACCATAGAAATACCGAAAAGAATAGCAAAAAAGATTACCTGAAGCATGTTTTTATTGCTTGAAGATGCCGAAACAATGTTGTTTGGCACCATATCTACCAAAAATTGAAGAGGACCACTATCTTCAACCTTAGAAGCAGACAATATTTTTGCGTTAGCGTCCGAGGCATACTGCTCTTTTAACTCCATTCTTTTTTCTGGAGAAAAAGTAGATCCTGGAGCAACAATATTAACCAATAACAAACCAAATGTTACTGCTATTACTGTTGATAATAAATATACTAATATCGTTTTAGTACCTATTCTAGAAAGTTTACTTACATCACTTAAACTACTGATTCCTTTAATTAAAGAAGCTAAAACTAAAGGAACGGCAATAAGCTTAAGAAGGCTAATAAAAATTTTTCCCCATGGTTTTATCCAGTCGTTTGTAAATTCTATAATTCCAAAATGAGAAGCTAGTAATCCGTAAACTACACCCAACATCATTCCAATAATAATTTTCCAGTGTAATGCCAATTTTTTCATTATATTATATTTTAGAATTTTTAGATAAGAAAAAAGCATCTACTAAAGCCATTGCTGCCATTGCTTCAACAACCGGAACCGCTCTTGGTACCACACAAGGATCATGACGACCTTTACCTTCTAAAACTATTTTATCTCCATTGCTATCAATAGATTCTTGGTTTTTCATTAGAGTAGAAGCAGGTTTAAAAGCTACTCTAAAAAATAAATCCATTCCGTTGCTGATACCCGCCTGAACACCACCAGATCGATTAGTAGTTGTTTTGTTATCCGAACTAAAAATATCGTTGTTTTGAGAACCTTTTAATGTACTTGCTTCAAAACCATTGCCAATTTCAAAACCTTTAGAAGCATTTATTGTCATCATATATTTTGCTAGTCGAGCACTGAGTTTGTCAAAAATTGGTTCGCCTAAGCCTACAGCCATATTTTTTACTACACAACTAACCACACCACCAACCGAATCACCTTCTTTTTTAAGCTTTTCAACATATTCTATCATGGCAGCTCCACTCTCTTGATCGGGGCACCTAACTATGTTTTTATCGACATTATCTAAATCAAGAAGGTTATAATCGCTAGTACAGCTAATATTGCCAACCGACGAAACATAAGCAGTAATAGAAAGCGGATCAAGTATTTGTTTTGCTATAGTACCAGCAACTATCCAATTTGCTGTTTCTCTGGCCGAATACCTTCCACCTCCCCTATAATCTCGTATTCCGTATTTTTTTTGGTAGGTAAAATCTCCGTGGGAAGGGCGAAAAGAATCTTTCAAGTGGTCGTAATCTTTAGTTTTCTGGTCTTTATTTTTAATTATAAAACCAATAGAAGCACCTGTAGTTTTTCCTTCAAAAATTCCAGACAAAAATTCTACCTTATCCCATTCTTTTCGTTGGGTAGTAATGCTAGACTGCCCTGGTTTTCTCCTGTCTAATTCCGACTGAATAAATTGCAAATCTATTACTACACCAGCAGGACAACCGTCTATAATTCCGCCAATAGATGGTCCGTGGGATTCTCCGAAAGTTGTTAAACGATATATACGCCCGATTGCATTCATATTATCAACAAATATAAGTAATTTAAAGGGAGATATAAGTGGGCTATTTTTGTATTTTAGCTTAGAATTATTTGATGAAAATGAAGTTAGTAATAAAAAACATAAACACCTTAGTCCAAACAGAACAAGAACCTAGAAAATGGGTTGCGGGATCGGACATGAAAAAAGTAAATTTTCTTGAAGATGCATTCGTAGAGATAGAGGACGGACTTATTTCTAATTTCGGCACAATGGAGCAATGGAAAGGAATAGAGGACTGGAATAATACCCAAATTATTGATGCAGAAAACGGAATGGTGTTTCCTAGCTATTGCGATAGCCATACCCATTTAATACACGCCGCTACAAGAGAAGACGAATGGATACAAAGAATAAAAGGAAAAACCTATAAAGACATAGCTCAAAATGGCGGAGGTATTCTTAACTCGGCTAAAAAGTTACAACAAACTTCATTTGATGATTTATTAAAACAAGCAAAAGAAAGGCTTCAAAAAGCAATAGAATTAGGAACAGGTGCCATAGAGATAAAAAGTGGTTACGGACTAACTATTGAAGCAGAATTAAAGATGTTGCGAGTAATTAAAGAATTACAAAAAACTAGTCCGATTACAATTAAAGCAACTTTGCTAGCAGCCCATGCTGTTCCTGAAGAATATAAAGACAATAAAGAGCAATATTTAGATCTGATTATTAACGATTTATTGCCTGTTGTAGCCCAAGAAGAATTGGCTCAATACATCGATATTTTTTGTGAAGATGGTTACTTTTCGGTTGCCGACCTCAACAAACTTTTGAAAGCAGCCAATCAATACGGATTGCAAGCAAAAACACACGTTAACCAGTTTACCTCTTTAGGAGGCGTTAAAGCAAGTGTTGATAATGGTGCCCTATCAGTAGATCATTTAGAAATTATGTCAGAGCAAGATATTGATAGCCTAATAAATACTTCTTGTATACCAACCTTTCTTCCCTCCTGCTCTTTCTTTTTAGGCATCCCTTATGGGCCAGCAAGAAAATTAATTGACAAGGGTCTAGCAATTGCTCTTGCAACAGATTACAACCCAGGCTCGAGCCCTAATTTCAATATGAATCTAGTAACTTCTTTAGCTTGTATAAAAATGAATCTTACTCCTGAAGAAGCTATAAATGCATCTACCATCAATTCGGCATATGCGATGGGTTTAAGTGCTGAAGTTGGCTCTATTGCTATTGGAAAAAAGGCCAATTTATTTATTACAAAACCAATGCCATCCTACGGATTTATTCAATATTCGTTTGGCGAAAATAACATTGACAAAATTATATTAAACGGTAAAATTATAAACTCTAATAATGAATAAGCAATTAATAGAATGTGTTCCTAATATTTCTGAAGGAAGAAATATGGAAAAAATAAATGAAATCGCTAGAGTAGTAGAAAGTGTTGAAGGCGTAAAATTACTTAATGTTGACCCCGGAAAAGCAACCAATAGAACTGTAATTACATTTGTAGGCGAACCTAAAGAGGTAATAGATGCAGCTTTTTTGCTAATAAAAAAATCGAAAGAATTAATTGACATGAGCACCCATAGCGGAGAACATCCTAGAATGGGTGCAACCGACGTTTGCCCTTTGGTACCAATAGCAAACATTTCTATGGAAGAAACTGCTAAATGGGCAAATAAATTGGGCCAAAGAGTTGGCCAAGAACTAGAAATCCCTGTTTATCTTTACGAGGCTGCTGCAAAAAATAAAGAAAGAGAAAATTTAGCAAACTGTAGATCAGGAGAATACGAAGGATTAAAGAAAAAATTAGTTGATCCTAATTGGAAACCAGATTTCGGACCAGCTAAATTTGACGATTCTGTTGCCAAATCTGGTGCAACTGCCATTTCTGCAAGAGATTTTTTAGTTGCTTACAACATCAATCTTAACACTACATCTACTAGAAGAGCAAATGCTGTGGCGTTTGACATAAGAGAAGCCGGAAGATTAAAAAGAGAAGGCGACAAATTGAGTGGAAAAATTATTAAAGACTCTAATGGCGAACCTATGCGAGTGCCAGGCCTTTTTAAAGACGTAAAAGGAATTGGTTGGTTTATTAAAGAATATGGAGTAGCCCAAATTTCATACAACTTAACAAATATAAATGTAAGTACTCTTCACGACGTATTTGATAAAACCTGCCAAAGAGCACAAGCGAGAGGCCTTAGAGTAAGTGGATCTGAATTAATCGGTTTAGTTCCTAAAAAAGTATTAATCGATGCCGGAAAATTCTTTCTTAAAAAACAACAAAGATCTACAGGTATTTCAGAAGAGGAAATCATTAAAATAGCAATCAAATCTTTAGGCCTAGATGAATTAAGTCCTTTTGACCCAAAAAAGAGGATTATCGAATATATGCTAGACGATAATCAGGATAAACTTGTAAAGCTTAACCTTCAAGAATTTGCGAATGAAACTTCTAGTGAAAGCCCTGCTCCTGGCGGAGGTTCAATTTCTGCCTATTGTGGAGCAATGGGAGCAGCTCTAGGAACAATGGTTGCTAACCTCTCCAGCCACAAAAGAGGATGGGACCATAAATGGGAAGAATTTTCCGATTGGGCCCAAAAAGGAATAAACTATCAAAACCAATTATTAGATTTAGTGGATGAAGATACAAATGCCTTCAATAAAATAATGGAAGCCTTCAGACTTCCTAAAGAAAGTCAGAAAGATATAGAAGCAAGAAATGATGCCATTCAGAAAGCAACAAAATATGCCATAGAAACCCCTTTTAAAGTAATGGAAACAGCTTATCAGTCTATGGAAGTTATGAAAGCGATGGCTCAAATAGGAAACCCAAACTCTATCACCGATGCAGCCGTTGGTGCATTATGTGCTACAACTGCAGTGAGAGGGGCGTTTTTAAACGTGAAAATTAATTGTGGAGATTGTCAAGACAAAGACTTTGTGAAAAATATTATTGATAAAGGAGATGATTTGGTGCAAAAAGCCCAAAAAATCGAAGCTGAAATAATGGCAATTACCGAAAGTAAAATCTAGAAATATTCGATTAAAGATTCTGATTTCAGATTGTGAAAATTAAGCCCCATTTTTTTAGACTGATTTTCTAACTTCTTAATAGTATAATAAGGCAAACTTGCATCAAGCAATAGTAAAGATATTGTATAGCTATCATATAGCTCGTTTAGATCTATGTTTTTACTTAACAGACAGTAATCCACCTCAATTAATGAATCCGATTTTAAAAGCTCAAAGGTAGAGTTAACAATAAGGCCTTTCTTATTCAAAAACTGAAAATGGAAATCGTCTTTCCAAAAATAATTACTTTGAACCGTATCGTTTAGCTCTAATTTTGTGAGCTTTTTTAGTCCTAATTTTGAAAAATGACCACCTAAATTATAACTTAACTTCTTTTTGTCTTTTAATAGTAGGCTATCGCCCACTAAAACACCCCGATTGCCTTGATAAAATAAAATAGCACTATGCTTATCTACAGAATAAAATGCAATCTGATTTTTGTTTGGCGAATCAAATAGAAAATAAAACAGCAATAAAAAAACCAGATTAGACCAAACAAGCTTTTTAGAATAGAGAAAAAGCAATAAAAAAATAACCATTAGATAAACAACAAACAATCCGATTGGCTCTAAAAATAAATGTTGGCTTACAGCGTAGGGCAATGCTTCAATTTTTAAAAAAATGGTATTGAAAAGCTGTATTGCATTTTGTAATCCATAAAAAATAAGTTCGTTTAAAAAAGGTAAGAAAGAAGAAGAAAAATATAAAATCCCTGCTATTAGAATAAATGGCACTAGAGGAAACAATAAAATATTGGATAAAAGAAAATAATTGGGAAATTGATGAAAATAATAGATTGAAAGCCCTATTGTTGCTATTTGAGCAGACAATGACAAACAGCTTATTTGCCACAACCATTTTGTAGCAAATGTTTTAGGATTTAATAAACAATGTAATTTAGGATAAATAAGAACAATTCCTATAACAGCAATGTAAGAGAGCTGAAAGCCAACATCAAACAAATTAAAAGGATTTATTAAAAGCAAAATAAAAGCAGAAAGTAAAACAGTATTTATAACATTTGAATTTTTGTTTAAATACTTTGCTAAAGAAACAAAGGAAAGCATCAAAACTGCCCTAACTACCGAAACCGATAAACCACAAAGTAAAGCATATACCCACAAACAAACTACAAGGATAAAAAGATTTAAAATAGCCAATTTAGTATTCCTTTTTATTGGCAAAAGAAATATTAAAACAAAATATATGATTCCGACATGCAAACCAGAAACAGCTAAAAAATGCATGGTACCAGTTGCACTAAATGACGATTTCTTTTGATAAGAAAAATCTGTTCTATCTACTAACAATATAGCACTTGCAAAACTGAACTGATCTTTTGTTAAAGCCGATTTTTTAAGCTTGTTTAAAAGTTTATTTCTAAAAGAATTTATCTTATCAAGCCATTTGTCCGATTTGGTGTTTGATATTAGCTCATAATCTTCCTCATTTAAAAAAAGCTGATGATTTATACCTTTCCTATTCAAATAGGATTTATAATTTAATTGATAAGGATTGGGACTCGCTTGTAGTTGTGTTGGCTTACTAGTTGTAATCTTGAGGCTTCCTTTATCTATAGGATTATCGCTTTGTTTTTGCATGTAAATTAGAATCTTAGCACTAGTTTTAATGCTATCTACTGATTTTATTCGAGCCAATAATTCAATGCTATTTTCTTTTTGCTTGACGTAGTCTATAATTTCGATTAAATAAATCGATTCTTCATTAGCGTAATTTGTAAAGTAATTGGCTTTATTTTCATTTAAAGAAAAATGACACAGAATTATCGCAAACTGTACAACAAAAAAATGCACAAACAAAGTATAAAACCAACGAAAGCGGTAGGAGTTATAATCTAACAAAAGGTAAAGTGCAGAAATACATAATATAGAAGAAACAAATAATAAATCGGAGTAGAAATGAGTAAACCTATAGATGGTAACACCTAAAATAAAAGGCATAACAAGCTGTAGTAATGGAACAGATTTCTAGTTAATTTTCATGGCATTATAAAAGTAAAAAAATTAAAGTTTACTTATAGCATTGGCTACTTTAAAGCAGGAGTTTTGGTCTCCAAGTTTACTTATCACCTTTTTATATTGATCAATAATTTTCAATTTATTTTCTTTTTTCAGAACAGCTTTTAGCTCAAAAATAAGTCTATTTTTATTGCAGTCGTTTTGAATGAGCTCAGTTATTACATTTTTATCTGCAATAAGGTTTACTAATGAAATAAACTTCACCTTAACTAACAACCTTGCTAAAAAGTAAGACAAAAAAGAAGTTTTATAGCAAACTACTTGAGGTACTTTTAAAATTGCAGCTTCTAGTGTCGCTGTACCTGAAGTAATTAAAGCTGCTTTGGCCCCGAGCAACACATCGTATGTTTTATCTTTTGAAATAGGAATTGAAGAATCGGTTGATAAGGACCTGTAAAACTCCAAATCGATAGATGGAGCTCCTGCAATAACAAATTGATATTGGCTAAAATGCTTACAAACCTCAAGCATAACGGGCAACATCTTTTTAATTTCTTGTTTTCTACTTCCAGGTAATAAGGCAATAACTGGCTTTTCGAATTCTAACTTTCTTTCTTTTTTGTGCAACAATTCGTCCATCAAAGGATGTCCATAGAAAACAGATTGCAAACCATTTTTATCGAAAAAATCTTTTTCAAAAGGAAGAATTGGAATCAGTAGATCAACGTATTTTTTTAAAGCTTTAACTCTATCTTTTTTCCATGCCCAAACCTGAGGGGTTACATAATAGACTACTTTAATAGAGTTTTTTTTAGCAAACTTTGCCATTTCCATATTAAAACCAGGATAGTCAATTAAAACAATAGTATCGGGCTTATAAAGAAGAATATCGTCTTTTACTAAAGTGAAATTTTTACGAATAGTATTGATGTTTTTCAACACTTCATAAAAACCCATAAAGGCTAAATCTTTATAGTGCTTAACAAGCTCCATTCCCTCTTGGGCCATTTTATCTCCGCCAAAACCTCTAAAAGTACTGTTGACCTCTAACTTATTAAGGTGAGAAATTACTTTAGAACCATGTAAATCTCCAGAGGCTTCTCCACTTATGAAATAATATTTTTTCAAAATAAAAAATTAATTATGTAAACAACTATAACAATTAAAAATGTAGTAAACATTATTCCTTGGGCGGGCTCGTACCTCATCTTATTAAGAAAAAGAAAAAAAGGAGCTAAATTAACTAAAGTACAAAGGCTTAAAACATGGGTATGGACGTCAAGAACTTTAAGTTGAACGAAGGTTGAAACAACATCGCTTTCCAAAATAATTATGGAATAAACAGAATATGCTAATAATGGAAAAATTAATCCTAAAACTGCACCTCTCCAAAAATATTTACTTCGTATCATAACACAATATTTTTAAACTTATTTAATGTTTCAAAACAGGTAAAGTTATATTGAACCGGAACAATAGATATATATCCGTTTTGTAATGCCCATTCATCAGTATCTTTTCCGTAGTCTTTATTTATAAATGTGCCTCTAATCCAATACGATTGTTCATCTTTTTGGTTTTCAACAGCTATAAATTCTTCTTGCCAATTCGAATCAGATTGGCGACACAGTTTATATCCCTTTATCTGATCCGACTCTTGTTTAGGAATATTAATATTCAAACACATTATTTGACTGTTGTTAAGAACCCGATCAATAATTTTAGGAAGATGTGTAACACAAGCACTAAAATCGGCATCATCAGCATGGTCCAATAAAGAAAAACCGATGGAAGAAATCTGGTCCATATAACCCTCTATAGCAGCTGCCATAGTACCAGAATATATTACGTTAATAGACGAATTAGATCCGTGATTAATACCCGAAAGAATTAAATCTGGTTTTTTATCCATTAACTGATTTAAAGCAAGTTTAACACAATCTACAGGAGTTCCGCTACACGAATATTTAGTAAGCGATTCCGACGCAGAAATTAACACACATCCAATGGGCTTTTCTAAAGTGATAGCATGGCTTTTACCAGACTGAGGACTATCAGGAGCAACTACAAACACATCTCCAAATTGTTGGGCAATGTCGATAAGGGTAGTAATTCCTTTAGAATTAACACCATCATCGTTGGTGACAAGTATGAGTGGTCTAGACATTTTTCTATTATTTTATACAAATTTATTAAAACAATCGATTGAACTTATTAATTTTGCATTTAGTATGAAAAAAATAAAACCTGTTAAAGAAAAATATTCTTCAAAAACCATTGCTTTTTTCTTGAATTTTTTTCCTCCATTATTTTTTAATCGCATAAGAATTACTAAAGTAAATAGCTCCTTTACTCAAGTAGATTTAAAAATCAAATATTCATGGATGAATAAAAACATTCAGAAATCTATTTTTGGTGGTACAATATTTAGCGCTTTCGATCCATTTTTTGCAATTATGTATTGGCAAGCATTCTCTATGCTCAATATCCCTATGGAAGTATGGGTAAAAAGTGCTAAAATAAATTATTTAAAACCTGCTAAAACAGATTTGTTTATCAATTTTAAAATAGATGATAAAGACATAAGCAATGCTATCAATCATTTGAAAGAAAATTATAAATATGAAGTAAGCCATATCGTTACAGCTTACGATAAAAAAGGAGAACCATACGCAGAGACAGAAATACTAGTGTATATCAGAAACTCTAATGAATTTGATATCAGTCACTTATAATTTTTATTATTTTTTTTAAGTAAAAACTTAGAATAATAAGAAATATTTATATAAATTTGTAATTCCCATTAGGGAGAGGGAAGTAAGTTTTTTCATGGCTTTAAGGGGCTGCCCGAGTAGAAGTACTCGGGCAGCTTTTTTTTATGGATACAACTTCCAAAAATTATCTTTAATATTGTACTAAACAAATATTTATTATTATGAAACAAATTAACCTTACCATTTTAACTTTATGTATTGGTCTTTTTTCTTTTGCTCAACAAACTAAATCGGATGCTATTGTTGGCAATTGGTACAACCAAGAGAAAGATGCTGTTATAGAAATTTATAAAGCAAATGATGCTTACAGCGGAAAAATTATCTGGATGGAAATTCCCAACGACGAAAATGGAAACCCTAAAGTAGACAATCTTAACCCAGATGAGAAATTACAATCCAGACCAAGAATGGGCTTAGATATAATGTATGGTTTTAATTTAAGTGAAGGTAAAGTTTGGGACGATGGAGAAATTTACGACCCTAAAAGTGGAAAAACTTATAGTGGCACCATTACCCTTCAGGGAGAAAACACACTCGATTTAAGAGGATATGTCGGTCTTCCAATTTTTGGTAGAACATCTGTTTGGACAAGAAAATTAGATTAATTTTTAGCTCCAATAAACTTTTTAAATAGTTTATCTTTGCACCAAAATTTACGGGATGCTAAATACTATTGAAGAAGCTATTGAGGACATTAGGCTAGGAAAAATCATCATTGTTGTTGACGACGAAGATCGTGAGAATGAAGGTGATTTTTTGGCTGCTGCCGACATGGTTACGCCTGAAATGATAAATTTTATGGCTACCCATGGTAGAGGACTAATTTGCGCGCCAATTATTGAAGATCGATGCGAAGAGCTTGGTCTAGAACTAATGGTTGGTAAAAATACTGCCGAGTATGAAACTCCTTTTACAGTTTCTGTAGATCTTATAGGTAACGGTTGTACTACTGGTATTTCTGCTAGCGACAGATCGAAAACAATTAAAGCTTTAGTTGACCCCAATATTGACCCTAACTTATTAGGAAAACCAGGCCATATATTTCCATTAAAAGCTAGAAAAGGAGGAGTATTAAGAAGAGCAGGACACACAGAAGCTGCAATTGATTTTGCTCGATTGGCAGGATTATCTCCAGCAGGTGTTATCGTTGAAATTATGAACGATAATGGCTCAATGGCCAGAATGCCAGAGCTAATAGAAATAGCAAAAAAACACCAACTCAAAATTGTTACCATCAAAGATTTGATTGAGTATCGAATTCAGAACGAATCTCTAATTAAAAAAGAAGTTGATGTTAAACTACCAACGGATATTGGCGATTTCGAATTACATGCATTCCGACAGCTAACAAACGATCAAATCCACCTTGCTTTAGTAAAAGGAGAATGGACTCCTGACGAAGCGGTAATGGTTAGAGTACACTCTTCATGTATAACAGGAGATATTTTCGGTTCATGTAGGTGCGATTGTGGCCATCAGTTAGAAGAAGCAATGAAAATGGTTGAACAAGCATCCAAAGGAGTTATTGTATATATGAATCAGGAAGGAAGAGGAATAGGGCTATTAAACAAATTGAAAGCATACAAACTCCAAGAACAAGGTAGAGATACCGTGGAAGCCAACGAAGAATTAGGATTTAAAGCCGACTCAAGAGATTATGGTGTAGGTGCTCAAATTTTGAGAAAATTAGGGCTCAAGAAAATTAAACTATTGAGTAATAATCCTCAAAAGAGAACAGGTCTTATCGGATACGGAATAGAAGTTGTAGAAAATATTTCTATCGAAATTAAATCTAATAAACACAACGACTTTTATCTTAAAACTAAAAGAGATAAAATGGGACATACTCTGTTCAAGTTAAATGAAAAATAAATCGATTACCATATTAGGGATTGAGTCTTCTTGTGACGACACAAGTGCTGCCATTATTCAAAACGGCTATATTCTCTCTAATGTTATAGCTAATCAAGAAGTACACCAAAAATATGGAGGTGTTGTTCCAGAATTAGCATCAAGAGCACACCAACAAAATATTATTCCGGTTGTTGATAAAGCAATTAAAGACGCAGCTATAAAAAAAGAAGAAATTGATGCAGTAGCATTTACAAGAGGCCCTGGCCTGATGGGTTCTCTTTTAGTAGGAGTTTCTTTCGCAAAATCTTTTGGCTTAGCACAAAATATTCCCATTATAGAAGTAAATCATATGCAAGGACATATTATTGCCCACTTTATTAAAGAAAAAAACAAAGAAAATAAGCATCCTTCATTCCCGTTTTTATGCCTTACAGTTTCTGGTGGTCACACACAAATTGTTAGAGTAGATGACCATTTGTCTTTTAAGTTGTTAGGAGAAACTATAGACGATGCTGCAGGCGAAGCATTCGACAAATCGGCAAAAATATTAGGATTGCCATATCCGGGAGGGCCACTCATAGATAAGTATGGTAAACTAGGGAATAAAAATGCATTTAGCTTCGGAAAACCAAAAGTTAAAGCACTTGATTTTAGCTTTAGCGGATTAAAAACAAGTATTTTATATACCATTCAAAAGCTACAAAAAGAAAAACCCAATTTTATTGAAGAAAATCTTAATGATTTATGTGCCTCCATACAACATTCTATTGTTACTATTCTAATAGAAAAAATAGTTAAGGCAAGCCAACAAACAGGAATAAAAGAAATTGCTATCGCTGGAGGTGTGTCTGCTAACTCGAGCCTAAGAAAGGCTCTAATGGATTTAGAAAAAAGCAATAATATTACTGCATACATCCCACCCTTCTCCTACTGTACTGATAATGCAGGGATGATTGCCATTACCGCTTACTATAAATATTTAAACAAGCAATTTTCAGAGCAATCGGTAACACCGATGTCCAGAATGGCAATTTAATATTTTTTACTTCATTCGTTTTTTCATAAATTCGAATTCTAAATAAATTCAAAATGAAAATTTATATCCTTAGCTTTTTCATAGCCTTATCATCTATAATTAAAGCCCAACAAGAATGCGAATTTTTACAATCTATTCTTATTGACCAAAATGCAAACGAAGTAATTTTAGGCTCCAATCAATCCGATTCTAGTTTAAACTTCTCATGGGCTTATTTTAACCAAGATGGAAATTGCATTGGTGGGGATGCAGGTATATACGACACTATTTCTGACCTCAATCAGCAAGAATATCTAGTTATATGGCAATTAGTAAATATCGATTCACTTAATTGTACTTCT
>JBELHW010000022.1:0-24126 GCA_042091225.1 Cryomorphaceae bacterium | reverse complement strand
TCAGTCCCCTTAATAAATGTATATACCTTAACTCTCTATTAAATTCAATACGTTTTTATCAGAATTTAGGATTCGAAGTAAAAGGTTCTTGTTTTGAAGAAGCAGGAATCAAGCATTATAAAATGGTGTTTAAAGACTGAACGACCAATTACGTATATCTTTTGTAACTCCATATTGTATATCTAGTAAGTCACTTTTTAGTTTTAGAGCTATTGATTCGGAATTATATTGAAATTTCATTACTTTATCTCGGTAAGTAATCGAGTCTATAGGGTTTACAATTACTGCAGTACCAACTCCAAATACTTCGGAAATTTTATTATTGTCGTAGGCTTGTAAAAGTTCAGAAATAGAAATATTTCTTTCTTCTACTTTTATACCTTTTGATTGTGCTATCTCCAAAATACTATCTCTAGTTACACCCCCTAAAATACTATCACTCAACTTTGGAGTTACAATTACATCATTAATTAAAAACATAATATTCATGGTGCCCGATTCTTCTATATACTTATGCTCCTTAGCATCGGTCCAAACTACTTGTGTATATCCATCATTTTGAGCTTCTTTAGTAGGGCCAAATGCTGCAGCATAATTTCCTGCTGCTTTAGCAAAACCAACTCCTCCTTGAGAGGATCTAGAATATTTTTCTTCAATAATTAAATTTGATTCGCCAGCATAATATTTTCCGGCTGGTGAAGTTATAATGCAAAATGTAAATTCATCTGCTGGTGTTGCTCTTATAAATTCGCTAGTTGCAATCATGAACGGACGAATATATAAAGACTGATTTTCTTTCTTTGGAATCCAATCTTTATCTAATTCAATAAGTTTGGTTAAACATTGTAAAAAGATAGTTTCATCAATCTTAGGCATGCAAAGTCTGTGGGCAGAACGATTTAGCCTTCTAATGTTTTCTAATGGCCTGAAAAGTAATGTCTTGCCATCCTTAGAATTATATGCTTTCATGCCTTCAAATACTGCCTGTCCATAATGGAAAACATGAGTAGCAGGATTTAAACTAAAAGGTTGGTACTCTTTTATCTCAGCTTCATTCCATTTTCCATCTTTGAAAGTGCAAACGACCATGTGGTCACTAAAAACCTTTCCAAATTCTAAATTATCAAAATCTACTTTTTTAATTTTAGAGTTTATTACTTTATTTATTTTCATACTGAACATTATTTTTTGATATTATTTTAAATATCTAAAATCATGATTGTTTTCAATTTTTAGTAGCGATTCATAAATAAGCTTTATAACATTTTCCACATCGTTTTTATGAACACTTTCTACAGTAGTATGCATGTATCTTAATGGAAGTGATATTAAGGCCGAAGCTACTCCACCAGTAGAATATGCAAAAGCATCTGTATCAGTTCCTGTAGCTCTTGATGCTGCTGCTCTTTGGAATGGGATATCATTGTTGTTAGCACAATCAATCAATAATTTCAAAAGATTATTTTGAACAGCTGGACCGTAAGTTAATACTGGACCTTTACCGCTAAATAAATCACCTTGTTTGATTTTGTTTATCATTGGCGTTTGTGTATCATGACACACATCTGTAACAATTGCAACATTAGGCTTTATAGATTCTGTTATCATCTGGGCTCCTCTTAATCCGACTTCTTCTTGTACAGAGTTAGTGATATATAAACCGAATGGTAGTTTTTTATTGTTTTCTTTCAAAAGTTTAGCTACTTGAGCAATTATGAAGCCACCAATTCTATTGTCTAAAGCTCTTCCTACATAAAAATTGTTGTTTAGAATTGTAAATTTATCCTGATAGGTAACAACACAGCCTACATGAACTCCTAACTTTTCAACTTCTTCTTTTGTTGTACAACCGCAATCGAGGAATATATTGTCTAATTGAGGTGATTTTTCTTCTTTTCCGTGTCTAGTATGAATTGCAGGCCAACCGAATATTGCTTCTACAACACCCTTATCTGTATGAATATTTACTCTTTTAGATGGAGCAATTTGATGGTCAGAACCTCCATTTCTTCTCAGATAAATAAAACCATCTTTAGTAATGTAGTGAACAAACCAAGATATTTCGTCGGCGTGAGCTTCAATAACAACCTTGTACTTTGCTTCAGGATTAATTACTCCTACAACAGTTCCGTAAGTATCAACAAAGTAATCATCTATATAGGGTTTTATATAATCTAACCATAATTTTTGACCTTCGCTTTCAAATCCTGTTGGAGAAGGATTATTAATATATTTTTCTAAAAAGCTTTCAGCTTTTTTGTCAATAATGTCATTTTTTGTCATAAAATTGTTGTTTAAAAGGAGGGTGCAAATTTAATAAATTATATCTTATTAAATCATGAACTATAAAGAGCAACAAATTATTAGGACTAGCGACGGAAGTAATACTCTGAAATCCAGATTTCTAAACGAACATTATCATTCTACCCACGGAGCTTTAACAGAAGCTATGCATGTTTACATAAAAAGTGGATTGAAACAAATTGATAAACCAACTGTTTCTATTTTTGAAATGGGATTCGGTACTGGCTTAAATGCTTTTTTGACTTTTTGCAACTCAAGTTTTAAAATTAAATATGAAACTATTGATAGTGAACCTATTAGTTTAGAGTTAGCAAATCAATTAGACTTTCTGAAAAAATTAGATAAGTCAGAATATCAATCGGTTTTTGAAGAACTTCATTCCTGTGAATGGGGAGTTGAAGTTCCAATTAGCAATAATTTTTTATTTACAAAATCGAAAACAACCATTCAAGACAAACTATTTTCGAAAAAATACGACATTGTATACTATGATGCGTTTGGTCCTAGAGTTCAGCCTGAATTGTGGAAGTCAGAAATATTTTTAAAAATATATAACGCTCTTAATTTAGGAGGCTTGTTAATTACCTACTGTGCGAACGGACAATTTAAAAGAGACTTAGTCTCTATTGGGTTTGAAGTTAAATCTATTCCCGGACCACCTGGAAAAAGAGAAATTACTCAAGCTTTTCGTAAAAAATGATAAGAATAAATCTTTTTACTTAAAAAATAGTTTGTAAATAAAATTTTAATACATTTGCAATCCTATTTTAATCAGAAAAAGAACAAATTATGGCTAATCACAAGTCAGCAAAGAAAAGAATCAGACAATCTGCTAAAAGAAATTTAGCGAATAGTTACTATCATAAAACTACTAGAAATGCAGTGCGTAAATTTAGAGGTTTAACTGATAAAAAAGAAGCTGTAAAAATGCTTCCTTCTTTAGAGTCTATGTTAGATAAACTAACTAAAAGAAATATTATTCATAAAAATAAAGCAGCAAACATTAAGTCCAAGTTGGCAAAGTTTGCTAATAATCTGTAATTAGATATTTTCAAAATATATTCATAGCCTTTGTAATTCTACAAAGGCTATTTTTTTATGTTAGCGTTAATAGTTTAAAACCATTATTTTAGCTTTTATATAGAAGGATTTAAAATAATGCTAATTTATACCTCCCAAATAACAAGTAGAGTTCAATATACGCTTCATCTTATTTTTAAAGATGTATTACAAATAGAGTATCAAATTACTGACAACAAACAAGAATTTTTAGATTCGGATCTTCCTAAATTAAATTATTCAATGCAACAATTCAACAATGAGTTGTTTGTAGAAAGTCATGGTCTTTTAAATCAAACAGAAATTATTGATCAGGAAATTAATTTTTCTAAATGGGATGATTTACCAATTTTCTTTTTGTCTACAAATAAAGAAACCATTCCCTTTGATTTATTTTCAGCTAGTTTCTTTCTTGTTACTCGATATGAGGAATATTTACCTCATTTTAAAGACCATTACAACAGATTTAAAGCTAAAGAAAGCTTAGCATATCAAAATGATTTTTTGCAATTACCACTTGTTAATTTGTGGATAAAAAAATTTAAAGAATCCTTGATTTTAAAATACCCAGAAATTAATTTTCCAGATAAGAATTTTCAATATATTTCTACAATTGACATCGATAATGCCTATTATTTTTTAGAAAAAGGATTTTCTAGAAATTTAGCCTCTTTTATAAAGTATTTTATTCAATTTGATAAGCAGATGATTAAAAAACGAATTGATGTGCTTTTAGGAAATCAAAAAGATCCTTACGATACTTATAACTACCAATTGAATATCATAAAAAAATATAAATTAGATTGTTTTTACTTTATTCTGCTTGGGAATTACGGATTGAATGATAAGAATGTTTTAGTTACAAGTAGAAAATTTAAACTTTTAATAAAGCATTTAGCCGATTATGCTAAAATTGGCCTACATCCTTCGTTTAATTCAAATTCAAATTATAATTTATTAAAAACAGAACAAGAAAGATTGTTAGAAATAACTAAAACTGCGGTAAATCATAGTCGACAGCATTTTCTTCAGCTCTCTTTTCCATCTACCTACAGAAATTTAATCGACTTAGATATTTTTAATGATTATACAATGGGTTACGCAGAACTGCCAGGCTTTAGGGCTTCTATTTGCAATCCTTATTATTTTTACGATTTAGAACTAGAAAAGCAAACTCCCTTGAGAATTCATCCATTTGCAATTATGGATGCAACCTATCGTTATTATTTAAAAGTTAGCCCAGAGGAAAGTTTAAATTCAATGAAAAATATAATTAATCAAGTTAAAAATGTAAATGGTACATTAATAACAGTATGGCATAACGAAACTTGGAGCGATTATAAAGAATGGAAAGGATGGAAATTATTGTTTAAAAATATGGTAGATTATATTTATTCATGATTAGATTTTTGAAACATAATCAAATTGATTTTCAAAAATGGGACAATTGCTTAAGTAAATGTATCAATAACAACATCTATGCTCAAAGTTGGTTTTTAAATATTGTATGTGATAAATGGCATGCTCTTGTTTTAGATGATTATCAGGCTGTTATGCCACTCAACCACAAGCCTAAATGGGGTTTGCTTACAATAAGACAAGCTATTTTTAGTCAACAGTTAGGTCTGTTTTGTCAAAATAATAAAATTGATGTAGACGATTTTATTTCTGCTATTCCCAAAAAATATTTATACATAAATTTTAATCTTAATACATCAAACAAGTCCTCTGTTTTTTCCTTTAAAAAGAATATTAACCACGAAATATTTTTAGATAGTGACAAAAACAAAATTTTTGCTAATTATTCTAAATCAGTTAAAAAAAACATTTCTAAAGCAATAAATAATTCAGTTGTTTTTTCTAATGTAGCAGATTCGGTAGATGAATTTTGTAAACACAAAAAACATCTAGGAAAAAATTACATGAACGATAAACGAAACAAAATTCATTTCAATTTAATAAATTATTGCTTGATAAATAAGAAAGGAAAAATCTTTTCCGTTAGCTATCAAGGGATTAATTGTTGTTCTGTTTTTGTTACTTTTTTTAATAATCGAATAACATTGCACTCTTCTTATTGTAACGAAATTGGCAAGAAAAATGGTGCTTTTTTCTTCTTACTAAATCACATTTTTAATTTAGAAGAATTTAATAATTTTATTTTCGACTTTGAGGGTTCAAATTTAGATGGGGTAGCAAAAAGAAATTTAGGATTTGGTGCAAAACAAACTTATTATCAATCTGTAAAGCTTAGTAGAATTCCTTTTTTATAATCTATTTTAATGATTGTAAAGTTGATAGATTCCTTTTACAATGTCTTTTAATGGTGCCATTTTTTCTCCTCTTATTCTGTTCTGATGTCCAATGTCATAAATTAACTCCATGTGATGAAATAGATCTTTATATGCATCAATAATATTATAATTTTTATCGTAAATATGAGCTGGCTCTGAGTTTACACCATTTACTTCTAAAACTTTTATTTTTTTTCCCAACATTAAATTTTCTATGCTTTTAACTTTAATATCAATTCTTCCGTAATAGAAATTAGGAATGTTAGACGCTATTTGATCGATCACTTCCAAAAGTTGATCATTTATAAGGTAATTTCCATCTATAAATTCGGTTCCTCTATTATGATTTCCTATAGGATCCAATAATATTTCATTATCTAATTCGACTATTTCGTTCCACATAGCACCAAATTTAAGTTCAAAATCTTTTTTACGTTTTGATGCTCTCATGTTATCGTTTATCAAATCTTTAAGGGTAGATTTGCCATCCCCTTTCACACTCAAAAACTTTTTTAGAGTAACCGAAGTTATTTTTCTTTCAATTCCATTAGGACTTTTAGCTATTAAAACACCTAATTCTATTGGATAATCTATAAATT
This sequence comes from Cryomorphaceae bacterium, assembly GCA_042091225.1. Lineage (GTDB taxonomy): Bacteria > Bacteroidota > Bacteroidia > Flavobacteriales > UBA7312 > JABAYQ01. The sequence goes on along the minus strand of JBELHW010000022.1, from coordinate 17,870 downwards.
CTTGAATTAAGAAAAATGGTCTGGATGCTTTTTTTAAAAACTTACATAGATGTGTGAAATTCTCAATTTTTTCTATTTCAACTCCCCTCTGACCACAATCGGGTTTTATTAAAACTGGAAATCTGAATTTTTTTGATACAACTATTTTTTTAAGTTCTAATTCCGTAATATTTTTATCTATTTTAACTGTGATAGGCAAAATATTTTCTGGTAAATACTTTAAATAATCCGATTTAGAATTCTCTAAACTACCACTATAAATCATGCAAGGGTTTACAGTTGTGAAATAGGTTATTGATCTTGCTTTTAAAGCTAAAATCAGTCCATATACTGCTACCGGAATATAAAATATCCATAATGGCCAATATTCGTAATACAATGTTCTTTTAAGTTTATTCATCTAAAAGCCAATAATTTTCTTAATAGAATTTATAGGTGTGTTTTGTAAATAATATTTCACTAATAAAAATGCCGATAATATAAATGCTATTATGCCCATCGCGAATAAAACACCTCCGTCGTTTTGCCCCTCCCAATGAACAATAATTCCTAGTTCGGTTGTAAGATGAAAAAATATAGCTCCAGACATTAACCCTATAGACCCTATCAATGATAATATCCTTGTTTTAGGTACGAATAATAACACCGAAATTATCAATTCTGCAATTCCTATAGCTATTCTTCCAAATGGTTCCATTCCTATTGTAGTGAAAATATGTATTGCTTCTGCATGTCCAGTAAATTTATAAAATAAAGATTGTACAAAGATAAATGCAATTATTCCTCTTAAAAGTAGATCAATTTTTTTCATGTTTAATAATTTTTGAGAGTGAGGTTCCAATTTTTATCTGCATTAACTTTTAGTACTTCCGGTTCTTTATTCCATTTTTCCGATGTGTCATTAAAATATGAATTGTAAAAAAGGTATAATTTACCGTCTGTAATAATAAATGTTTCAGGGTCAATAGTTACTTTTTCTGCTTTTTCACCCATTGCATAAGCACACCAACCACCATACTGAGGAAGGTATTTTTCAGGATTTTCTAAAAATAATTGTTTGTTTTTATTCGATTTAAAGAAATACCTAGCATCCTTGTAAACAGTACTAAAATCTTTTGACACTCTTATCGCTTTATTTTCAACGAAATAAGATGTTACATCATAACCTTCAACTGCAACTTTTGAAGATGTAAGTAATAAATGACCGGATTCGGATTGACTAAAAAGAGGTAAAGATGCTAATAGTAGCATCATAGATAAAAAGTTTTTCATTGCTTTTAGTTTTAAGTATATTAATAAATATAACATTTTTTTTTATTGTACTTTTGGGTTGAATGTTCTCTAAAAAAGTCCGAATTTTGTACCTATATGACAACTGCTAATTTAATTTATGTAATGGCCATCAGCACAGTAAAGCTTATTATTGCTGTTCCTTTAGCATTACAGCTAGATTTTTCTTTTTGGCAAGCAACTTTAGTTTGTTTTATAGGTGGTTGTATAGGTGTTGTATTTTTTGCTTTTTTCTTTCAAAAAGTTACCGATATTTTCCGAAAATATTTTCCTAAAAAAGAGAAACCAAAAACAGAAAATAAAAAAGAATCGTTTAAGGATAAACTGGTTCAAAAAGCACGAAAAAAATATGGTTTAGTAGGCTTAGCTTTTTTAACTCCTGTGTTTTTATCAATTCCATTCGGTACTTTTATAACCATAAGTTATTATCCTAACAAAAGAAAAACCATTCCATATTTATTTATTTCTGTTTTTCTTTGGTCTTTAGGTATGTCTCTTTTTACATTTCTTTAAATGAAATATTCCCATATCTTCTTTGATTTAGATAGAACTCTTTGGGATTTTGAGAAAAATTCTCAAGAAACATTAGTCGAAATATACCACCATTTTAAATTGGCAAATCTTGGTATTGTCAACCAAGAGATATTTATTGAAAAATATAGGTTTCATAACGAGTATTTATGGTCTTTATACAGGCAAGAAAAAATTAGTAAAGATAAATTACGTTCTTATCGTTTTCAGCTATGTTTAAATGATTTTTCTATTTCAAATGACCAATTAGCCAAAAATTTAGGAGATATGTATATTGACTCTTGTCCAATTAAAACACACTTATTTCCTTTTACCATAGAGGTACTCGAATATTTAAAAACAAAATATCAATTACATATTATAACAAATGGTTTTCAGGAGGTACAATTAATAAAGCTCAAACATTCTAAACTAGAAAGTTATTTTGATAAAATAATTACATCTGAAAAGATTGGAGTTAAAAAGCCAGATTCTAAAATTTTCAATTTTGCTTTATCAAGCGCACAAGCTCCTCTAAATAAAAGCCTGATGGTAGGAGATGATTTTCCTGTTGATATTTTAGGAGCAAAAAAGATAGGAATGGATCAAGTGTTTTTTAATCCGAATAAAACAAAGATAGATAGGCGCCCTACATTCGAAATTAACTGTTTGAGCGAACTTCTTCATTTATTATAAATCCGACCGATCTTAAATCGTTCCAAAAGTTAGGATATGATTTCTTAACTACACCTACATCTCTAATAATGATTTTTTCTTTTAGTGCAAGGGGAGCTAAGGCCATAGCAATTCTATGGTCATTGTAGGTCTTAAAATTTAAGTTATCATTTTTGCGATTAAAACTTTCTATTATTAAGGTCGATTGACTCAAACTACAAATGACACCATATTTTTTTAATTCTGTAGCTAAACAATGTAATCTGTCTGATTCTTTATTTTTCAAGGTTTGCAGACCAGTAAATTTATATGTTTTGTTGTTAAAAGCATAGCTGCAAATTAAACTTAGTGAAAGGTCTGGTAAATCTATTAAGTCAGTTGTTACGCTTTCACCAATTTTTTTTTCTGTTCTTTCAACAACTAAACTTTTATTTTCAGAATAAGAACTAATATTAAGATCGTTGAAAAAATTTGGAGTTTGTTTGTCCCCTTGCCATGAGTTTTGTAATAAACCATTCAGTTTTACTTTTCCTTTTCTACAGACACTTATAATCTCGAACCAAAACCCTACAGCACTCCAATCGCTTTCTATGGTTAAATCTCTTGCTTCAAATTTTTGTTTTTTTATTTCAATAACATTGTTTTCCCATTTGTAATCTATAGAGAAGAATTGCAACATTTTAAGAGTCATTTCAATATATGGCTTCGATACTATTTCGTTTTCTATAGTAAGGTGTAATCCGTTTTTTAAGGTTGGAGCAATCATTAGTAAAGAAGATATAAACTGACTACTAGTCGATCCTTTTACTGATACTTTACCGCCTTCAATTTCAGAGCCAGTGATTTTTAATGGTGGTTTATTTTCATTTTCTAAATATTCTATTTTTGCTCCTAATTTCCTTAAAGCATCAACTAAATCTCCAATAGGTCTTTGTTTCATCCTATTGCTTCCTGTAAGTATAAAACTTCCTTTTGTTACCGAAAGATAAGAAGTTAGAAAGCGAAATGCTGTGCCAGCATCTTCCACATTTATTTCTCCATTTTTAGTGTTTAAAGCGTTTTTTAGCAATATGGTGTCATTAGCTTCCGATAAATTATGGATTTTAAAATTTTCAGAATTTAAAGCTCGAATAATTAATGCTCTATTGCTTAAGCTTTTAGAGCTAGGTAGATTAATTTCACCTTTTATAATTGCGTTCGGATGTGATAAAGAATAGTCCAAGAACTTATAAATTGTTAATAAAAGTCAAAACCTAAGATGTTATATTTCCCTAACCTCTCTTCTTTAAGAATAAACGTTGTAATGTCCGACTCTTTGTCCCAAACCATTTCAAAATTTCTTTGAAAATTATTTTTTAAAAAGCGTGCGTTATTTGTCCTTCCGTCTACTAAAATCATAGTTTCAGGAAGTAAAATAGGTTCCATTTTTAATATATCTGCTGACATAACTGTCCGTTCATCACATTGAAAAGTCAATCCGTTTTCACTGCCCTTAACATCCTTTGGAGACGGTCCATCTAAATAAATAAAATCCGGAACAATATCAGGAAGTTGATCGTAATAGTGGCAAATTCTATCGTTAAACGTACCTATGCTTACATTACTATGTTTAAATTGCACAAAATCAATTAGCTGTTCAGGGAATTTTTCTTTGCTATGATTTATCCAGTTTAAATCAGAATCAACACAAAATAGTTGAAACATATGATTGTTTCTTATTTGTGGTTTTGTTTTTAAGTTTTCAAATTCTAATTTATTTTTCATTAGAGCATCTGCCATTACTATGGAGGATAAACCTAATCCGAATTCTAAAATAGTAAACGATTTTCTTTTTCTTATTAACTGATGTAGTCTGGCTAGGTCGTCTAAATCAGGAGGAAAGGGAATGTTTAATTTTCCGCTCACTGAGTCGTGGGCTTTTTCAAGGTAATCAGAGTTAGCGTTTAAATCAAAATATTGATTTAATCCTTCTTTAATTAAATATGCTCTTGAGTTACTCATATTAGAAAGTATTTCTTTATTTCCTGTTGATTAAAAGTAATATTTTCTTTACACTTTCCTATGCTTGATAATAATGAAAACTGAATTTTTCCAGAGCTATTTTTTTTGTCATGGATAAACCATTTTTCAACTTGATCAAAGCTAGGTAATTTTGGTAAATCAATATTTTCGACTATAAATTTTTTTATTTCAATAAATTCTTCTTGTTTTAAATCGGACATTTTAGCTTCAATAATCATTCCTAGAGCAATTGCTTGGCCGTGAAGTATCTCTTTTGAGGTTTCTAAATAATAGCTTTCGATAGCATGGCCAATTGTGTGTCCAAAGTTTAATTGTTTTCTAATCGATTTTTCTAAAGGATCTATTTCTACAATATTATTTTTTAGTTCAACTGATTTACTGATAATATCTTTCCAGTTAGCATTTCCAATATTTGTTTTTTGCAAAAATTCCCAATACTTTTTGTCCCAAATAAGTGCATGTTTTATCACCTCTGCAAAGCCTGATTTAATTTGTTTTTCTTCTAGTGTATTTAAAAAAATTGGACAAATAATAACTTGTTTAGGATTGTTAAAAAGACCAATCTGGTTTTTAAGAGACTTAAAGTCGATTCCTGTTTTTCCTCCAACCGACGCATCTACCATAGAAAGTAGGGTAGTGGGTATATGTATAAAATCAATGCCTCTTTTAAAACAAGAAGCCGAAAAACCTCCAAGGTCGCAAATAACACCTCCGCCAAGACTAATTAGCAAAGAATTTCTGTCGAAATAGTATTGGCTTAGATGGTCCCAAACTATTTGGCAACTAATTAGATTCTTGTTAATCTCACCTGATTGTATAAGAATAATTTTTGCTTTTTTAAGCTCTGGCCGTTGATCTAACAAGATAGGCAGACAATGCTCATTGCTATTTTCATCAAGCAGAATAGCAATTTGACTATAGTTCTCAATTTTAAGATAATCTAACTGATCATCTCCAATATGAATATTATAATTCGAACTATTAATAATCATTACTCTGTTAATTTAGTAATAGGATTTCCTGTACACCCATTAGGAAATGAAATACCCAAAAGAGTGGAAATAGTAGGTGCTATATCTTTTATGTATATGCGATCGTCGTTTAAACCATTTTTAATTTTTTTACCCCAAAAAATTAATGGAACATGTGTATCATAACTATAATGGGACCCGTGTGTTGTTCCTGTAGGATAACTCCACTCAATCCAACCTGGTTCTAAAGAAATTACTACGTCACCAGATCTTTTCTGATTAAATCCGTTTTGTATTAAAGAATGTAAGCTATTAGAATATTCGTTTTGATGAAGTTGATGGCCACTAAAAGTATTATTTATTGCATCTTTTTTAATAAGGTAGTCAGCACATTTTTGTTGTATTTTTTCATGCTCAATATGAAGGCTGTCAATTAAATCTCTATTCAAGAAAAACTGTTGATTGGAGTATTTTAACACCCAATCTCCCTGACCAAATATAGGACTCAAAAAATCATTTAGTTCATCAGTGAGTCTAGTTCCGTTAAAATATCCAGCAGGAATTTTTCTTTTTATTAGTTCATTAGGGACACTTACTACCCCATGGTCGGCAGTTAAAAATACGATAGCATTTTCTTTTCCGATTTTTTTATCTATAAACTTCAAAATTTCACTTATTTCATTGTCTAGTTTAATATATGTATCAACTAATTCTGGAGCGTGTGGCCCGTACTGATGACCAATATAGTCTGTGGAAGAATAGCTAATGCTCAAAAAGTCTGTATTATTGGTCTGACCTAATTCTTCACTTTTAATAAGTTCTAGAGCTAGATCGGTTAAAATTGTATTGCCTAAAGGAGTAGATTTTATTGCTCCCGGACCTTTATTGCTTAATAGAGAGTCTAGACTATAATCGAATGAATCTGATTTCCAAGAGCCTTTAAAATAACTTGTTGCAGGCTTTTTTTTCTGATGCTGACTTAGCCATTCAGGCAACTTATCCATGTAGTAACTGCTGCTTATCCAATCTCCGTTTTTATCCATCCAAAATGCAGAATTTGCAGCATGGCCAGCTGGTAGAATAGAACCTCTATCTTTTAGCGATATGCCATAAACTTTGGAGGTAGGATTAAATAATTTCAATTCATCTCCAATGGTTGTGCTTAGCATTCTTTTAGGAGACATTTTGCCATCTCTAGAGTCAATATCTACATGATTTTCACAATCGCAAACTGTTGTTGCACTCCCATCTCCTGCGCAATAAACCGATTTTGCACTTTCTTTATCGTACCAATTATTTCCTATAATTCCGTGAACGGAAGGAGTTGTTCCTGTAAAAATACTAGCATGTCCCGGACCTGTATAGGTGGGCATATAGCTATAATGTGTATTTCTGCAAAAATATCCTTCATTAACTAGCCTTTTAAATCCATCATCTTCAAATTGGTTCCAAAATCTGTAAACGTAGTCGTAACGCATTTGATCGACAACGATAGCAATAACCAATTTTGGTTTTTCCTGTGCCTGACTTAAATTTGCCAGTATTATAAAAGCTACAATTAATATTTTTTTCATTTTTTTCGATTATTAAATTGATACAACAAAATAGATAAAACAACTGCAATTAATACGTCTAAAATAGGTTTTACATCAGGAAAACCAAAATTCCAAATTACAACTAAAACAAGCCAAAAAAACCATAATAGATTAAATTGTTTCATCTTATTTGAGTTGACTTAAGTTTGTTAATGTTTTCTCGTATTTTTTGTAATAATTGGCCAAAATTAATGCGATAGTAGTTCCGTACATCATGCCAAATAAAATATCTAAAGGATAGTGAACTCCTACATACACCCTACTGAATGAAACTAAAGCAGCCCAAACAAAAAGCAATCTGAAAGTAGATTTACTAAAAATAGATCCAATAAAAACAGCTAGTGCGAACACATTAGAAGCGTGTGAAGAAATAAATCCGAATTTACCACCACATCCTTCGGTAACTAACCTTACATTTTCTAAAAAGTGGCAAGGCCTTAGTCTTTGAAAAACATTTTTGAAAAGATGAACGCTTCCCTGATCACAAATTACTATTAATACTACAATAAAAATCAATGGAATAAATCCAGCTTGTTTTTTTGCTTTGAAAATTAAGAAAACAAGAAAAGCATATAGCGGAATCCAAGACCATTTGTTGGTTATAAACAAAAATATAGGGTCCCAAAAAGGTGTCCCAGATTGGTTTATGAATTCAAAAAAGATGGTGTCTAGTTGAACAATAAAATCCATTATTTATTTAGTTTTTGCCACAGCATATCCTTTAACTTAACAATGCCCTGGTTAGCAACAGATGAAATAAAAATATATTCTATTTCTTGAGGGAGTTCTTTTTTCATTTCTTCTATTAACTCTTCATCTAGCATATCCGATTTACTTATTGCCAAAACTCTTTCTTTATCAAGTAACTCAGGGTTATATTTTTGTAATTCGCCTACTAAAATTTGATATTCCTTTTTAATGTTATCACTATCAGCAGGAACCATAAAAAGTAGGGTGGAGTTTCGTTCTATGTGTCTTAAGAAACGAAGACCTAATCCTTTTCCTTCTGCAGCTCCCTCAATAATTCCAGGAATATCTGCCATTATAAACGATTTATCGTCTCTATAGGAAATAATTCCTAAGTTAGGAACAAGAGTGGTAAAAGGGTAGTTTGCAATTTCTGGTTTTGCGGCAGAAACAATCGAAAGTAAAGTCGATTTACCAGCATTAGGAAAGCCGACTAATCCTACATCTGCCAACACTTTTAGCTCTAAAATAAACCAATCTTCAATATAGTCAATGCCAGGCTGAGCATACCTAGGTGTTTGATTAGTTGGCGATTTAAAATGTACATTTCCACGCCCTCCTTTTCCTCCTTCTAATAATATTTGCTCTTCATTATCGCCTGTAATTTCAAACAAAACTTCTCCTGTTTCGGCATGTTTGGCTACTGTACCAAGAGGAACTTCAATAATTCTACTTTCTCCGTCTTTTCCTATTTTTTTGTTTCCAGAGCCGCTGCCACCATGTTCGGCAAAAATATGTTTAGAATACTTGAGGTGTAGTAAAGTCCAGAGTTGGGCATTTCCTCTAATAATTATGTGTCCCCCTCTTCCTCCATCACCTCCGTCAGGTCCACCTTTAGCGGTATTTCTGTCCCTTAAAAAATGGGCAGAACCCGAGCCTCCTTTTCCCGAACGGCAAAAGATTTTTACGTAATCAACAAAATTTGAATTTTTAACTCTCATTAAATTTTATCAATAGCAGTACATAATTTGTTGTTGATGTCTTCAATAGTTCCTACACCGTTAATTGAGACTAATTTGTTTTGAGCTAGATAATAGTCTTGCAATGGTGCTGTTTTACTATTGTACTCACTAATTCTATTGCTAATGATGTCTCTGTTTTGATCATCTGCTCTACCACTTTGTTTTCCTCTTTCAAGAAGGCGTTCCACCAATTCCTCAGACTTTATTTCTAAAGATAGCATAGCGCTAATCGATGTTCCTAATTTACTTAGTAATTGGTCTAGAGCCTTAGCCTGAGCCGATGTTCTTGGGAAACCATCAAAAATAAATCCTTTTACATCTTGGTTATTACTTAGTATAGATTCTATCATGCCAATCACTACTTCATCAGGTACTAAGTCTCCTTTATCCATTATTGATTTAGCCTTTAGGCCCAACTCTGTCCCTTTAGAAATTTCTCCTCTTAAGATGTCACCAGTAGAAAGATGCATCAGTTTGTATTTTTCAATCAATAATTTTGACTGGGTTCCTTTTCCAGCTCCTGGAGGTCCAAACAATACAATATTTAACATTTTAATTTTGTTTTAATTTAAAAATTTGCGGTAAAGTACGCCCTAATTCGTCATAATCCAAACCATAGCCAACTACAAATTCGTTTGCAATAGATTTTCCAATAAAATCGATAGTATATTCTTGTTGATATGCCTTAGGTTTAAATAAAAGCGAAGCGGTTAATATTTTTTTAGGTTTTTTCTTTTTCAAATACTCCATTAAAAAATGAAGTGTTGTGCCAGTGTCTACAATGTCCTCTACAATTACTATTGTTCTTTGTTCGATATTTACATTTAAGTCTAGCAAAAGATTTATTTCTCCACTGCTCTTAATTCCTTGATAAGATTTTACTTTGATAAAATGTACTTGGCTATCAAAAGATAAAGATTTAAGTAGATCAGTGGCGAAAAAAAAGGATCCATTAAGTACTACAATAAAAATAGGGGAGTCTTTTTCTAAATATTCCATTTTGGTGGCTAAACGTTCTACTATAGTATTTAGCTCTTTTTTTGAAATAAACAATTCGAATTCCTTGTCGTGAATTTGTAGTAAAGACATGATGCAAATTTACAACAAATCAAATTAGTAATTGTTGAAAAAAGGATATCGATTTTATTGACAAAAAATTTTACTTTTGCCTCAAATAAAATTTAACCAATATGAAAGCAATTGTAAGTATAATAATGGGATCTACTTCTGATATGCCAGTAATGCGTAAGGCAGCAGATTTCTTAAACAGTATGGGTATTCCATTCGAAATTAATGCCCTATCGGCACACCGTGTTCCGGAAATGGTAGAAAAGTTTGCAACCAATGCACACGCCAACGGTATAAAAGTAATTATTGCAGGTGCTGGGGGTGCTGCCCATCTGCCAGGAGTTGTTGCTGCATTTACAACCGTTCCTGTTATCGGCGTTCCTTGTCGCTCGTCTATATCTATTGACGGATGGGATAGTATCTTATCTATTCTGCAAATGCCTCCAGGTATTCCTGTAGCAACAGTAGGGCTTGATGCTGCATACAACGCAGGTATTTTAGCAGGACAAATGTTGGCGACAGCAGACGACGATTTACATGCCAGAATGGTAGAGTTCAAAATGAACATGAAACAAAAAATTGTAAAAGCTAACCAAGACTTAGCCTCCGAAAAGTTTGATTTCAGAGTACAATAGATTTTTCTAAAAACAAAATGTAAAAAAGGGCTTCTAATTTTTAGAAGCCCTTTTTTTGATGAATACCAAAAGTTTTATTTTTAAAGTGGTTAAATGAAAGGTCTAAACGATATTTTTTAGTGATGAAAAGAGTATATGCCTACGAACCCGATGTTTTATATGCATTCTCTATTCCTACTTATTACCAAAGGGGCCAGGCTCTGATTTTTACATTTAAATATAAGTTTTCTAGAAAATTAAGTGCGTATTTCAAACTCAAATCGGACTTGTCAAATTCTTATCTTGATTCTGAAATTTCTAAATATGAGTTTAAATGCTTGCTAAAATGGCAGTTTTAATTTTCTTTATATATGTGTATAAAAACTTTATATTTGGAAAAAATTAACATTTATGCAACCTTACCTTTCACCTTTAGAAATGCTTTACCATTGGGAAAAGCAAAACCCAAATAAATTGTACATGCGTCAGCCAATCAACGACGAATGGCACAAATGGACTTGGTCTGAAACTGCTATGCAAGTCAGAAAAATGGCAGCCTATCTAAAGGGGTTAGATTTAGAACCCAATAGTAAAATAGCAATTTTATCTAAAAATTGTGCCCATTGGATAATGACCGACCTAGCTATCATGATGGCAGGACACGTTTCGGTTCCTCTTTACCCTAATTTAAAAGAAGAATCTATTGCCCAGATTTTAGAGCATTCTCAAACAAAATTAATTTTCGTTGGTAAGCTAGACGATTTTGATTCCATGAAAGGAGGTATCCCTAAAGATATGCCAGCAATTACCTATCCTTTTTATAGCATAGAAGCAACTCCTGTTTGGGACGACCTGATAAAAGATGTTGAGCCAATTAATGAAGACGTTATAAGAGACCCTTCCGATTTAGCAACTATTATTTATACTTCCGGTACAACAGGAATGCCAAAAGGAGTAATGCATAAATTCTACAATTTTTCTTTTGCTACTTCTAATGCTGTTCCTTTACTTGATCTTAAAACCCAAGCACGTTTCTTTTCCTATTTACCTCTTTGCCACATAGCCGAAAGATTATTAGTACAAATGGGGAGTTTATATTCTGGAGGAATGGTTTCTTTTGCCGAAAGTTTAGAAACTTTTGCCCAAAACTTGAGCGACACAAAACCTACTGTCTTTTTGGGTGTACCTCGTATATGGACAAAATTCCAACAAGGAATTTTAACTAAACTTCCTCAAAATAAATTAAATGTTTTGTTAGCTATTCCAGGGATATCATCTCTCATAAAAAAGAAGATTAAGTCTGGCTTAGGTTTGCAAAATGCATCAAACGTATTTACTGGTGCTGCTCCAACACCAGTTTCAGTTCTCAAATGGTTCAAAAAATTAGGAATAGAAATTCAGGAAGCATACGCAATGACCGAAAATTGTTGTTATTCTCACGTTACACTAAATGACCAGATAAAATTTGGTTTTGTTGGTAAAGCACTGCCTAATTGTGAAGTTAAGCTTAGTGACAATAAAGAAATTTTGATTAAACACATTGCATTAATGGATGGTTATTATAAAGAAGATAAGCTAACCAACGAAACCATAAAAGACGGATGGTTATATACCGGCGACGAAGGTTTTATTGACCAGCAAGGCTTTTTGAAAATTACCGGAAGAGTAAAAGATTTATTTAAAACTTCGAAAGCTAAGTACGTAGCTCCGGCTCCGATTGAAATGAAGCTTTCCGCCAACAAAAATATAGAGCAAGTTTGTGTAGTTGGTAGCGGATTACCACAACCAATGGCTTTAGTAACTATTTCAGAATACGGAAAAACTAAAGATAACAAGTCCCTAGAGTCTAGCCTTAAAAAGACAATGGAAATTGTTAATGCTAAGTTTGAACAACACGAACACCTAAGAAAAATTGTTATTGTTGATCAAGAATGGACCATAGAAAATAATCTGCTTACACCATCCATGAAAATTAAACGAAAAGAAGTAGAAAATACTTATCAAGATAATTATCAAAAATGGTACGATTCAAAGGACAGAATTGTTTCTTAATTAATGGTTTGAAAACTTTGTAAAAAACACCCTTTTTTTTTAACGATTTTTCTTTTATATAATTAATTTTGTCTACTATATAATTACTATAAATGTCACTACAAGCAACTACAGCAATAGCTACACTAGAACAAGCCCAAGAGTTAGGTTTAAGACCAGAAGAGTTTGACCAAATAATTTCAATTCTAGGAAGAACTCCAAATTTTACCGAAATGAGTATTTTTTCGGTAATGTGGTCCGAGCATTGTTCCTACAAAAATTCAATTACCTGGTTAAAAACATTACCAAAAGACGGTCCTCACATGCTTGTTAAAGCAGGAGAAGAAAATGCTGGTCTTGTAGATATTGGCGATGGCCTTGCTTGTGCTTTTAAAATAGAAAGCCACAACCATCCTTCGGCATTAGAGCCCTACCAAGGAGCTGCTACAGGTGTTGGAGGTATAAATAGAGATATCTTTACTATGGGTGCACGACCAATTGCTCAACTTAATTCGTTGAGGTTTGGTAATATAGAATTAGACAGAACAAAATGGCTTGTTAAAGGAGTAGTTAAAGGAATTGGCGATTACGGAAATGCATTTGGTATTCCTATTGTTGGAGGAGAATTGTTTTTCGACGATTGCTACAATACAAATCCTTTAGTAAATGCCTTTTCGGCAGGTATCATGAAGTCAGACGAATTAATATCAGCGACTTCCTCTGGTCCTGGTAATCCAGTTTTTATAGTTGGGTCCAGAACCGGAAAAGATGGTATTCACGGAGCCGCATTTGCATCCAAAGACATTACCGAAGATTCGGCAAATGACTTGCCAGCAGTTCAGGTTGGTGATCCTTTCCAAGAAAAATTATTACTCGAAGCAACCCTAGAATTAGGTAAAACAGACGCTATTGTCGGTATGCAAGATATGGGAGCAGCTGGGATTACTTGCTCCACCTCCGAAATGAGTGCTGCTGGAGGACATGGTATGATTATCCATCTTGATAAAGTGCCTACAAGACAAGAAGATATGAAAGATTGGGAAATTTTACTTTCCGAATCTCAAGAAAGAATGTTAATCGTTGTTCATAAAGGAAAAGAACATATTGTTCAAGAAATTTACGATAAATGGGATTTAAGCTGCGAAGAAATTGGTGTAGTAACCCAAGAAAAACGACTTAAATACTATATGTATGATCAATTAGTAGCAGATGTACCTGCCGATGATCTGGTGCTAGGAGGAGGTGCTCCAGTTTACAATAGAGAATATAAAGAACCTGCATACTATAAAGAATTTAAACAGTTTAATATTGATAGTATTGAACAACCAAGCAATCTTGCAAAGGTTGCTAAGTTTTTATGCGGTCACCCAAATATTGCCTCTAAAAAATGGGTGTATGAGCAGTACGACTCTATGGTAGGTACTATTAATATGGGAACAAATTCTCCCAAAGATGCCGGAGTTGTAAATATTAAAGGAACTAACAAAGCCCTGGCTTTAACCGTTGACTGTAATGCCAGAATGGTAAATGCTGATCCTCAGGTGGGCTGTGCAATGGCTGTTGCAGAGGCAGCAAGAAATATTGTTTGCTCTGGTGCCGAGCCAAGTGCAATTACAAATTGCCTTAATTTCGGTAACCCTTACAATCCGGAAGTTTATTGGCAGTTTGTAGGAGCTATTAAAGGAATGTCCGAAGCTTGTGTTAAATTTAATACTCCAGTAACAGGAGGAAACGTTAGCTTTTATAACCAAACCGCAATAGACGGAAAAGAAGTGCCAGTATTTCCAACACCTACTATCGGGATGTTAGGAGTAGTACAAGATAAAGCAAATATTATGTCTTTAGATTTTAAAGGCAAAAGCGATTTAATTTATACTATTGGCGAATTTCATAACGACATAAACTCATCTGAGTATTTGGCTTCATACCATAAATACAAGCAAAGCTCAACTCCTCCTTTTGATTTAGATAAAGAATACGCACTCCAACAACTAATAAAAGAGTTGATTTCACAAAAAGCAATCAATTCTGCTCACGATATTTCTGATGGTGGACTATTTGTAAACCTAATTGAAAGTGCCATCCCTAATAAAGTTGGTTTTGATATTACTACCAGTTCCGAAATAAGAGAAGATGCATTCTTATTTGGCGAATCTCCGAGTAGAGTAGTTGTTTCAGTAAGCGAAACAGGAGAAGAAAAACTAATTGACATATTAAAAAAACACGAAATTCCATTTATGTTATTAGGCCATATTACTAGAGGAGATATACGTGTAGATGAAAAAGATTTCGGAAACATAGAAGAGTTTTCCGATATTTACCAAAATGCATTGGCCAATAAGTTAAAGTAAAATTACTTTTATTTTGATTTTGAAATAGACATTTCTATTTTTAACTATTAAATTTTGTTAGCATGAAAAATGACTTTTTCGATTTTAATAATCATCAAGTAGCGAATTTACCTTCCCGATTAAGACAATTTGTAGTTGCCCAAAACTACCCTAAATACACTTCTGTAGATCATGCCGTATGGAGGTATGTAATGCGAAAAAATATTGCATATTTATCTAAAGTAGCACACTCCTCTTATTTAAAAGGACTCGAAAAAACAGGTATTACAATCGACAGAATCCCTAACATTCAAGACATGAATGACATCTTAGGTAAAATAGGTTGGGGCTGTGTATGTGTGGACGGATTTTTACCTCCTTCAGCATTTATGGAATTCCAGGCCTATAAAGTACTTGTTATTGCTGCCGATATTAGACAATTAGAACACATAGAATATACTCCTGCTCCTGATATTCTTCATGAAGCAGCAGGCCATGCCCCAATAATTGCAGACCCAGCATACGCTGAATACCTAAGGCTATTTGGAGAAATTGGAGCAAAAGCAATATCATCCGCTAAAGACTTCGAATTATTTCAAGCCATTCGCCATTTGTCCATTATTAAAGAAGACCCTAACACAAAAGAGGATGATATTAATCGGGCTGAAAAAGACATAGATAAAATACAACAAAATATGGGCGAGCCATCCGAAATGGCTAAAATTAGAAACTTACATTGGTGGACTGTAGAATACGGACTGATTGGTACCCTCGAAAATCCTAAAATATATGGTGCTGGTTTATTGTCTTCCATTGGAGAAAGTGAAAGTTGTATGAAAGATGAGGTTGTAAAAATCCCATACGACATAGATGCCATTAAGCGCTCTTTCGATATAACAGAACCGCAACCACAATTGTATGTTACTCCAAATTACAGACACCTAACTCAAGTTCTGGAAGAATTTGCATTTACTATGTCTTTACGAAAAGGAGGAGCTTATGGACTTAAAAAAGCCATTGATTCTAAAAATACTTGTACCGCAGAATATAGTTCGGGAATTCAAGTTTCCGGAACTTTCTCTAACATAATTGAAAAAGATGGAAAGCTCATTTACCTCTCTACATCTTCTCCAACTGCTTTAGCTTGGCACGACAAAGAATTGGTCGGTCATGGCAAGCATTACCATAAAGATGGCTTTGGATCTCCAGTAGGAAAATTAAAAGATTGCCAAAAACCATTGGAATCATTAACTATGGACGACTTAAAAGCTCTAGCCATAGTATCTGGTAATAAAGTAGTTTTAAATTTTGAAAGTGGAGTAAAAGTAGAAGGATTACTCAATAATCTCTGGAAAAACAGAAAAGGAATTAATATGCTAATGTCTTTTAAAGACTGTACTGTAACCTATAATGGCCAGAAATTATTTGACCCTCAATGGGGCGTGTATGATATGACCATTGGTCAATCTATCGTTTCTGTTTATGCCGGGGCTGCAGATATAGAGTCTTTCGAAAGAGATAATGTGTTTCAATTTCAAGAAACAACCCATAAGATTGATTATTTTATCAAAAGAAAAGAACTCCATAAACTATACCATAAAGTTTACTTAATCCGAAATAGAGAGATTAACTCAGAAGAATTAGACAACTTATTCCAAACATTACTACAAGATCACCCCAACGATTGGTTGTGTGCTCTCGATATATTAGAAATTTGTAAGGACAAAATATTGTCACAAAAAATAGAATCTCATCTAATCAATCTTTCTAAAACCTCTAGTTTTAAAGGATTAATTATAGATGGTATAAAATTATTGAAATGAATGTAATTATTACTGGCGCAAGCAGAGGAATCGGATTTGAATTAACTAAGTTATTTAGCCACAAGGGTAGTTCTGTTCTTGCTATTTCTAGAAATACCTCAAGCCTAGAAAAACTAGAACTAGATAATGTTATCTCTTTACAATTTGACCTCCAAGAAGAAGATTATGCTCCTATAAAACAAAAAATAAGCCAGTGGAAATCTATAGATATAATTATTAATAATGCTGGATCTCTTATAAATAAACCATTCCAACAAATAAGCGATCATGAGCTGAACTCAATTTACCAAGTAAATGTTTTTTCCCCTTTCCGACTTATAAGAGACATGATGCCTCACTTATCCGATGATGCACACATTGTTAATATAAGTAGCATGGGAGGAATACAAGGAAGCGCTAAATTCCCTGGTTTAAGTGCGTATAGCAGTAGCAAGGGAGCTCTTACTATTCTTACAGAATGTTTGGCTCAAGAGTTTTCACAAACAAATATCAGGTTTAACGCCCTTGCTTTAGGAGCAGTTCAAACTCAGATGCTTAAAGAAGCCTTTCCTGACTTTCATGCCCAAACAACTTCCGATCAAATGGCAAACTACATTTACAGGTTTGCTGTTTTAGATAAAGAATTATACAACGGTAAAGTTTTGCCAGTGTCCTTTTCAACTCCTTAAACTAACGACTTAGCCTATATTTAAAGTTTACACTACTTTTTATAAACAAGAATAATCTGCTTTTTAATTTCTTATAAATTACGATTCCTTTTAAAAAGACCTCTTTTACGCCTTAATCATATCTTAATAATGAAGAGATTAGGCTTAAACTATCAAAAAAAATAGCATTAAAAATCGAAATTACTAGATGAAGGATGTTTGATTTAATAAATTTTAAAAAAAATAGAAATAGTTTGTAAAGTATAAATAAGAGGGTATATTTGCAGCCGCTTTTTAAATGAAAGAAGCAAATGATTTCTTCGAGAGATCACAATTGAAAAATAATTGACTTTTTTTTAAAAAAGTTTTGCGGTTTAAAAATGTATTGTATATTTGCCGCCCGTTTGAATGTTAAACGGAAATTAGAATCAAAAAATAAGTTCTTTGAATTAATGGGATAGACGAAATTTAAACAACAAATTCAACGTCAATTTTTTTTAGCTTAATTATAAATGAACCAGGAATATTATTACAAACTTTTATACAACGAAGAGTTTGATCCTGGCTCAGGATGAACGCTAGCGG
>JBELHW010000092.1:0-4470 GCA_042091225.1 Cryomorphaceae bacterium | reverse complement strand
TGCTCTTCCGATCTATCATACCATGTCATTGTTATGTTATCGCAAAAATGCAAAACACCAAACGTTCCGTAATCTTTCTTAATTAAGTTAATTATATATTTTGATAAATTTATGGTATCAGTAGGACAACCTAATTGATCAGAAGTAATTGATAGCTTACCTTCTTTTTTGGCTTTTTTTAAAATTGTCTTATAGAAATTATTTCCAAATTGTTTACTGTATAACCAAGACGTTCTAATAATAAAATACTCATTCATTATATGTTGAATATACTTCTCTCCTAGTAGTTTTGATTGTCCGTAGACATTTAATGGGTTAGTAATATCAGTTACTTCATAGGGTGTATGTTTTTGACCATCAAAAACATAATCTGTTGATATATGAATAAGTGTGATGTTGTATTCTTTACAAATTTCAGCCAAATTTTTAACACCTTCTGCATTTACGCTATATGCAATTTTTGGTGTTTTTTCTGCTTGCTCAACATTTGTATAAGCCGCACAGTTGATACAATAATCGAAAGAGTCTTTTTTAAAGAATGCATCTAATTTACTCTTAGATGCAATGTCTAGCTCTTTTTTAGAGGTGAAAACAAATTCTAGACCGCTTATTTCGTCCTTGACAGTTTCTCTTATTGTTTTTCCTAATTGCCCGTTAGCACCTGTAACTAAAACTTTTTTCATTTGAATAGCTTATCAAATGTTGGTAAACCTTTATCTTTTTTAGAAATAATTAATTCCTTTCCTGAAAGTTTCCAGTCTATATTCAAAAACTCATCGTCAAACTGAATTCCTCTTTCTGAAGATTTATCATAAAAATTATCGCATTTATATGCAAATAACGTATCGTCTTCTAAAGCAACAAAACCATGAGCGAAACCTCTAGGAATATAAAATTGAATTTTATCAACAGCATCTAAATGAATTGTATAGTGCTTCCCAAAAGTTGAAGAATTCTGTCTTAAGTCTACGCATACATCTAAAACGCTTCCCTTTAAAACGTGGACCAATTTAGCTTGGGCATGTTCTCCTTGTTGAAAATGCAAACCTCTAAGCACCCCTTTTGAAGATTTTGATAAATTATCTTGCACAAAATTAGTCTTTATCCCGGTTTGTTTACAAAAGTCGTTTTGATTAAACGTTTCATAAAAAAACCCTCTGTCGTCTCTAAAAATTTGAGGAGTAATTACAAAACATCCATTCAGGTATATTTCTTCAACGTTCATAACATTATTAATATAGTTGTTGGAGATACGAACCATAGCCACTTTTAAGTAATGGTTTTGCAAGTTCAAGTAATTGAGGTTTGTTAATATATCCCATTTTATAAGCAACTTCTTCAATGCAACCAATTTTTAAACCTTGTCTCTCTTCAATCACTTGTACAAATTGAGATGCTTGCATAAGAGAGTTGAATGTGCCTGTATCTAGCCAAGCTGTTCCTTTGTCTAATATTTGTACATTAAGTTCCCCTTTTTCTAAATACGCCTTATTAACGTCGGTAATTTCTAATTCCCCTCTTGGACTTGGTTTAATATTTTTAGCGATATCAATAACAGAATTGTCATAAAAATAAATTCCTGGGACTGCAAATTTTGATTTAGGTTGATCTGGCTTTTCTTCAATTGAAATTACTTTGTTGTTTTTATCAAATTCAACAACGCCATACCGTTGTGGGTCTTGAACATGATAAGCAAAAATGACTCCGCCTTTTGGGTTAATATTATTTTGTAAGGTTTTGTCTAAACCAGAGCCGTAAAAAATGTTATCCCCCAAAACTAGAGCAACAGAATCCTCACCGATAAAAGATTCGCCAATAATAAATGCCTCTGCTAATCCGTTTGGTTCTTCTTGAGTTTCATATGCAAAAACACAGCCCAAATCTTTACCGTCGCCTAATAACTCTTTGAAACTCATTAAATCTTTTAAAGTTGAAATAATTAAGATTTCTCTTATACCGGCAGATAAAAGGGTGGTCAAAGGATAATATATCATAGGCTTATCATAAATTGGCATAAGCTGCTTACTAACCACCTTGGTGAGTGGGTATAATCGTGTTCCTGATCCTCCAGCTAATATAATTCCTTTCATTCTTAAAGTCTCTTATCTACAATTTCCTCTGGTAATCCCCCTTTAACATCATAAATAATACTTAGAGGTTTTTTTAATTTATCATATTCTAAACTTAAAAAATCATCATGAGCAACAAGATGAACAATAACATCGTAGCGCTTATCATTAATTCTATTAATCAACTCAATACCATAATCTTCTCTCACTTTGTAAATATCGGCCCATGGATCAAACAGGTCGATGTTAAAATTATAATCTGATAAATATTTATAAACGTCCATTGCTTTAGAATTTGTAATATCTGGACAATTCTCCTTAAATGTCGCACCAAGAAGCAATACATCTGGGGATTGCATTGGAATATTATTTACAATCATAGTTTTTATAATCTCACTTGCAACAAATTCACTCATACTATCGTTTAACCGTCTACTCGCCAAAATAATTTCTGAATAATGTCCAGCTTCTTGAGCTTTTTTTGCTAGATAAAAGGGGTCTACTCCTACACAATGACCACCTACTAAACCGGGTTTAAATGGTAAAAAATTCCATTTCGTTGAAGCGGCCTTTAGAACTTCGTGAGTATTAATATTTAGTTTGTTAAAAATTTTAGCTAATTCATTAACGAATGCTATATTTATGTCTCTTTGGGCATTTTCAATTACTTTTGCAGCTTCCGCAACTTTGATTGATGGTGCTAAGTATGTCCCCGCTTTAATAATATCATTATAAAGGTTATTGATCTTTTCTCCAACTTCATGTGTAGAACCTGATGTGATCTTGAGGATATCCTTTAATCTGTGCTTTTTATCTCCAGGATTAATTCGTTCTGGAGAATATCCACAATAAAAGTCTTTATTAAAAACTAATCCACTATATTCTTCTAAAACAGGAACACACTCTTCTTCTGTTACCCCAGGGTATACTGTAGATTCATAAATAACAATATCACCTTTTTTTAAAACTTTAGATACTGTTTTAGAAGCTTCAGTTAGAGCATTTAGAAGAGGTTGATTGTTTTTATCCACCGGAGTAGGTACAGTTATTATAAAAATATTACACTCTTTAATACATTTCTTGTCAGACGTTAACTTTAACCCTGTCTCCTTTTTTTTGTTTAAAGCCTCTTTGAGTTCACCGTCTTCAACTTCTAAATTGTTATCGTGACCTTTATTTAAAGAGTTAATGCGTTCTTTATTGATGTCAAAACCAATAACCCTGTTTTTTTTAGAAAACTCTAAAGCTAATGGAAGGCCTACGTAACCTAATCCTATTATTGCAATAAATTTACTCATTGACTGCTCTCTAGTTTGTTTAAATACCAATTTACTGTTTTTAAAATACCCGAATCAAAACTTTCTTGTGCTTCCCATCCCAATTCTAGCTCAATTTTAGAAGCATCAATGGCATATCTAAAATCATGGCCTGGTCTATCTTTAACGAAAGTAATCTGTCTTTTGTATGAATTCTGCTGTGGCTTTATTTTATCTAAAATACTACAAATTTTGTTGGCGATAAAGAGATTGTCTCTCTCGTTTTTTCCCCCAACATTATAAGTTTCTCCTGCTTCGCCTTGTTGAAATACTAAATCAATGCCTTTACAATGGTCTAAAACATATAGCCAATCTCTGATATTTTTACCATCTCCATAAATCGGGATTTCTTCGCCATTTAAAGCTTTTCTTATAATCGTTGGGATTAATTTTTCGTCATGCTGCTTTGGTCCGTAATTATTACTACAATTAGTGGTTATAACATTCATTCCGTAGGTGTGAAAATAACTTCTTACCAAAAAGTCAGACGATGCTTTTGAAGCACTATACGGGCTGTTTGGTGCATAGGGTGTGTCTTCTTTAAAAAGTCCTTCTTTTCCTAAACTGCCATAAACCTCATCTGTAGAAATATGATGAAATCTATTGGTTTCGCAGCCTTGTTTAAATTGAAAAGGGGTATTCATCCAATACTGTCTTGCCACATCTATTAGATTAAATGTCCCTAATACGTTTGTATTTATAAATTGGTCTGGATTATAAATCGAGTTGTCTACATGAGATTCTGCAGCAAAGTGAATTATTCCAGAAAAATTATACTTATCAAAGAGTGAGTTAACTAAGTTTTTATCACAAATATCACCTTTAACCCATTTGTATCGGGAATTATTTTTTATTCGTTTTAAATTAGATGGCTCTCCTGCATAGGTGAGCTTATCTAGATTAATAATATTGTGGTCTTGGTATTTTTCTAAATAATACTCTATAAAATTAGAGCCTATAAAACCTAAACCACCCGTTATGAGTATATTTTTATTCATACTCTTTTACAAAATAAAATGATTTGTAAATAACACACGTTAAAATCATTAACCCAAGAGCAATCAATGGGAAAAGAATTGGATACC
>JBELHW010000091.1:0-4513 GCA_042091225.1 Cryomorphaceae bacterium | reverse complement strand
AGAATAAAAAAAGCGGAACTCTGTCTCAAAATGAGATGAATTCCGCTTTGGTGGAGCTGGCGGGAATCGAACCCGCGTCCAAACAAGGAAAATAAGCGATTTCTACATGTTTATTGTTTTTTTATTGTCGGGAAGGGTAAGGAAAAACACAACCTAACTCCAACCTTATCTTCTTTAATTTCGCTTTTTAATCGAAGCCTTAAAAAGCTAGCTCAGTCTTTTTATGATGTTTCATTTAACCAAAAGCGTTGAGCTTTCTTTCGATCGGAAACAAAGGCGTCCTAATTTCTAAAATTAGGCAGCCATAGCGTAGTTATTCTCGCCATGTAAAAGTGTGTGAATTGATATTTACGAGCCAATAAACAATGCTCGACATGCTTACGGTTAACTTCATCTTGTAGTCAAAACCAGTCAGCCCCAATAATTGTAAGAACAAAATAAGGGTGTAAAGTTATTGATTATATATCTAAAAATAAACTTAGCTACCATATTATTTATCTATGCTATTTAAAAGAGATTAACTAATTTTGCCTAAATTGATCTTGACATGTACAAAATAGGCATTCTTAGAGAAAGAAAAATTCCTGCAGACAAAAGGGTTGCTTTAAGCCCCGTTCAGTGTTTGCATTTATTGGATACATATCCGAATATAGATTTAGTAGTTGAAAAAAGTCCGATTCGTTGCTTTCATGATAGCCAGTATCAAGAATTAGGAGTAAAATTAGTTGATGACGTTAGCGATTGTGATGTCTTGTTTGGAGTAAAAGAAGTCCCTATTGAAAATCTTATAGCCAATAAAACCTATTTTTATTTTTCCCATACCATTAAAAAGCAACTGTACAACAGAAAATTACTTTTCTCTATGTTAGAAAAGAACATTAGAATGGTTGATTATGAAACCTTATGCGATAGCACTAATAAAAGGTTAATCGGATTTGGTAGATATGCTGGAATAGTTGGTTGTTATAATGGTTTTTTAACTTATGGTCTTCGAACTAAAAAGTATGATTTGAAAGCTGCTCACCAATGCTTCGATAGAAAAGAATTAAACAAAGAGTTAAAAAAGATACGTCTTGACAATCCCAAAATAATTTTAACCGGAACAGGAAGAGTGGGGGAAGGAGCCTTAGAAATACTTAAGCTATTGGCTATCAAGCAAGTTAGTCCTAGTTCATTCTTAAACGATAGTTTTGATTTCCCTGTCTTTACTGTCCTTGATTCTCTTGATTATAACCAAAGAATTGATAAAAAGGAATCTACTTTGTCCGACTTTTATACTAATCCATCTCAATACGAATCAACTTTTGTAAACTATGCTTCGGTTGCAGATATTTTTATTGCTGGTCATTACTTTGGTAATGGTTCTCCTTTTTTATTCACTAGAGAAGATTCTAAAAAGCAGGATTTTAAAATACGAACAGTTGCCGATATTTCTTGTGATATAGATGGCCCTGTTGCTTGTACCATACGACCTTCAACAATTTCAAAGCCAATTTATGGTTACAATCCTGCTAAAGAACAAGAAGATGTATTCGATAAAGAGGATGTTATAAGTGTAATGGCGGTTGATAATCTTCCTTGTGAATTGCCAAAAGATGCATCATCTCATTTTGGTAGGGTTTTAACGGACTCAATATTTCCTGCATTAATACAAGGAGATAAGGAGAAAATAATCGAACGTGCTACAATTTGTCAAGACGGAAAACTGGCGCCTAACTTTGACTATTTACATTCGTTTGTTTATGGTGACTAAAAGTTTTTTAGTCCTTCTATAGTCTGGGTTGGGTTTTCCGATTTAAAAACAAAACTCCCTGCTACTAAAACATCTGCTCCTGCTTGAACTAATTTTGGACCATTATTTGCGTTTACACCGCCGTCAATTTCAATTTTAGTAGAAGCGTTTTTTGCATTAATTAGCGCTTTTAACTCTTTTACTTTGTCATAAGTATTTTCAATAAAAGATTGACCTCCAAATCCTGGGTTTACAGACATTAAACACACTACTTCAATATCTTGAATTATATCGTTTAAAGACGAAATAGGAGTGTGGGGGTTTAAAGCAACTCCAGCCATCATATTATGGCTTTTAATATTTTGGATGGTTCTATGAAGATGATTGCATGCCTCGTAATGAACGGTTAAAACATCAGCACCAACCTCTTTAAAAGTTTCAATATATTGATCAGGATTTACAATCATCAGATGGACATCCATTGTTTTCTTGGCATGTTTTTTAATTGCTTTAATTACTGGCATTCCAAAGGAGATATTAGGAACAAAAACGCCATCCATTACATCTATATGAAACCAGTCTGCCTGACTTTCATTAACCATTTCACAATCTTTTTGTAAGTTGGCAAAGTCTGCTGCTAAAATTGAAGGTGCTATTAAGTGAGTCATAATTTTTTAATAAAAAAAGAGAGCTTAAAAGCTCTCTCTATAATTTATCCTAAGTATGTTTTTAAAATTTTGCTTCTAGAAGTATGTTTTAATCTTCTAATTGCTTTTTCTTTTATTTGCCTTACTCTTTCCCTTGTTAAATCGAAAGCTTCTCCAATTTCTTCGAGAGTCATTGCGTGTTCTCCATTTAGTCCGAAATAAGCACGAACAACTTCGCCTTCTCTTGGGGTTAAGGTTGCTAAAGCTCTACTTATTTCTTGTCTTAAAGAATCAATCATTAAGCCTTCATCCGGATTAGGACTGTCTTCACTTCCAATAACATTATACATGTTGCTATCTTCACCCTCAATAAGAGGAGCGTCCATGGACACGTGTCTACCAGAGTTTTTCATAGCTTGTTTTACCTCATCTTCGGTAAGATCTAGCAATTTTGCAACTTCTTCGGCTGTAGGAGGACGCTCGAATTTTTGCTCTAATTCGGCATATGCCTTGTTAATCTTGTTTATCGATCCAATCTTGTTGAGAGGAAGCCTAACTATTCTAGATTGTTCCGCAAGAGCTTGAAGAATAGATTGTCTAATCCACCATACTGCATAGGAAATAAATTTAAATCCACGAGTTTCGTCAAATCTCCTAGCTGCTTTAATCAGTCCTAGATTTCCTTCATTAATTAAATCAGGAAGAGATAATCCTTGGTTTTGGTATTGTTTAGCAACCGAAACAACAAACCTCAGGTTAGCTTTTGTCAATTTCTCAAGAGCTAGTTCGTCTCCAGCCTTAATTCGTTGAGCTAATTCTACTTCTTCTTCTGCAGTAATAAGGTCAACACGACCAATTTCTTGAAGATATTTATCTAGTGAAGCAGTTTCTCTATTAGTAACCTGTTTGGTAATTTTAAGTTGTCTCATCTTGTTTTTTAATTTATATGGCGTTGCAGCAAATGTATACGATTAAAAAAATAAAAGGTTTAGATTATTCTGGTTTTTCTAATAATACTTTTCTTGATAAACGAAGTTTTCCAGATTTTTGATCAATCTCAGTTAATTTAACTTCAATTTTATCTCCTTCTTTTAGAACATCTTCTACTTTCTCTACTCTTTTCCAGTCAATTTCCGAAATGTGTAAAAGTCCGTCAGTACCTTTTCCTATGTTTATAAAAGCACCATAAGGCATAATAGATCTAACAGTTCCATTAAATACATCTCCTACTTCAGGAGTAAAGGTTAATGCTTTAATTTCTGAAATAGCATTATCTAGTAAATCTTGAGTAGTACCAAGTATTTCTACTTTTCCTTTATTATCTACTTCTTCAATTGTAATAGTTGTGTCAGTATCTAACTGAAGTTGTTGTATAATTTTACCACCTGGTCCTATTACAGCTCCAATAGTTTCTTTAGGGATAAACATTACATGAATTTTAGGAACATGAGGTTTAAGTTGTTCTCTAGTTGCAGGTAGTGTATCGGTTAGTTTGCTAAGAATATGTAATCTTCCTGATTTAGATTGTTCTAAAGCTTGAGTAAGTATTTCATAAGACAAGCCTTGCACTTTGATATCCATCTGACAAGCGGTTATACCATCCTTGGTTCCACAAACTTTAAAGTCCATATCGCCTAAGAAATCTTCATCTCCTAATATGTCTGATAAGACAGCAAATTTTTCACCATCCGTAATAAGTCCCATTGCTATTCCGGAAACTGGTTTGTCAATTTTAACACCGGCATCCATCAAAGCTAAAGTTCCAGCACATACAGTTGCCATTGAAGAAGAACCATTTGACTCTAAAATATCGGAAACAACTCTAACTGTATATGGATTTTCTGAGTTAATCATACCAGCCAAGGCACGTTGTGCTAAGTTACCGTGTCCAATTTCTCTTCTACTTACTCCTCTTATCGGTCTTGCTTCACCAGTCGAGAAAGGAGGGAAGTTGTAATGAAGGTAAAATTTCTCAGCACCTACTTTAGTAACGCCGTCAATTCTGTTTTCATCCATTTTTGTACCTAGAGTAACAGTTGTTAGCGATTGTGTTTCTCCTCTTGTGAAAAGTGCAGAACCATGAGGGCTTGGTAAATAATCTACTTCACACCAGATTGGTCTGATGTCTGTAGTT
>JBELHW010000021.1:0-24529 GCA_042091225.1 Cryomorphaceae bacterium | reverse complement strand
TTAATAACAAACCCATAAAGGTATTTAATAACGGCAACCTCTCTAGAGACTTTACGTATATTGATGATATTACCTCTGGTGTTGTTAATACCATAGTAAAAGAGTCTAAAAATGCTAGCTTATACAAAATATACAACATCGGTAATGGCAGTCCAGTACAATTACTAGATTTTATAGCGTCTCTAGAAAAAGAGTTGGATATTACTGCCATAAAAAATAGGCTACCCATGCAAGCAGGTGACGTGTATCAAACTTTTGCAGACACTACAAGTCTTGAGCAAGATTACAATTACAAGCCCCAAATAGAAGTAGATAGAGGGATAAAAGAATTTGTTTCTTGGTACAAAAAATTTTACACCAAATAACTATAAAATTGTTTAAGAAATTTAAAATATCAAAAAGGCACCTGGCCAAATCACTATCTTGGAGATGTATAGGTACCATTGATACCTTTATTTTTGCATGGCTCATAACTAGAGATATAACAGAAGGAATTAATCTATCTGGAATCACAACCATCACCAAACTTGTATGGTATTATATCCATGAACAGCTTTGGTTTAAATCTAGCATGACAGATTCAAACAAAAGACATATCATTAAAACCTTTTCTTGGCGTTTTGTGGGGAGTGTAGATACCATTATTTTTGGATGGCTTTTAACAGGAAATCCCCTCACAGGTCTTAAAATTGGTCTTTTTGAAACTCTTTCAAAAATGCTATTGTATTTTGGCCATGAAAAGTTATGGTATAAAATTAATTTTGGTTTGGATAAAAAAATTAAAGCTAGAAGATTAGAAAATCTTAAATCACAAAAAACAATAAAGTAATCATGAGTTTACATACAGTAAAACACGATTTTAAAACCACCAAATTACAGCGAGAACAGCTGCACGTGCACAAATCCTATTTGCTATGGTTTACAGGCCTTTCTGGCTCTGGAAAATCTACCTTGGCCAATTTGGTAGAAATGGCACTGCACCAGCAAGGAATCTCTACCTATATCCTAGATGGAGATAACATCCGCCAAGGTATTAATAAAGACTTAAGTTTCGCGCCCCAGGACAGAACCGAAAATATACGCCGCATTGCAGAGATTTCTAATCTAATGCTAGATGCTGGGCTTGTTACCCTAGCGGCTTTTGTATCTCCCTACATTAAAGATAGAGAGGCTGTAAAACAAATTGTAGGGCCAGATAATGTTATTGAAATTTACGTTAACACCTCTCTTGCGGAGTGTGAACGCCGAGATGTAAAAGGGTTGTATAAAAAAGCACGAGCTGGAGAAATTAAAAACATGACAGGCATTTCTGCGCCATATGAAGCCCCAATACATCCAGATCTAGAAGTTATCACAGATGGGCAACCTATCGAAGAAAGTGTAAAAACCATATTAGAGTTTATAAACAAAAAGTTAAAACCAAGCGCATGAGTAATTATGTAATTAACCATTTAAGAGAGTTAGAATCTGAGGCTATTTTTGTAATACGAGAAATAGCAGCGCAGTTCGAAAACCCTGTTCTGTTATTCTCTGGGGGGAAAGATTCTATACTACTAACGCACTTGGCAAAAAAAGCATTTTATCCTGCAAAAATACCCTTCCCGCTTATCCATGTAGATACGGGGCATAATTTCCCGGAAACTATTGAGTTTCGTGACGCGCTAGTTAAAAAATTAGGAGTACAACTCATTGTAGGCTCTGTGCAAGAGGCTATAGATACAGGTCGCGTCAAGGAAGAAACAGGAGCAGATGCTTCAAGAAACCCCTTACAAATTGTTTCTCTGCTAGATACTCTAGAAGCCAATAAGGTAGATGCTGCTATGGGTGGGGCAAGAAGAGATGAAGAAAAGGCAAGAGCCAAGGAGCGTTTTTTCTCACACCGTGATGAGTTTGGGCAGTGGGACCCTAAAAACCAACGTCCAGAATTATGGAATTTATTTAATGGGCGTAAAAATTATGGTGAGCACTTTAGAGTATTTCCTATATCAAACTGGACAGAGATGGACGTTTGGGAGTATATCAAACTAGAAAATATAGAGTTGCCCTCACTCTATTTCTCTCACAAGCGTGATTGTGTGGTAAGAGATGGAGTTATTTTAGCAAATTCTGAGTATATCAAATTAAAACCAGAAGAGAAAGTAGTAAACATGACCATCCGCTACCGCACTTGTGGGGATATGCCCATTACGGGAGCCGTAGAATCTGGGGCAGATGATTTAACGAAGATCATTGAGGAGATCGCTACTACGAGAACCACAGAACGTGGTGGTAGAGCAGATGATAAACGAGCAGAAACGGCCATGGAAGATCGTAAAAAACAAGGTTATTTTTAGAAAGCTGTAAGCTATAAGCTAATAGGCTGTAAGTATTAAACTTAAAGCATGTAGCCTAAGGCCATTATAAAATGAGAGATTTTAAAAAATACAATGTTTGGGAAATAAGTCATCAATTTGTTTTAAAGATATATAACATCACAAAACAGTTTCCGAAAAGTGAAAACTATCAATTAGTATCACAAATGCAACGTGCAGCGTATTCAATCCCCTCTAATTTCAGCGAAGGTTGTGGACGTGCTTCTGATAAAGACTTTAATAGATTTGTAACGATATGTTTAGGCTCTGCACACGAGTTGGAGTACTTTATTTTACTAGCAAAGGATTTAAAATATATCGAAATAAGTACTTTTGAAGTATTAACAACAGAAATCAACGAGATAAAAAGAAAATTATACACTCTAAGTAAAAAACTAAGAGAATAAAAACTCTAGGCATACGGCTTAAAGCTAAGAGCATAAAGCAATTAATTATGGAACATCAAAATATAGAATTACTCCGTTTTACTACCGCCGGCAGCGTTGATGACGGTAAAAGCACCTTGATTGGAAGGCTGTTGTATGACAGTAAATCTATCTTTCAAGACCAACTAGATGCCGTAGAAGCTTCTAGTAAAAACAAAGGTTTTGATTATGTAGATTTATCTTTACTTACAGACGGGCTTAAATCTGAGCGGGAGCAAGGCATTACCATAGATGTGGCCTACCGTTATTTTGCAACACCAAAACGTAAATTTATAGTAGCAGACACCCCAGGGCACATACAATATACCCGTAATATGGTAACAGGGGCCTCTACGGCCAACTTGGCTATCATACTCATAGACGCCCGTAAAGGCATGCTAGAGCAAACACACCGTCACTCTTTTATTGCTTCTCTACTGCGTATACCCCATGCTATTGTATGTGTAAACAAGATGGATCTGGTAGCGTATAGTGAAGATGTGTACAACAAAATTGTCTCAGATTTTAAAGCCTTTGCCTCAAAGCTAGAAATTAATGACATACAATTTATACCCATCTCTGCCCTTAAAGGAGATAACGTGGTTCATAAATCTGAGAATATGGATTGGTACCAGGGCAGCACCTTGATGTATCATCTAGAGACGGTACACATCTCTAGTGATTACAACCACATAGATTGCCGTTTCCCGGTACAATCTGTGATACGCCCTCATACCCTAGAGAATCAAGATTTTAGAGGCTTTGCAGGGCGTATAGACGGAGGAGTATTTAAACCCGGAGATAGGGTTAAAACCTTGCCTTCTGGTTTTGTATCTACCATTAAAACCATTGAGCTGAGTGGAGAACAAATTACAGAGGCTTTTGCGCCTATGTCTGTAACCATGACCCTCCAAGATGAGATAGATACCAGCCGCGGAGACATGATTGTACGCGAGAATAACTCCCCAGAGGTAGGCCAAGACTTAGAGGTTTTAGTTACCTGGATGAGCAGCACTCCTCTTAAGGCGCGTACCAAGGTAGTTGTAAAACACACCACCAATGAGTGTATGGGGATGGTAAAAGAGTTAAAGTACAAGGTAGACATCAACACCTTGCACCGCTTGCAAGATATAGATACACTAGCGATGAATGATATTGGGCGCATCTCTTTGCGCACCTCCAAGCCACTTTTTTATGACGTCTATAAAAAAAACCGCCAAACAGGAAGCCTTATTATTATTGATGAGCAAACCAATGAAACCATTGGAGCGGGGATGATTATTTGAGGGTGAAACGGTGATGCAGTGAGATAGTGAAGCAGGGAAACGGTGATGAAGGGGAACAGTGAAGTAGTGAAGTGGTTATTCAGTGAAACAGTTGAAGATTAGTGATGACACATAAAGATTTAGATGTTTATAAACTAAGTTTAGACCTGGTGGAAGACATATATAAGCTTACAAAAAGTTTTCCTACCTCAGAGAATTTTGGTCTTACCTCACAACTGCGGCGTGCAGCAGTTTCTCTGCCATCAAACATAGCAGAGGGAGCAAGCAGAGCATCTACCAAAGACTTTATTCGATTTTTGAATATTAGTGCTGGATCATTGGCAGAAATAGAAACACAATTAGTGATTGCAGAGCGTATTGGGTATATTACTTTTAAGGACGATTTAAAAAATAACATTACTACAATCAGAAAAATGATATACAAATTAAAACAATCGTTAAACAAAAAAGTAAACCAGTAAAGCGGTGAAACAGTGAAACAGTGAAGACAACATTACCGAATCACAGCAACACCGCATCACCGAGTCACGGCATCACAGCAACACCGCATCACCGAATCGCCACATCACCGAATCACCAAAAAAAGTGAAACAGTGAGACAGTAAAGCAGTGAAGCAGTAAAACAGTGAGGCAGTAAAGCAGTGAAACAATAATGATATAATAATCGAATCACCGCATCACCGAGTCACGGCATCACAGCAAAACCGCATCACCGAATCACAGTATAACCCCTCACCGAATGACCTCCTCACCGCATCACCTTATCACCGCAATCACTGCCGCTCTAGATGCCGGTAAAGCCATTCTAGAGATATACCATTCTGGAGCCTTTGATATAGAGTTAAAGGGAGACAATTCTCCTTTAACCCGGGCAGATAAAGCCTCACACAATGTAATTATGACTTATTTAGAGAGTACAGGTATTCCTGTTCTCTCTGAAGAAGGGAGAGACATCTCATACCAGGAGCGAAAAGGTTGGAAGCAGCTTTGGATTGTGGACCCTATTGATGGCACCAAAGAGTTTATAAAACGCAATGGAGAGTTTACCGTAAACATTGCTTTAATTAAAGATCAATGCCCGCTTATTGGCGTTATTTTTGTGCCTGTAACTGGCGTTTTGTATTTTTCTAGTAAAGAAATAGGCGCTTTTAAAATTTCTGTAAACCTAGATGATTATAATTTTGAAGCTTTACTTACAAAAGCAGATAAATTACCATTACAAAGAGAAGATAATACCTTTACCATTGTGGCTAGTAGATCTCATATGTCATCTGAAACAGAATCCTATGTACAAGAAATGAGAGAAAAGCACGGTACGGTAAATTTAATCTCCAAAGGAAGTTCTTTAAAATTATGCATGGTTGCAGAAGGGTCTGCCAATTGCTACCCTCGTTTTGCGCCAACAATGGAGTGGGATACAGCAGCTGGACAGGCTATTTGTGAACATGCCGGTTTTGAAGTTTTAGATTGGAAAACTAAAGAGTCGATATTATATAATAGAGAAGAATTGTTGAATAATTGGTTTTTAGTTAAATAAATATGAAGAAGATATTAATTGTATTTGGAACACGCCCTGAAGCTATTAAAATGGCTCCTCTTGTAAAAGAGTTTCAAAAACTTCCAGACGTTTTTGAAACAAAAGTGTGTGTAACCGCACAGCACCGAGAAATGCTTGATCAGGTATTAGATTTTTTTGAGATAAAACCTGATTATGATCTAGATTTAATGAAACCAGGTCAAAACTTGTATGGCCTCACCGCAGATATTATAACAAATCTAAAACCTGTCCTTGAGGGTTTTGAGCCAGATTATGTTTTTGTTCATGGAGATACCACCACCACCATGGCAGGGAGCATTGCATCTTTTTACAGTGGTGCGAAAGTTTGTCATGTAGAGGCAGGGCTAAGAACTCATAATAAATTATCGCCTTTTCCTGAGGAGATAAATAGACAAATAACAGGCCGAGTTTGTGATTTTCACTTTGCACCTACTACTACTTCTAAAGAAAACTTAATTAAAGAGAATATCCAAGAAGATACCATTTTAGTTACTGGAAACACAGTTATTGATGCCCTTTTGGATAGTGTAGAAAGGGTTAACCAAGAGCCAAGTTCACTTATAAATAATTTATCAGACACTTTAGGTGATAAAGAACTAATTTTAGTTACTGGGCACCGAAGAGAAAATCATGGTGCTGGTTTTATAAGAATTTGTGAAGCCTTAAAAGAGATTGCTTTAGATGATGAAAATATATTAATTGTGTACCCAGTCCATCTAAACCCAAAAGTACAAAAACCTGTAAAACGTATATTATCTGGAATCGATAACGTAATACTTATAGATCCACTTGCGTATCAAGATTTTATTTGGATGATGAACCGTGCCAAAATAATTATCACAGATAGTGGCGGGGTACAGGAAGAAGCTCCTAGTTTAGGCAAACCAGTACTAGTTATGCGAGACACTACAGAGCGGCCAGAGGCTGTAGATGCCGGAACTGTTATATTAGTTGGCACAAATAAAGATTTAATAGTAACACAGGCGCTAGATTTATTAAACAATGCAACTAGGTTTCAGCAAATGAGTCTTTTACATAATCCTTATGGAGATGGTAAAGCGTGTAAGCGTATTGTCGATTTTATAAGACATCTTGCATAATTAAAAAATAGTTAAGAATTTTAAATTAAATTAATGGAACAACCAGAAGTAGTAATGATTGGTTTAGGATACATAGGCCTGCCAACTGCAGCACTTATAGCATCTAATAGTGTACGAGTACACGGTGTAGATATTAACCCTACCGTGGTAGATACAATAAACAGAGGAGAAATTCATATCGTTGAGCCAGCTTTAGATATTGCTGTTGCCTCTGCTGTAAAAAATAGTTATTTAAAAGCGGCTACAACACCTGTTGAAGCAAATACCTATATTATAGTAGTACCAACCCCATTTAAGGGGAAAAACGAGCCAGATATCTCTTTTGTTGAGGCAGCTACAAAGGCCGTTATACCTTTATTAAAAGATGGAGATTTATACATTATTGAGTCTACCTCTCCAATAGGCACCACAGAAAAAATGATGGACCTTATCTATAGCTCACGTCCAGAACTAACAAATAAAGTACACATTGCTTATTGCCCAGAACGCGTTTTGCCAGGTAATGTAATGCATGAATTGGTGCATAACGACCGTGTAATTGGTGGAGTGAATAATGCTTCTACTCAAAAAGCTATTGTTTTTTATAATAAATACGTAAAAGGAGAATTGCATGCTACCAATGCAAAAACCGCAGAGATGTGTAAACTGGTAGAAAACTCCTCTAGAGATGTACAGATTGCTTTTGCAAATGAGTTATCATTTATTTGTGATAAAGCAGGTATTAATGTTTGGGACCTCATTAAACTTGCCAACAAACACCCGAGAGTAAATATATTACAACCAGGATGTGGGGTAGGTGGCCATTGTATTGCTGTAGATCCTTATTTTATCGTTTCAGATTTCCCTGAGGAATCTAAAATTATAGGCACTGCTAGAGAAGTAAATAATTATAAATCGTTTTGGTGTGCAGAAAAAATACAGACCGAGAAACTTAAGTTTGAACTTGAGCATTGCAGGAAACCTAAAGTTGCACTCATGGGCCTATCCTTTAAACCCAATATTGACGATTTACGCGAATCTCCAGCCAAGTATATTGCGCAAAAAGTTTTACAAAACGATAGTAATGGAGCCTACTTTATTGTAGAGCCAAACATCACAGAGCACAATGTGTTTAAATTAACAAATTATCAAACTGCTGCCAGTGAAGCAGACATTGTTGCTTTTTTAGTGGCTCATGATGAGTTTAAATCATTAGAATTATCATCAGATAAAGTAGTTTTGGATTTTTGTGGGATAAAAAGATGATAATCGTTAGTAGATTTAAATGATTGCTGCAAATCACAAAAAACTCTCTTTATCCTCAAGAATTTTATTATAAATATTTAAAAAAAAGCCTAGTTTATATGGAACTTAAGTTTTGTAGTAACTGTATAACAATTTAAAAATACATTACTTCAGTTAAGTAGATTATATTCTATTACATTTTGAAAATTAAATAATAAGTTTTTTAAGAATATAAAACAGTAAAATGAATTTAAATTTTTTTTGTATTGGAGCTACTAAATCTGGAACAAGTACAATACATGATATTTTATATAACCATCCAGATATTTATTTACCAGACATTAAAGAAACCAAGTTCTTTTCTATAAATTATCATAAAGGTTATAATTGGTATTTAAATGAGTATTTTAAAAAGCATAAAAATGAAAAAGCAATTGGTGAGGTATATCCTTGTATGGCCTCACAAGAAGCACCAAAACGGCTATATGAAACTTTAGGGGAAAATGTTAAGATATTTGGCATATTAAGGAATCCTGCAGACAGAGCTTATTCTAATTATTTGGCACAAAAACGAATACTGAATCATGATCTAACTTTTAAGCAAGCCTTAGAAGAATTACCCTATTTAATTAAAAAAGGATTATATGCCAAAAATATATTGAGATTTGCTGATTATTTCCCTCTTAAAAATATGAGGTTCTACATTTTTGAAACAGATTTTATTAAGCAGAGAAGAGAATTGATTGATAATATACAAGATTTTTTAATTGTTGAAAAGCTTGAGTTAGACATTGATATTAAAAGTAATTTTGCATGGAAACCAAAAAGTGCAATCTTAAATAAATTATTATTTAAAAGACCAGTTATATTAGATAAGTTTTTGAAATTATTTCTTACCTCAACAAAATTAAGACAACAATTGAGATTGTTTTTAACAAAAGTAAATTCAAAAAAAATTAGCTCTCCTAAACTTTCTGATAGTGATAGGAAAGAAATTATTGATAAATATTTTTATGAAGATATACTAAAGTTAGAAAAACTTTTAGATAAGGATCTTAGTATATGGTATAATATTTAATAATGAAAACAAAAGCAACGATATCATTTTTATGGAGTTTTAACTCTAAGCTTACAATGGTGCTGTTTGAGTTTTTAACTCAATTAATTTTAGCCAGACTTCTTTTTCCAAAAGATTTTGGAATAATCGCTATTGTAATGGTTTTTATAAATTTTGGAAGAGCGATAACTAATGCTGGATTATCTCAGGCTTTAATACAAAAAAAGAATTCTAACGTTGTTGAAGAAAATTCTGTTTTTTATTTTAATATATTAATAGGGTCAACCTTTACTGTTATTGTTTTCTTAGGCTCAAGTTTTATTGCGACATATTATTCGCAACCCGTGCTTAAAATCATTTTAAGAACTATTTCATTTTGGTTTATTGTTAACGCTTTAGGTATAATACATGATGTGAAGTTAACTAGAGATTTAAATTTCAGGACGAAATTTAATGTAAATATAATTTCTGTTTTGATTTCTTCAATTATAAGTATCACTCTAGCTTTTTTTGGTTTTGGTATTTGGGCTTTAGTTGTACAATTAATGGCGACTCAAATTTTTAGATCCGCATTATTATGGAGGTTTACACAATGGAGGCCTTTAATGGTTTTTGAATGGGCTGTATTAAGAAAATTGCTTCCTTTTGGGTTTAACATATTATTGTCTTCAATATTCACTGGTTTTCGAATTAACATTTTTGCTATTGTTATAGGAAAAGCCTACTCGGCTACTCAATTGGGCTTTTATAATCGAGCAAACCAATTGCAAAACATTACATCTAAGACATTTACAACGTCCTTACAAAATGTATTATTTCCAGTGTTCTCGCAACTTCAAGATAATATTGATTTACTTAAAAAAGGGTTAAAAAAATCCATTAAATTTTTGTTTTTTATTATTACACCAATAATGGTGTTTTTTATCGTTAATGCTGAAGATATAATTGTCGTTTTATTAACAAATAAATGGATTGAAAGTGCCGATTATTTGAAAATATTAAGTTTATTAGGTATTGTTTACCCTTTGCAGATGATGAATTTAAATGCGTTAAAAGCAATTAACATGTCTAAAAGATTTTTATATATGACTTTGCTTTGGGATATTTTATCAATATGTTCTGCGATAATGACTTCATTTTATAGCATCAAAATCATGATATTAGGTCAAGTGGTCATTACCCTAACTTGTTATCTAGTAAATGTAATAATGAATGGGAAATATTATAGATATTACTTAAAAGAACAATTAAAGGATATAACGCCACTAATTTTTATTAATGTGGCATTTTATTTAGTTTTAAACATAGTACTTAATATTATTCCAGTATTCAGTATATATCTGTCCATGGCAATTGATGTTTTACTTGGTAGTCTAATTTATGGGTTATTAGTCTATGTATTGAATAATAAATTTTTTAAAGAAGTAGTGGTTGAATTACAAGGTTTAACAAAAAAGAAACACTAGATGATTTATAAAATAAAAATATTTGATAACATACATGATGCCGAACTCAAGGCAGCTTGGATAAAATTAGAACAAGACAATGATATCTTTCCTCAAATGTATTATGAATGGATTGAGCCATGGGTAAGCTTACGTTTTGGTAGTAGAAAACTACATATTATTACTGTAAGGTTAAAAGATCAAATCATTGCTATAGCACCATTTTGTATTGAAAGGAAGTTTGGAATTAAAGTGTTGACTTCTATTCCAATTCATTATGGTGATAAATACGAGTTTATTTTTTCAAGTAATAGTAATGTAAATGAACTTTTAAAAGTTGTGTTTACATATATTAAGAAGTCTAAAGACTATCATGCGGTTAAGATAAATCAAATAACAGAAAACTCTTCCTTATTTTATTTTTTGAAAAAAAGTGATTTTGATGAAAAATTACTAACTATTTGTCCTTTTTCTGATTTTTCAAATACGAGTTTTGATGAGTATTTGATGGAGTTAAATCGAAAAGTTAGGAGTGATTTTAGAAGAAGGCAAAAAAGGTTGAATGAAATTGGAACTTTAACTTTTGAGACACATTCTTCTTCCGAATACTACAAAGAGAATCAAGATACCTTTAGAGAGATTTATGAGAAAAGATGGGGTGATATTGATAAAAATTTGCCTGGAGATGTTTTTTATAAATGTAGAGAGCAGTCATATGTTTATTGTTTAGATAACAATAAAGCATTAATTGTTGTTTTAAAATTAGATGATAGAATAATAGGTTATAGATTAGGTTTTATAAGTGATAGTTGTTATTTCGATTGGAAAATATGCTTTGATAAAGAGTATTCAAAATTTGGTATAGGGTCAATTATGACAGGAAGGTTGATAGAGAAGTTGAAAGAAGATGATATTAATTGTATTAATCATGGGGCGGGAAATTATTCATACAAGAGAGATTGGGCTCCAAGAAAAATAACAGTAAAGAACTATATGTTTTTAATGAAACATAATAATATGTTATCATATATTCATAATAAATATGAGTTGAAGTACAAACAAATATTAAAAGATATCATAACTAAAATAAAGAAAAAATAAAAAATGAAAAATAGAATTAAACAATTTGGGTATTTAAGTACAATGAAAACAATGCTTACATACTTTTTTAGGAGTATTCTTAAAACTAATTCTTATGTTGTCCTAGTAGTAGATAATCATAAAAAAAAAGTAATTGAAAATTCTGTTAAAATTATGACAAGAGAAAAAATCAATAACTGGCTAAGAGATGATTATATTAATGATTCTGAGGCTAAAAAATTCATGAAATTTTTAACCTCAGAATGCATTGGTTATTATATAGAAATTGAAAAGGAATTAGCTGCTTGGGGTTTTGTGCAAACTAAGGGAGCATATAAATATGGTTCTTACTTTTACGATTTACCAGAAAGTGTTCATATGTTGAAGAATTTATATGTAAAGCCCAATTTTAGAGGAATGTCACTTGGTAAAAAAATAAATGAAGCTCGTATCAATGCCATACCAGACGCTTGTATACCATGTGTGTTCGTTATTCCAGAAAATAAATATGCCATTCGTAATCTTAAGCTATGTGGATTTCAAGAGCAACTTAATATCTCCCATAGATCTTGGTTTAGGAAATATACTTATACCCGTTTACAGTTAATACACGATACTAAACTTAATGAGATTGTTATTAAAGGGTTTAAAACATTATAAAAATGAGTACAATTATTATTGGTGGAGATGTTTGTCCAAGAGGAACAATAGAGAATACCTTTAAAAACGGCGAGGAAGAAAAAATATTAAACGATTTACTTCCAGTATTTAAGGATGCCGATTTTAGACTTATAAATCTAGAATGTCCTTTAATTACTAAAGAGAGCCCTATTAAAAAAGATGGGCCAGTTTTAGGTGCAAATATTAAGGCTATAAATGGTTTGAAAGCTATAGGTCTTGATGCTGTTAATCTTGCAAATAATCACATTTTAGATCATGGAAAGGAAGGACTAATATCTACAATTGAATCCTGTAAAAAACATCAAATAAATTTTTTTGGAGCTGCAAAAAATTTGGAAGAGGCACAAAAACCATTAATAAAAATTATTGGAGGAAAGCGTTTTTGTTTTATGGGCGTTGCAGAGCATGAATTTAGTATTGCTAAAGACGACTCTTGGGGAGCAAATCCATTAGATCCTATAAAAATTGTACGTACTTTAAAAACATATAGAAGTAGTTTTGATTATTTAATTGTTTTAGTACATGGAGGAAAGGAATATTACAGGAACCCTACGCCTAAGCAACAGGATTTTTGTAGATTTTTAGTTGAGGAAGGAGCAGATGCTGTGATTTGTCAACATTCTCATTGTGCAGGCACTTATGAGTATTATAACGATAAGCCAATTGTGTATGGGCAAGGTAATTTCATATTCGAGAATTTAGGAAGAAACACCAAAATGTGGAACGAAGGGTTTCTAGTAAATTTAGTTTTTAATGAAGATAAAGTAACTACTGAATTTATCCCTTTTAACCAATCATTAGCTCATTTAGGGGTCTCGTTAATAAAAGGAAAAGAAAAAAAAGAATTTTTAAGAAATTTAGAAGAAAGATCAAAAAAAATCACTTCCACTGAGTACGTTAAGCAACAATGGTTTGAGTTATGTAAAAAAGAGAAGTACTTGTATGCAAGTAGAGTGCTAGGACATAACAGGGTATTAAGAATATTGAATAGGAAGATTCATTTTAGTGATTGGTTGTATTCTAAAACAACAAAAATGATGGTTAGAAATGTTGTTGAATGCGAAGTGCATAGAGAAGGATTAGAAACTATATGGAATTCAAAAAAATAACATGAGAATAAAAGAATTAGACAGTATTAGAGGTATAGCATGTTTAATGGTGGTTTTATTTCACTATACAACACGATATGCTATAATCTTTGATACAGATAAAACAACGGAAATTCTTGATTTTAAATACGGAGGACTTGGAGTGAGTTTATTTTTTATGATTAGCGGGTTCGTAATTTATTTATCAATTATTAACGTAAAGGATGTCAAAACTTTTTTTATTAAAAGATTTATAAGGTTATATCCAATATTTTGGATTTGCATGTTAACGACATTTACAATAATGAATCTAAGTCCACTGGAAAAATATCACAGAGGAATTGGAGATTTAATATTTAATATTACAATGGTACCAGATATTTTTGGCTTTCAAAGAATTGATGGGGCTTATTGGAGTTTACTTCCAGAATTATTTTTTTACTTAGGTATAGGATTAACCTTATTTCTTAAAAAAATTAAATATTTTACATACATATGTTTTGGTTGGTTAATATTAATTCTATTGAATTATTTTCATGATATTATGCCACTTAGAATTTTATTTAATTTGAGTTACGGTTATTTTTTTATTATT
The DNA here is from genome assembly GCA_042091225.1 of Cryomorphaceae bacterium. GTDB lineage: Bacteria > Bacteroidota > Bacteroidia > Flavobacteriales > UBA7312 > JABAYQ01. The sequence goes on along the minus strand of JBELHW010000021.1, from coordinate 10,639 downwards.
GGTATATGTTTTTACAAAATTAAATTTGAAAAAAAATCACTATTAAATCATATTTTAATATTCTTATCATACGCAGTCTATATACTTACTGGGGGGTTATCAATAAAAGCTTTTTTTGTAGGATTGTTTATTTTTGTTTTTTATTTATTTGTGTATGGGAAATTAAAATGGATAATTATTAAACCATTAATGTTTATTGGGAAAGTATCGTATCCATTATATTTATTACACCAATTTATTGGATATTATATTATTTTCTTTCTTTTAGAAAATAATATATCTAATCCCTTAATTTTAATAATGACTCCTTTAATTTTCTCGATAATATTATCGTTTTTTTTTACGGAATATCTAGATAAAAAAATCATATCTTTTTTAAGAAAAAAACTATTGTGATAAATAAATTAAATCTTGTAGCTAAAATTATACACAAGCATATTTCTCTTGGGTACAAAACTTTTATGTTAATAGATGAATTTAAAGTAATCATAAACTAATGTCTAAAGTAAAAGGAAATTATTTTGTATACCTAATACTACTTCTAATAGCAAGTATGCCTTTACTAGATATGATATATCCTGCAAGATTGGAAGGTGTTTCTAGAGTTCTCCCTATTTTATTAAAGGTTATATTATTAGGACTCTTGATAATTTACGTAATTTTAAATCAAAAAAAGTGGTGGTATAGAGACTCAATAGGTAAAGTAATTATATTATTCTTAGTAATCCATCTTTTTTATTATCTTATATCCAGTTTAAATTACCCTAGCGACTTTTTTTATATATCTAAAACATTAACATGGAGTTTAGGCTTCTTCTTTTTTTTAGATATAGGTTATCGTAAATCTTTAACAGAACGCCAAATTAATCTGTTTTTTACCTTAATAGTTGTTTCACTTTTTTTATTAGTCTTTACTGGAGTAACTAATGAATTATTATTTAGAACAAACAAGGAATACGCTGCCTCTAATTTTGCTTACTATTTAGTATTTGTTTTTCCTTTTATTTTTATGCACAAAAAGGTATCCTTTCGATTGGCTATTTTGATTTTAACTTCAATAGCAGTAGCTATTTCTTTTAAAAGAGGAACCATGCTTTTATTTTTGCTTATGGTCTTTTATTTAATCTTTTTTGGGAAGCTCAAATTTGTTATTGGAAAAAGATTTTCTAAATATTTCAAAATTAGTATTATTTGTATTATTGCTTTGGTTATTTATGTATTTGTGTTTTCACAAATGGCTAATTTTTTAGATAAATTTAATGATATTATAAATTTGAATGACGGCAATGTTGATGAACTTGGTTCTGGAAGAGGGATATTGTATCGTCTTCCATTAGAACGTTGGCTTACATCAAATCCATTTCGTTTTTTATTTGGATTTGGCTTCAATTCTACTCCTGCTTTCTATCCAACTACAGGCCTTTTAAGTAATGAATTTTATGCACATAGTGATTTTGTAATGCTAATTCACGATTATGGATTTTTAGGACTTTCAGTATTAATGAGTTTTTTTTATTCTCTGTTCAAGAAAATCAAACGAAGTATTTCATATTTAGATAAAATCCCATTTATACTTCTTTTTTTTGCACTATTATTGAAAGCTTTGATTTCAGGTTTTATTATATATGAATATAGTATATATGCATTTTCATTATTAGGTTTAATAATTGGAAGAACAAGAAGAGCTAAAGTTGATAATATATTAAAAAATGAAATTAAAAATATTTTATAAAATTAATTATCCAAAGTTTCAGGATGTTTATATCAAACACGAATTTTAAATGATCACTATTTCTAAAAGAAATATTATTTCTGCTCTTGCCAGATGGCTTAATCACTCAAAAGCATGGAGAACAGACAAAAAAATTGTAGTTATTGAAAGCGATGATTGGGGATCAATAAGAACCTCTAATAGAAAGGCTTATGACACCTTAGTACAAGATGGTTATGACATGTCTAAATCTCCATACACTTTAGATTCATTAGAGACTAATGAGGACTTAACAGAATTATATAAGGTCTTGAATTCAGTTAAGGACTCCCAAGGAAATCCAGCATGTTTTACTGCCAATATGATTATGGCAAACCCAGATTTTGACGCTATTGAAAAAAATAATTTTTCAATATATGTTTATGAAACTGTTGACAAAACTCTAGATAAATATGAAGGAAGAGGCAAAGTAAGAGAGTTATGGAAACATGGTGTGGAGACAAAAGTATTTTCCCCTCAATTACATGCAAAAGAACACGTGCGTTATTGGGATTGGATGAATGCTCTCAAGGAAAATGATGATGAGGCAATAAAAACATTTCAATTAGGTATGTGTGGTTTACCCAGAGTAGTCTCCAAAAATGGGCAAAGTTATTTTCATCCGCCATATATAGATGATAAAATATTAAGCGAGCATAATGTAGATTTAAATCAATTAATATCAGAAGGTGCAGAGCTCTTTAAAAAAGAATTCGGGTTTTACTCTAAAACTACTATTGCACCAAACTGTGGTTGGACTTCTTCTTGTGAGAAAATTTGGAAACAAAATCATATAAAGTTTATTCAGGGAGGCTATTTACAAGAGTATCATTATGCAAATAAAACAAAATATATTGCTCATTATTTAGGAGAAAAATCAAAGACTGAAGGATTAACATATTTAGTTAGAAACTGTACTTTTGAGCCATCAACTTCAACAAACCAAAATTATTGGGAATCAACTTTCAAGCAAGTTGAAAGTGCATTTAAGAAAAACAAACCTGCGCTTATTTCCAGTCATCGTGTAAATTTTATAGCTTCTATCAATGAAAAGAATAGAGAAAATGGGCTAATACAACTTAAAAAGTTACTAAATAAAATTACTGAGCAATTTCCAGAAGTTATTTTTTTAAATAGTTCTCAATTAGGGGAATTAATATTGAATGATAAAACAAAATAATAATGAAAACAATAGAGTCCTCAAAGCATTTATTTCAGCCACCACGATACCAATGTAAAGATTCTTGGTTTAATAGTTTTGAAAAAGCAATTGAACATGTAGGTGATAATGTTACTTTGGATACGGCGGCTATTCAATCATATTTATCTTTTGGCTATATCTGTGGAGATAGAACTCTTGTTCAAGAAATTAAAAGACAACCTTGGTTATCTGAAATTAAAAATGGTGAAGTTTTTCTGGAGGAAATACCAAACCATGATTTTTATAAAGATACTTATGATAACTTGGCAAAAAGATTATTTTATCTTTTAGTTGAAGAAGCTAGGTCATCCATTTTAAATTTTGATAAAGTATATGTTTTGTTATCAGGTGGTTTAGATAGTAGAATAGTTGCAGGTGTTTTAAAATACTTATATGATGAAGGTGAAATTAAATCAAAGCCAATAGCCGTTACTTGGGGGCTAGAAGATTCAAGAGACGTTGTATATGCAAAAAAAATTGCTAAATTATTGAATTTTGAAATAAAAAGTATCCCAATCGATCCTGATATAGTAAAAAATAATATTACTGTTGCTGCTAAAGAACTAGGTTTGATACATTCACCAGAAATGTTGCATAATATGACATGGTTTAAGGATTTACCAAAAGATTCTATTGTGTTGGCTGGCAGTTTTGGTGATTCTATAGGTAGGGCAGAATTTGGTGGATTACATTTATTACACCTTAACACTCCAACGCCAAAGGATAGCTTTAATATACTAACAAATAGTGTTAAATACTTTGCCATTAAGGGTGTCAATGAAGATATTAGCAGGCTCTTGCAAAGAGCACCTAAAGCGCAATCCTATATGCATAATGAGCAATTTATGCAAGGCAACAGAATGCGTGGGGGGCTTTGTCATGCTTTATCTGTAATCAACGGTAATGCCAATTTGTATCAAATGTTTACAGCTCCAGAGGTCTATTCCTTTATTTGGTCTTTACATCCATCTATGAGAGGAGATGAAATCTATATGAAATTGTTTGAAAATCATTTACCTGTTTTAGCTAATTTTCCTTGGGCAAGAACAAATAAAGCGTTTGGTAAAAAAACTATAGGTGCAGAAAAAGACCTGCGATATCATTATCATGAATACACAAAATGGTCCAAGAATGAACTTAGACCCTATTTAGAAGAACTAGTCGATCTTGAGTGGTTTAAAAATATTGGCATCTTTAATTTAGAGAGTATTATTGCATTAAGAGATCATGTAAGAACAAGTGATGCTAGAGTTGGCCGAGCAAATGATGTGTGGTTATGGTTGGCTGGTTTTAGGGTTTTTGTTAATTACTTGGAAGACTCTGGAAAGAAGGTTATCATTCCTACATTTACTAAAGGTGAAGATATCGCTGTAACTAGTTCTAAACCAAGTATAACTGAGTTTGCAAAAAAATATCTGTTTAACAAGAGTTTACTGTTAAATAATTTAGGAAAAAAATCAAGGAAAATACATAGAGAAAATAAGCTAATAAAGTTAAAAAAACAATACCTAAAGAAGTATCCACCAAAACAGATAATAAATGAAAAGTAAAGTGTTAATACTTACCAACCCATTGAATCATGAAGGTGGTGTAGTTAATTATTATAATCTTTTTTTAAATACATTTAAATCTGATGCTTTTGAATTAAAGCATCAAAATATTGGGTCTAGAGATTGGGTTTTTTATTATTCTATTTTAAAAATAATATTATACCCTTTCTTCTACTTTTATGATATGTTAAGGTTATGTTTTAATCTTATTTCAGATAGAAAAATTAAAATTGTACAGTTGAGCCCTTCGATGATTCCGGTTTCACTTATTAGGGATGCTATTCCTGTAGTTATAGCTAAATTATTTAGAAAAAAGGTTGTGATATTTTATAGGGGGTGGCGTGTTGAAACTTTTTCGCATATTTCCAATAACAAATTAATACGTTATCTGTTTAACAAAGTATATCAAACTTCAACTCATCAAATTGTGCTGGCAACATCTTTTAAGGAAAGTTTATTAAGCTTAAAGAAAAGTCAGACTGATGAGATTATGGTTACAACAACTTCGATAAGAAAGAATGATATTATTTTTTCTGATAAAAAATTAGATAGTGTATTAAAAGTATTGTTTTTAGGTAGAATTGAAGGGTTAAAAGGTGCTAAAGAGATTATTGAGGCTATTTGTATACTTAGTGCGCAAAATAAATTAAAATATTTTGAGTTTAATTTTGTTGGGCATGAGAATGAATTAGGATACATAGAGGATTTAAAATATATCTTAAAAGAAAACAATATTGAGGGATCTAAAGTGAAATTTAAAGGCAGAATTACCGGTAGACAAAAATTCAAAGAATTTGCTAGCAATGACATTTATTTATTTCCATCATATACCGAAGGCTGTCCAACAAGTGTATTAGAGGCTTTAGCTTCGGGTTTGTTCTGTATAACTACCTCTGTTGGAGCTTTAGCAGAGATTGTTATACCAAATATAAATGGATTACATATTAAAATCAAGAATGTAGATGATATTGTTGACGCATTACTGCTTTGTAAAACAAATAAGATGCTTTTAAATCGAAGACATGAAATATCAAAAGAAGCTATTACTAAATTTGATATAAATCATATTTGTAACAAATTCAATTTATTTTATAATAAAATTTATTCATGAAAAATATATTTAGAAGATTGATTCATTTCGTTGGTAATTTAATTCGTTTTGCTCATTTAACTAAGTTAAGAATTCTTGGGGTTACAATTGGTAAAAATACTATGATTAGCTTAGGGGCAAAAATTGATATTCATAGAGGTAAAGTTAGAATTGGTGATAATTGTCTAATCACGTCTGGAGTAAAAATATTGTCTCATGATGGAGCCAGCAGAATGATTAATATTGATGATTTTGGAAATGGAGAGGTCATTATTGGAAATAATATTTTTATAGGGGTAAATGCTGTAATTCTAAAAGGAGTACATATAGGTGATAATTCAGTTATAGGTGCTGGAGCAATTGTTTCAAAGGATGTCCCTCCTCAATCCTTAGTAGTTGGAAATCCTGGAAAAGTTATTAGAAAACTAGAAGGTCCATTTACTATTTTAAATGACCATAAATCACATTAAAAAGCAAAATAAATAAATGCAACAACTCACACAGAAATTAGGTTCGGGAGATATGATTATTCAGGAAGTGCCTTATCCACAATTAGGTAAGGGTATGGTGATTGTTAAAAATCACTATTCCATCATTAGTGCTGGTACAGAGGGCTCTACTGTTGTGGCAGCTCGTAAAAGTTTACTGGGTAAAGCAAAAGAGCGCCCACAACAAGTTAAACAAGTACTGGATACGCTTAAAAAACAAGGTCCTATACAAACCTATAGGGCTGTCATGAAGAAGCTAGATGCCTATTCTCCTCTAGGGTATAGTTGTGCTGGAGAAGTTATTGAAGTTGGCGAAGGGATTACAGAATTTCAAGTTGGTGATAAAGTAGCCTGTGCCGGTGCAGGTTATGCCAACCATGCCGAAATTGTTTCGGTACCTATAAATCTTTGTGTAAAATTAAATAAAGAAGCCAATTTAAAAGATGCCGCCTATAATACGTTAGGAGCTATTTCTATGCAAGGCGTTCGTCAAGCCGATTTGCGATTGGGAGAATCTTGCGTGATTATTGGTCTAGGGTTATTAGGCCAATTAGCAGCATTGATTTTAAAAGCCTCAGGAGTAACTGTAATAGGTATAGATGTGTCTGAAGCCGCTGTTAAACAAGCAGTGGATAATAATGTAGTAGATATAGGATTATTAAAGAGTGCAGCAGGAATAGAGGAGCAAATCTTAAATGCAACCCAAGGTTATGGTGCAGATGCAGTTATAATCGCAGCAGCAACCAATAGTTTAGATCCTATAAATTTTGCGGGTGCCATTGCACGCAAAAAAGGAAGAGTAGTGGTGCTAGGCGCCGTACCCACAGGTTTTGATCGTGATCCTTACTGGTATCGTAAAGAGCTAGAACTAAAAATGGCATGTTCTTATGGCCCAGGACGCTACGATTTAAACTACGAAGAAAAGGGTATTGATTACCCTTTACCTTATGTGCGTTGGACAGAAAAACGTAACATGAAAGCCTTCCAGAATTTAATTGCGACCAATAAAATAGATATTGATTATTTAACAACACACGAGTTTGATTTTGATAACGCCAAAGACGCCTTTGACCTAGTAGTATCAAAATCAGAACCGTTTACAGGAATCGCCTTAAAATATGATATTGAGAAAGTAGCTAACAAATCGAAAATTACAACTAAACAACCCGAAAAATTAGGTAAAATAAATATTTCATTTATTGGAGCAGGTAGTTATGCACAAGGAAATTTATTGCCAAATATTCCAGAAACAAAAGATGTTGCTAGAATTGGAGTACTTACCAATACAGGTACAACATCCAAGCGTGTTGCTGAAAAATTTAAATTTCAGTTTTGTGCTACGCAAGAAACAGATATATTCGATGAGAATACCAATACGGTGTTTGTCGCTACCCGTCACGATTCTCATGGAGCTTATGTTTTAAAAAGTTTAAAGGCCAACAAGAATATATTTGTTGAAAAGCCTTTATGTTTATCAGAGTCTGAGCTAGAAGAGATTATTGAGGCGCAGTCCAAAGCTAATAAAGCAGTAATGGTTGGGTTTAATAGACGTTTTTCACCATTAACTACAAAACTAAAAAAAGCCATAGGTAATAACCCTATGACGATGTTATACCGTATTAATGCAGGTGCTATCCCTGGAGATAATTGGGTACAAGATTTAGAAATAGGAGGTGGTCGTGTTATAGGAGAAGTGTGTCACTTTATTGATTACTTGACGTATCTTAATGGAAGTTTGCCGGTTAAAGTTTCTGCAACTGCATTACCGGATGCAAACAATCTAAATGATACGCTGAATATTTTGATTCAGTTCGAAAACGGATCTTCTGGAATTGTAGCTTATTATGCAAATGGTTCAAAATCTATGACTAAAGAATATGTAGAGGTATTCTCGGCAGGACAATCTGCAATACTCAATGATTTTAAGGAATTAAAAATCTATGGTAAAGGAAAACCAAAAAAGACTAAAATTTTAAATCAAAATAAAGGTCAGAAAGAAATGGTGGAGGCTTTTGTTAATAGTTTACTTGAAGATGGCAAAGCACCCATTTCTTTTGAGGAGATTGTATCAGTTACAAAAGCATCCTTTAAAGTATTAGAATCTGTAAAACATGGAGGGGAGCAAGTTGAAATATAAAACAAAATCGAGTTTTTTAAAACTCAAGAGTTATTGCGAGTCTGAGAACTTTAAAGGCTGGGATCCTTATGATGGTTTAAATTCTAAAGTGTTTCAGGCATTACCTTTTAAGCATTGGGATTTAGGAAGAGCAATTTGGATTCAAATATTTAAGCACAATCCAATTAACTTTAGGAACTTATTACTCGTTCCAAAAGAACATAATGCAAAAGGTGTTGCATTGTTTTTATTAGGCTATTGTAAACTCTACAAGTTAGCACAAAGTGGGTGTGAAAATTTTGGAACAAAAGAACAATTACTTGTTAAGATAAATGAAATAACAACACTCTTACTAAGTCTTAAATCAACGGGATACTCTGGTGCATGTTGGGGTTATAGTTTTGACTGGCAGGCAAGACGTTTATTTTTGTTTAAAAAAAATACACCAACAGTCGTTGCAACTTGCTTTTGTGTTGAGGCCTTGCTGGAGAGCTATGAAATCACAAAAAATGAAGCGGTTTTAAAAGAAACATTGACTGCTGCAAATTTTGTTGTTAATGATTTAACAAGAACACAACATGGTAAAGGTTTTTTCTTTTCTTATAGTGTGAAAGATGGCAATAATACAGTTATTAATGCGTCACTTTTAGGGGCTAAAATATTAAGTTATTCAATTAAATACACAAATAATGAAGAACATTTTAAGCTTGCAAAAACAGCTATTGCAACTGCTTGTGAATTACAAAAAGATGATGGCTCATGGATTTACGGACTTTTACCCATACAATACCGTATAGATAGTTTTCATACCGGGTTTAATCTAGATGCCATTAAAACCTACCAGGACAATACACAAGACGTTACTTTTCAGAAATACATTGATAAAGGATTATATTTTTATGTAAATAATTTTTTTGAAGCCAATGGTATGCCCAAGTATTACCATAATAAAACCTACCCAATAGATATCCATTGTCCTGCACAAATTATAGTAACACTCTCAAAATTAAACGTATTTAAGAGTAACAAGCCCCTAATAGATAATGTCTTAAATTGGACCATAGATAATATGCAACATAAAAAAGGCTACTTTTACTATCAATTAAAAAAGACAATAAGTTCAAAAATACCCTACATGAGATGGAGTAACGCTTTTATGTTTAATGCTATGTCTCATTATATCTTAGAATCTGAAATTACCCCAAACAATGAAGTCTAGTTTGTTAAATGGAGTAAAAACGTATGCGCCCCAATCACCAGATGAGTTGATGAATTATGCTATAAAGCATCAAAAAAATCTGATTGCAGTAAATGCAGAAAAGATACTACATGCTACCGATAAAAGCCGCGATATTATAAATAGAAACCTAGGCTATCCCGATGGTGTGGGTGCAGTTTGGGCCCTAAGAAAGAAAGGCCTTAAAAATATTATAAAAATACCTGGGTGTGAACTCTGGTTAGAAATAATAAAACAATACTACAAATCAAAAACTTTTTATTTAATTGGTGGTAAACAAGAAGTTTTAGAAAAAACAGTTTTAAATTTAAAAATTGATTATCCAGATATTAAAATACTAAATTATAGAAATGGATATATTAAAACTGAAGAGGAGGAGCTTACATTAATTGAAGATGTAAAAACTCATAAACCAGATATCGTCTTTGTTGCCATGGGGTCCCCAAAACAAGAAATTTTGATGGAGAAATTACATCAAAAACACAAAGCAACTTATCAAGGATTAGGAGGTAGTTTTAATGTTTACATTGGTACTGTTAAAAGAGCACCCAAATGGTGGCTAAAAAATAATCTTGAGTGGGCTTATAGATTACTCAAAGAGCCTTCAAGAATAAGACGCCAGATACATTTAATTCGTTTTTTTATTTTACTACAATTTAAAGTTATTTAGAATAAAAAAATTAATTTTGAAATTCAAAAAACACAAAAATGATTTATAAAAACATGATAAAATATTTTATTTTACCGCTATTTGCTTTTTCAACTCTGCAGTCCTGCGTTTCCAAAAAAGAAATGCTGTATCTGCAAAATCTGGATACAGTAATTGGTCAAGAAATAACTTATAATAGTCACACCTTGCAAGTAGATGATATTCTAAAAATAAAGGTAGGCGCACTTTTGCCAGAAGCCTCATTACCTTACAATAACATAACCGCTAGTGGTGTTGTTGCAAACAATATTGATCTAATGAAGCTAGATGGGTATTTAGTATCCCAAAATCACACGATCAATTTCCCGGTATTAGGAGAAATATCTGTAAAGGATAAAACTACCCAAGATCTAGAAAACAATATTAAAAAACTACTTATAGATGGCGGTTATCTAATAAACCCCAGTGTAAACGTACGTTTATTAAACGCTAAGTTTACTATTTTAGGTGAGGTACAACAGCCCGGCACTTTTACTTTTACAGAAAATAACATTAGTT
>JBELHW010000020.1:0-25139 GCA_042091225.1 Cryomorphaceae bacterium | reverse complement strand
TTTCTACAGCATTGAGTAATGAATCTTGTTGCGATTTACTAAATCTATGAATTTCGTCAATAAAAAGAATTGGAACAGCTGTGCCAAATAAGCCTAAAGAGCCTGCTTTTTCTATTACTTCTCTAACGTCTTTTACACCAGAATTTATCGCACTTAATGTGTAAAAGGGTCTGTCTAAACTTTTAGAAATAATATTAGCTAATGTAGTTTTCCCAACTCCTGGAGGCCCCCAAAGTATAATTGAGGGAATAACTTTGTTTTTAATGGAGTTAATAAGAATTCCTTTTTTACCTATAAGATGTTCTTGTCCAATAAAATCGTCTAAATTTTTTGGTCTAATTCTTTCAGCTAAAGGAATGTTGGACATTTGTTTATTCTACAATTAGTTTGGTCGTTTTATTGTCGTAATTTAATATATAAATTCCACTTTTTAAGTTAGGTAAGGAAATAGACGATTGTATGTTATCCTTAATATCAAATAAAAGCCTTCCTTTCAGATCATATAACTCTATTTTCTTAGCAATAGTATCAAAAAATAAAGATTCACCATTTATAATTGGATTAGGATAAACATTTTTTAGGCTTTTATTTTCATCAATATTTGATGGATCTTGGCAATACTGTTGACAACATTCCATAGTATTAAATTCTCCAGATTGATCATTAACTTCCTGACATTGGTAGTCAACACAATTATAACTTGTGTTGGTTCCAAATCCTTCAAAAACTACAGTGTTATTTCCTGAATTAGGAACAGCTAAAACATTTAAATTTCTATTGTAAAAAATATCAGCAGGATTGTTCATGCCGTTTAAAACATTTGTAGGACTTCCACTAAAATCACTATTAAATTTATGAATGGCATTGTTGCTCCATGCAGAAACATAAAAGTCTCCATTATTGTCCATTGAAATTCCATCAAGATATCCTAAGTTAGTTTCTTTAACAATAGAAATAGAAGTATCTATCAAACTAAGTTCATAAATAGGAGCATTAGCTTGCCAACTTAAGACTAAAATTCTGTTTTGAATATCATCGTAAAAAATACCATTTGGTGTGAAAGGTAGATTATCAATAAGTACACTTAAATTGTCTTGATTTATATCGTAGTGATAAATTTTAGGGTCAGAAAAATCAGTAATAAAAAGATCATTTTCTTTATGAGTAATTCCGTTAGCAAAGCTTGCCCCTAAATTTATGTTAAGGTTTTCGTTGCCCGAATTAATGTCGTATACTTTTAATCTTGAAAAACTACAAGCAAATAATTGATTACCAATTACTTCTAGTCCGTGAGGTCCTGACCCAACATTAGATACAAAAACAGATACATTGCCTTGACAATCAACTTCTAAAACTTGTCCGTTACTTGAGTTAGAAACAAAGTACCTATTAGTTTCAGAATGATAATCAACAGATTCTGGACCATCGTAAGATTGTCCGAATAAAAAAGTAGAACTGACAGTAAATATTATTAAAAATATTTTCATTATTGAATGATTAATTTCTTACTTGTGTGATTTTCTATTTCAATGAAATAAACTCCTGAATTTATTTTATTTAAATCTATTTTTTGGTTGTTAACAATTTTAGAAGTTATTATTTTCCCTAGCATGTTTGATATTATAACTAAGCTTCCTTCTTCAATATTTTCAAAGTTTAAAACAGAATTTTTAGTAATAGGGTTAGGGAAAATTAAAATTTCTTCTAATGATGATTCTTTTACAGATGTTAAACACATTGCCTGACAATCTTCTTCAGTTTGGTAAGTTCCGCTTCCATCGTTTGGATCAATACAGCCTTCTGGCAAACAATCGAAAGAGATAGTTTGATTAGTAGAATTATCAATAATTGAGAATATTTCTCCACTATTTCTGTCTGCTAAATATAACTCTCCATTACTATCTTCTCCAAAACATGAAATAAAAATGTCTGTATTCTCTTGAGTGCTAAGATCAAAACTTGCATTCCCTTGATCAGAAAGTGTAAATATTTTTCCTGTGCAATAGTCTCCAAAAACATAGTGCCCATCAAAATTAGGATACAAAGAACCTCTATAAACAATACCTCCAGTTACAGAACAATCGTTAGGATATCCATTGTTTTCATAAGTATGAACAGGATCTGCATAAGTATCATTACATCCGCTGTTTTCAAATGAAGCAAAGCCTTCATAACAATTCCATCCATAATTTTCTCCTCCTTGGCTGTTAGCACTTTGAAAATCAATTTCTTCCCATGCATTTTGTCCTACATCACCAATCCATAAATCTCCTGTTTCGCTATCAAATGAAAATTTCCAAGGATTTCTCATCCCACTTGCCCAAATTTCTGGCGAATAGTTATTATTACCAACAAAAGGATTTGAATCAGGAACAGTGTAAGGAAGAGTACTTACATCAATTCTTAAAATTTTGCCTAATAATGACGTCATATTTTGTCCAAATCCCTGTGGATCACCACCGCTTCCTCCATCACCCATTCCTATGTACAAATAACCATCAGGCCCGAAAGCTATGCATCCTCCATTATGATTAGAATAAGGTTGCTCAATTTCGATAACTAATTCTTCAGAGTTAGAATCTCCTAAGTTAGAATTTGAATTATCTAAACTAAAACGAGAAATTTTTGTGTTTAAATCGTTATCAGTATAATTGATATAAAAGTAGCCGTTGTTAGTAAAATCAGGGTCAAATGCTAAACCTAATAATCCTAGTTCATCATCATAAGTATTTAAATTATCAGCTGGTGAAGAAACTCTTTGTTTGATATCCATGAATGTTGTTACATTTCCGGATTCTATAATTTTAATAACTCCATCTTGTTCTAGTACAAAAATTCTGCTATCACCTGCATGTGTTATGGTAGTAGGACTAGAAAAACCTGTTTCAAAACTTACAAAACTTAAATCAGGTGTTTGAGCAATTAAGTTTAAGTTAAAAGAGAAAAGAATAATTAGAGAGTAAAAATATTTCATAAAAATTGTTATTTAGGTTAATACACAAAGATGATAAAAAAATGTTTTATTTTTACAAATTAATTTAAAAAGTATTTAAGATGAAAACATCAAAATTATATGTAACAATTTTTCTTTCCACTTTACTTATTTTTTCTTGTAAAACAAAAGAAGAAGTTGGTATTTCTCCAAAGGAGCAGGGAGAGGTTTTAATAGAGCAATATTGTTCTGGTCCCGATTATTTTTCTGATAAAAAAACATTTCGTTCTAGTGGAATTGGTGAAAGTATTGATCAAATGACTGCTAAGAAAAAAGCGAGATCTAATGCACAGTCTGAATTAGCCAAAACAATTAGTTCAACAATGAAAATAGTTGGAGATAATTATGTCAACTCTACAGAATTTAACAACAAGGAAGAAGTTACTGAAACTTTTAACGAAATGGCAAGAACAGTTGTAAATCAAGAACTTTCAGGTGCGATTAAAATTTGTGAAAAGTTTACTAAAACTACTGAAGGTAAATTTAAAGCTTATTTAGCCATCGAATTATCTTCTGAAAAGTTAGCTTCGAAGTATAAAGAAAGATTGTCGAACGATGAAAAGCTAAAAGCTGAATTTAATTACGAAAGATTTAAAGAGATTTTTGAGGCTGAAATGTCTAAAATGAATTAAATTTAAATCATAAAATAACCATAAAAAAGACTCTATTTTAGGTTCTTTTTTATTTTACAAAAGAGTCTACAAAATCAGGAATAACAAAATTTTCAAGTTCTTTTGTGGCTTGTTTGTAAGCATCCGAATTGGCTAGATCAAAATCTAATTGTATTCCTTTTATTTTGCTTAATTGATCGCTGAAAACAATAAGGTTATTGTTGTCTTTAACTTGTACTGTTAAATCAAGAAATGAGGTAAACATTTTTTGTCCGTTAATAGTTCTTCCTTTTTCTGTGTTGGCTACGATTTTCATGAATAAATCAGCATCTTTTTTGTTACTTACAGAAGTAAAACCCAATTTACTTAATGCTGATTCTGCAGCGTATTTGAGTAACGGATTTTGTTTTAATTTATTAAATTGTTTTTCATCAGAAGTAACATAGATATTTGGAGTATAGACGTAGGCAGGAATACTAATTTCATGGGTTTGAACACTACGGATTAATTTTTTTATAAACGCATCATTTGTAGCTTCGTTAATCCAATCTGTAAAATCGATACTAATATTCATTTTTTGTATTGGCTCAGTAGATATTACTTTAGGTATTATAGCTGTAAAAATTCCATTTTTATCTGTTGTTTTACTAAACCTTTCTAATTCAAGTATAGGCGAATTGATATTTAGCTTTACATTCTCTATTGCTTTATCTTTATGTTTTACCTCAATGTTAATATTACCAACCTTATCTCCAATCATTACTTTTATTTTTTTGCCGACATATTTCATTCTAAAATCATCGACAAAAGATCTAAAGCTAGAGATAATTTCATTACCTAAAAAAACGTTTTTTCTTTGATATTCGGTTAAAAGAGGCTCGCTTAAATATGGTTTTAAAACACTCAAAGCGCTAACATAGTTGGTGTATTTCTCTTTAGGGTTTTTGTAAGAATCGTTGGCTTGATCTAAATAATTTTTAGATAATTCTATTGCTTCAAATCTTCTAGCATCCTGAATTTCTTTGTGTTTGTCAATATTTAATTTGTAGTAAACCCAATATTCATTTTTTTGAGTGAAGGTGCCTGCCATTTCATAACCTTCTATAAATTCTTCTGCTTTTACTTTAATGTTAGATTTAAATTCTTCTTCAAAACCGTACTCCCTTTCCATTTGAAGAAAAACGGACTCGGTAGCAATATTTACTTTTATCTGGGTACTCAAATTTTGCAAAGCATTTTGTTGAGCAATTTGAATAAAGTTTTCAGGATGAGTACTCTTATCCGCAACTCCTATTCCCACATAATAGCCATCTATAATAGGATAACTTTTTACCCAACTAGGTAGGTCATTTATTGGCTCCTCTATTTTTTTTGTTGTGCCGCAGAAAGCAAATAAAAAGGCTAATGGAATTAAAAGTTTATTCATCTTCTGGATTATATAAGTTTATTTTATTACTGACTTTTGAAGCTGTAGATTTATATAAAACATCTCTTAATTGTTCGGTTGTTTTTAATGTCTTTTTATTAGTAAATAATTTCCTTAAATTCCTTTTTTTAGAAATAGAAGTTGAAACGATATCGTTTTCATGAGATTTGTTTTGATATTTCCAGTTTCCTGGAACTAATTTTTTATAATTAACACCGGATGTAGCGTAATTAACTTCATCCGATTCGCTTAGATTTACAATTCCTGTTAACAATATTTCTCCAGTTTCTGTAGAAGTAAGCTGATATTGAAATCCTAAACTAACCTGATTCATTCCATAAAACTCTTTGTATTTCACTTTGTCATACTCGGTTTCATAAAAATATTTTTCTGTTTCTTTATTGTATTTTTTTATTTGTCGTTCTTTCCATGCTTTTTTTAATGTCTCTTTTACCTTTTCCGATTTTTTACTATAGGTAATTAAATTGCCAGATAAAATTGCTTTTGCTCCAATTAACTCTCCTGCACTTGCAGAAGTTGCTTCGGATGTTTGCCCACTTAATGCTAAAACTTGCTCGTCAATAATAGTAGAAGTAAGACTTCTGTCAATAACTTTTATAAAAGGGTTCTTTAATTTTGTAAGCTGATCAAATAAATGGGCTGATATTGCAGCTTCACCTCCTTTATTTCTAGTTCCGTTTTTAAACTCCACAAATCCTATTGTTAGTGTGCCAGCGTCTAAGCACAGTTGTTTTTTTGCTTTTGTATCTTTATAGTTTGATGGAATTTTTTGAAACTGAGCATAGGATGACCTATATTTCTCGTTTTGTAAAAAACTAATAGCTAATCTATATTTTGGCTCAAATTCTGCTACTCTTTGTAAGTCATCAATGTCTTTATAGTTTGGCTTAAGTACTTTTATTTCTTTAAAAATATTTTCAGATTTTATAAACTCTTCGTCTTGCAATAATTGCATTCCTTTAGTATACTGACTATCTACATAGCTGTTAACTAAGGAATTATAATCATTTGTATATTGAGTTGGAATACCTAATGACACATTGATTCTTGCACATTTTTCAAACATTTGTAAGGCATCTCTGTAGTGATAAATAGCCTTTCTATTTTCACCAAAATTTTTGGTCTTAAAAAATAAATCAAGATGATTATTTACTAATCGTTGCCCACCTTTTTTTAAGCCAACTTTGGCAAGTTCGTACGAATTGTCTTTTTGTAAAGCATCAAAGTACAACACAACTGCTTTTTCATATTGTTCTTTTTCAAAAGCTTTATCTCCTTTTTTAGTTAGAGATTTTACACTATTGCAAGACATTAATATACTTGCAAAAATACATGCTAAATAAATTATATTCCCTTTGTTCATTAAACAAATGTAATCATTTTGTTCCCGATTTAGATTTAATTTTTTCTTAAAATAAATTATATTTACATAAAAATTTACTAAGCCCAAAATTACAATCCACATGAAACTTAAATTTATAATTCTTCTGCTTTTTCCTCTTTCCTTGTTTTCTCAAAATTACGATGTTTTGTTTTTAGGAAATTCATATACTTTTTATAATAATATGCCAAATTTGGTGTCTGAAATTGCTACAAGCCTTGACGACACTCTTAATCCATCATCTAATACTCCAGGAGGATGGCAATTACAAAACCATGCCCAAGAAAATTCCTCTAGTTTAATAGCTATAAATCAACAAGATTGGGATTATGTTGTTATTCAAGCCCAAAGTCAAGAGCCGAGTTTTTCACCATCTCAAGTAGAGCAAGATACCTATCCACATGCTCAGTCTTTAGTTGATGCTATTTTATCTAACGATAGTTGTACTGAACCAATGTTTTTTATGACTTGGGGTAGAAAAAATGGAGATTCTTTTAATGCAGAGTTTTACCCTCCAGTTGCCACATATTTAGGCATGCAAAGCCGACTCAGAAACTCTTATTTAGAAATGGCTTTTGATAATAATTCTTCGGTTTCTCCTGTTGGGATGGCTTGGAAAAAAAGTATAGAACTAAATCCAGATTTTGAACTTTACGCAGGAGACGAGAGTCATCCTAATTTAGCTGGTTCTTATTTAAGTGCTTGTGTGTTTTATTCTTCTATTTTTAAGAAGTCTTGTATAGGATCGAATTTTTACCCTGCCGGATTAGATAGTCTTGATGCGCTTTACCTTCAAACAATAGCTAGTGACGTAGTTTTAGATAGCACCCAAGTTTGGAACTTATTTGATGTTCAAAATATCGAGCTAACACAAGTTTCGGAGACTTATGATTTTAGCGTACAAGCCTCTAACTATGATTCAATTTCTTGGGACTTCGGAGATGGAGAATTCTCCGATCAAGAAAACATTTCTCATACCTATGCACTAGATCAACAATATACCGTTCAACTTTCTGTGTTCTCAAAAAACAATTGCAAAAGGTTAGATTATTTCTACAATATAGACACTTTTAATGTTAGCGACATTAAAGATTTTTCTACTATTGTAAATGGCTTCCCTAATCCTACACAAAGATTTTTTAATATTGAAATATTAGAACCTTCTTTTATAGAATTGTATGATTTGAATGGAAAAAAGTTGATGAATTATAAAAAAGACAATAGTTTTAAATTAGATTTAAAAGATATTCCTAACGGTATCTATCATGTTAAAGTAATAGGCGGAAAAGAAACAGAAAACTTTAAAATTTTAAAAAATGAGTGAAAAAAAATCTTCTTCTTTAAAAATATCAGTTAAAAAAGGAATAAAATATAGTTTTTGTACCTGTGGCGTGAGTAAATCTTTACCTTATTGCGATAACCAGCACAGGAGCTTTAATCTTGAAAATAATACAAATTACAAGTCTATTAAAATAATATCCGAATCCGATACAGAATTGGAAATCAGTTCATCTATTTGGAATTCTTAAAAACATCTTGAAAACTTATTGCTATTAATTTAGTTTTATTGTGTTTCTAAACTAATTTTAATAAAAATTTAAACAGAATGAAAAAAATATTTATTTCAATTGCCTGTCTTTTTTTATTTTCTGAATTGATTGCACAAAATGAAGCTGATTCCTTATTAACTAATCAAGAAATTAGTTTTCGAGATTCTATAAATGCAATTAATCTTTTAAACGAAAATATAAAACTTACCCAAGAGACTTTTAACAAAGCTACCGATCTGTATAATAACAAACAGTATTCGCAAGCTATTGAGGCATACGGTCAAGTTATTCTTCTTGATTCTTTTTTTATAAAAGCCTATTACAATAGAGCTAATTGTTATAAGGAACTGAATAGATTTGACCAAGCTATTTCTGACATGGATAATGTTTTTTTACTCGATTCGACTGATGTAGATCCACTGATTCAAAAGGCAACAATATTCAGACTAAACGGTCAAGATCAAGAAGAAAAAAATTGTCTTATTAATATAAATAAACTGTTTCCTACTAACTCTAAGGCTTACTATCAATTAGGAGTAGTTTTGTATTTAGAAAAAGAATTTCAACAAGCTATAAATATTTTCACTAAAGCTATTGCAATAGATCCAGAGTATTCTTATGCTTACAACGATAGAGCTAGTTGTTACAGAGCTTTAGAGGACTATACGACATCTATTCAAGATTATAAAAAAGCCATATCAATTGATCCTCAATCATTTATTTATAATAATCTTGGTTCTGTTTTAAAAAGATCGGGAGATGTTGATGGTGCTATCGAAGCATATTCTAACGCCATAAATAAAGACACGAACTATGAGATTGCTTTTAACAATAGAGGCTCAATTTATTTTGAAGCAAAGCAATACGATAAGGCATTTAAAGATTTTAATAAAGCTATTGAAATCAATTCTGAATATTCATTAGCGTTAATTAATAGAGCTGCCATTTTACAACTTGAAAAGAAATATACTGTTGCTTTAGCTGATCTTAATAAAGCGGTAGAATTAAATCCTTCCAACGGGATTGCTTTTTTAAATAGGGGTATTTCTAAAGAGATGCTAAGAGATGTTGATGGAGCTTGCGAAGATTGGCAAAAAGCGAGCGAATTAGGCATTTCAAAAGGAAGAGAGTATTATATAAACAACTGCGAATAATGAAAAATATAGTTACTATCATTTTAATGTTATTTACTGGAGCTATTTTTGCTCAAGATATAGCGTTTAAAAAGTCCAATTTTAAAGAAGATAAGGACGGTTTAAAACTCGCTGTAGAAAGTATTAAAAATGGTGATGAGTTTTTACAACTTGGAAATCAAAAAGTATTGTTAATGACATATGCTGGAGAAGAATTTACTAAGGCATTGGATTTGTATCAATCGGCATACGATTTTAATCCTAACAATTCACAGCTAAATCAGAAAATGGGTAATGCCTATTTATATACCAACGAACCTTACAAAGCAAAACCTTTCTTAACAAAATCATTAGAGCTCAATAGCGAAGATGCTCAACCCTTTTTATACTTCCTTTTAGGAAAAGCCTATCAGTTAGATAGAGAATTTGATACTGCAAGAGACTTTTATTTAAAATATAGTTCTTTAGCTAACGATAAAGAGCTAGAAGTGTATAAAAAGCTCAATAAAAAGCATATAAAAGAGTGTAAAAGTGGAGCAGAAATTTTTGCTATTGAAAGAAGAGTATGGGTTGATAACGTAAAATCTTTAAATTCAGAGTTAGATGATATCTCTCCATGTATAAGCGCTGATGGTTCAGAAATTATTATTTCTAGCGACAGAGCTGGAAATCTTGACATATATAAATCTACTAGACAAAAAAGAAAATGGATAGGAATTAATCCTATAAGAGAATTAAATTCGGATTTGGATGATGTAGCAACTGGCTTAGCTTATGATGGGCAACGAATTTTGTTATACAAAGATGTAGGTGGTCAGAAAGATATTTTTCAATCTTTATTAAATGGTACTAAATGGTCGGAACCAAAGCTCAAAATGTCTAAAGTTGTAAATACAGAGTTTAATGAAACCTTTGCCTGTTATGACCCCGAAGATATTAAGATATATTATGTAACAGATGGCGGATACGGTGGAATAAAAAATATATTTTACAGTGGTAAAAAGGATAGCCAAGAGAAATTTTGGAGTAAAGGCCAAAGTGCTGGTCAGTATGTTAATTCGGGTTTTCAAGAAGGATCGGTTTATATTACTCCAGACGGAAACTCAATGTATTTTAGCTCTCAAGGCCATAGCTCAATAGGAGGTTATGATATTTTTGTTTCGCACAAAGACGAAAGAGGAATGTGGGAAGAACCTACTAACCTAGGATATCCTATTAACACAGCTTATGATGAACTATATTTTACTGTTTCGGCAAGTGGTAAGTTTGCTTATTTTTCTTCCAACAGAAGTAATGGTATCGGAGGTATGGATATTTATCAAGCTACTTTTTGGGGAGAAGATAAAATACCGTCAATTTCTACCGAAGACAATCTAATTGCAAGTATTGCTTCACCCATTGAAGATAACTATATTCCTGAAACTGTTGAGGTTAGCACTTCAAATAGTTTAACAGTTTTTAAAGGGAGAATTTTAGACGGATTACTCCAAAACCCTATAGAGGCAACAATTAAAATATTTGATAACAAAACTGGTGACGAATATGCTGTAATGCGTTCAAATAGTGCTACAGGAAAGTTTTTATTATCCTTACCCTCGGGCTTAAATTATGGAATTTCGGTTGAGGCAGAAGGATATTTATTCCATTCAGAAAACTTTAACTTACCAAAAGGGTCCTCATATAATTTAATCAACAAGGACATAAAATTAAAAAATATTGATATTGGTAGCAAGATTGCTCTTAGAAACGTATTTTTTGATACAGGAAGAGCTGAAGTTAAATTAGATTCTTACCCTGAACTAGATCGTTTGATTGATTTAATGAATGATGTGCCTAGTCTTAAAATAGAACTTTCTGGCCATACTGATAATGTAGGTAGCAATGCTTCAAATGAGAAACTATCTCAAAAAAGAGCTGAAGCCGTTAGGTCATATTTAGTTAGCAGAGGTGTAGATGGTTTGAGAATTACTGCAATCGGATACGGTTCTCAAAGACCTGTTGACGAGAATGCAACTAAAGAAGGAAGAGCTAATAATAGGAGAACAGAGTTTGAAATAACAGATAATTAATCCTAATCTGAGTTCTAAAAATGAATTTATCATCTAAGCTTTTTGTACTTCTAATTCTTGTAGGTTTTGCTTACTATTATTTTAAATACATTAGAAAGCCAAACTTAAAATTAGATAAAATTGAAATAGAATCAATAGATGGTCAAAAGATTGATATTCAAAATTATGTAGGTAAACCTTTAATAGTTAATTTTTGGGCTAGTTGGTGCGGTCCTTGTTTAAAAGAATTGCCACATTTTAAACAAATAAACAAGAGATATGGTGGAGATGTTACTTTTCTTCTCATATCAGAAGAAAATCCCGAAAAAATCATTCCTTTTAAAAATTCTTTTGATTTCGAATTTGTCTTAAGTTCAAAATCTTTTAATAGTTATGGTGTAAATACTTGGCCCACAACTTATTTTTATGATTCGGATGGATTATTAAAAGATAAAGTTAATGGTTCTTTAAATTTAAAGGACTTAGAAAAAAAGATTTCTAAAATTATGCCTTCTTCTTCTTCTTCTTCCAAAGATTTAAAACTACCCCAGCAATAACGAGGACAATACCAAGCAAACTCATTATTTGGTACGATTCTCCGAATAAAATATAACCTATTACAAGAGCATAAATACTGCCTATGTATTTAAGACTTATCATCTTATTAGTTACTCCTGATTGTATTCCTTTAGTCATTAATACCTGAGCTATTTGTGTAAATATCCCCATCAAAATTATATAAAGCCAGTCTATTCCAACTGGGGTTACCCAATAAAAAAAACTAAAAATTAGCATAAAAGGAATAGATACCAATGGAAAGTAAATTACTACTACAAGAGGATGCTCACTTTCTTTTAATTTTCGAATACATGTGTATGCAAGGCCTGAAAAAATTGCAGATATTATTCCTAAAGTCATAAAAAATAAAGAGATTCGGTTGTCAAATCCTTTAATTAAAGCGACACCTAAAAATGATATTGCAAAAAACAGCCATTGTTTTTTTTTCATTTTTTCTTTTAGAAAAATAGAAGCAAAAATAACTGTAAAAATAGGAGATAGATATTGTATAGTTACAGCGCTTGCAAGAGGAATGTTTTGTATAGTAAAAAAAAACATTAATAGAGCTGTTGTGCCAAAAATTCCTCTTAAAAGTAAAATCTTTTTATTATTTCCAAGAATCGGAATGTTGAGTTTATATAAGAAAGCAACACTTATTAATAAAGAAATAATTGAACGAAAAAGAATTAGTTCGGTCGGAGGGATATGTGGTAAGTATTTAACACAAATTTGCATACAAGCAAATGCTAGGGTAGAGCCTAGCATATAAAAAATTCCTTTTCTCACTTCATTAAGTTTTGGAGTGCTTTAGAAACCGTAATTTTTCCTTTTTCAATATCTTTTTCAAGTTGTTTTATTTCTGACTCTTTAGATGAATAAAACGTATCTAGTATTTTATCTTTAATAAGTTGGTGAAACCAAAACTGATTTTGTTCTTTTCTTTTTTCTTGAAAAAACCCTCTTTGCTTATGCCACGACTCAAATTGACATATAGTATCCCAGAGCCAGTCTATATTGGTTGCTTCAATAGCAGATGTCGTCTCTACTTTAGGAGTCCATCCACTTTTGGAAACAGGAAATAAGTGAAGAGCATTTTTAAATTGTTGTTTTGCTTTATTTGCTGGCAAAATATTTTCTCCATCAGCTTTATTAATGAGTATACAGTCGCCCATTTCCATAATACCTCTTTTTATACCTTGGAGTTCGTCTCCAGCTCCTGCTAAGAGAAGCAATAAGAAAAAGTCTACCATCGAATGCACAAGAGTTTCAGATTGTCCTACTCCAACAGTTTCAATTAAAATTATTTCGTAGCCTGCTGCTTCACAAAGTAAAATAGTTTCCCTAGTTTTTTTTGCTACTCCACCCAATGTGCCTGCACTAGGAGATGGCCTTATAAAAGCAAGTTCATCTACGGCCAAATCGTTCATTCTAGTTTTATCTCCCAGAATACTTCCTTTAGTTTTTTCACTGCTCGGATCGATAGCTAAGACTGCAACTTTTTTCCCTTTTGATGTTAGGTATTTTCCGAATGTTTCAATAAAAGTACTTTTACCAACACCAGGAACTCCGGTTACAGCAATTCGAATTGATTTTCCACTTTTTGATAGGCAAGCTGATAAAATTTTATCTGCTTGAACTTGGTGTTTTTCTAAATTACTTTCAACTAAAGTAATTGCCCTAGCTAGAGCTGTTCTATCACCCTTTAGTAAAGAAGGTATAATGGCTTCTATATTCACTTTATATTTTTTATGAGTTGCTCTAAAATATCGCTAGCCGCTTTAGCAATAACGGTACCTGGCCCAAATATACCACTTACGCCACATTGAAATAAAAAATCATAATCTTGTTGAGGTATAACTCCTCCAGCAATGACTAAAATATCCGCTCTACCAAGTTTTTTTAATTCCTCAATTACTTTGGGTACTAAAGTTTTATGTCCTGCTGCTAAAGAAGAAATTCCTAAAATATGAACATCATTTTCTATAGCTTGTTTTGCTGCTTCCATTGGTGTTTGGAAAAGAGGACCCATGTCTACATCAAAACCTAAGTCAGCAAAAGATGTTGCAACTACTTTTGCACCTCTATCGTGTCCATCTTGCCCCATTTTAGCAATCATTATCCTAGGCCTTCTTCCTTCTAGTAGTGAAAATTTATCTGCTAATTTTTTAGTTTCCATAAAAAGTGGATTGTTTTCTATTTCTGTTTTATAAACTCCAGAGATCGATTTATTTATTGCTTTATATCTCCCAAAAACTTCTTCGCAAGCATCGGATATTTCACCTAATGTAGCATGGTTTTGAGCAGCAATTATTGCCAACTCTAAAAGATTACCTGATTCGTTTTTACAAGCTGTAGTAATTGCATTAAGAGATTCTTTTACTTTAAATTCATCTCTATTTTCTTTTAATTCTTTAAGTTGTTTAAGCTGTTGCTTAAGTACGGATGAGTTATCTACTTCTAATATATCTATGTCTTGATCTTCTTTTTCCAATCTGTAAGCATTTACAGCTACAATAGTATCTTTTTTACTATCAATTCTAGCTTGTTTTTTTGCCGCTGCTTCTTCTATTTTCATTTTAGGAATTCCGGTTTCTATGGCTTTTGCCATACCACCTAATTTCTCAATCTCTTCAATTAAATTCCATGCTTTTTGAGCAATATCATGAGTTAGTTTTTCTAAATAATAAGACCCTCCCCAAGGATCAACACTGTTACATAGACTGATATTTTTTTGTAGATGTATTTGTGTATCTCTTGCTATTTTTGCAGAAAAATCGGTTGGAAGTGCAATAGCTTCATCTAATGCGTTTGTGTGTAAAGATTGAGTTCCTCCCATAACAGCTGCCATTGCTTCAACACTTGTTCGGCTTATATTGTTAAATGGATCTTGTTCGGTAAGGCTCCATCCGCTAGTCTGACAGTGAGTTCTTAAGGCTAATGATTTCGGGTTTTTAGGATTAAATTGTTTAACTAGTTTAGCCCACAACATTCGGGCAGCTCTCATTTTAGCAATCTCCATAAAATGATTCATTCCAATTCCCCAGAAAAAAGAAAGTCGTGGAGCAAAATCATCAATATTCATCCCTGATTTAAGTCCTGTACGAATGTATTCTAATCCATCTGCTAAAGTGTATGCTAGTTCAATATCAGCACTTGCTCCAGCTTCTTGCATGTGGTATCCTGAAATACTAATGGAATTAAATTTGGGCATATTTACAGAAGTATATTTAAAAATATCTGAAATAATACGCATAGAATATTTGGGAGGATATATATAAGTATTCCTTACCATAAATTCTTTCAAAATATCATTTTGTATTGTTCCTGATAGATCTTTTAAATCAACGCCTTGTTTTTGAGCAGCCACAATATAAAAAGCCATTATTGGCAAAACAGCACCATTCATAGTCATTGAAACAGACATTTTATCTAACGGAATTTGATCAAATAAAATATCCATATCTTTTATAGAATCTATAGCAACACCTGCTTTTCCTACATCTCCAACTACTCTTTTATGATCTGAATCATAACCTCTATGAGTTGCTAGATCAAAGGCAACAGAAAGTCCTTTTTGTCCTCCTGCTAAATTTCTTTTATAAAATGCATTTGATTCTTGAGCTGTTGAAAAGCCTGCATATTGACGTATTGTCCAAGGTCGAACTGCATACATGCTTGAGTAAGGGCCTCTTAAAAACGGAGGTTTTCCAGCAATAAAATCGAGATGTTCTACCTCTTTTATATCTTCCAGATTGTAATAATTCTGAATAGGTATTGATTCTGGAGTATTCCAGCTTTCTTTTTTTATTTCTTCTTTTATTTGATGGCTTCCTAAGCTAAATTTATTTACTAAAGTATTTGTTAAGTGTTCAATAAAGTAACTTCCTGCGCTTGGGTCACAAACTTTATCCAAATAACTTTCTTGTTTGAATAAGATTTGCTGGTTTCTTGCTATTCTGTCGGAGAAGTCATTATTTTCTTCATAAGTACTATTGTAGGGTAAAACTAGTAGAGAATCGCATGTGCCAAAAATTGCAGATAATGCCTCTGTACTTGTTTTAATAATATTGTTATAACCTAAGTCTTTTTCTTTAGTTCTAGTACTAGAAACAGCAAATATGTAAGCTTGGAATCCATATAGGCTATAAAATATTTTTCTAAAAGCTCTTAGTTTGGCAATTTCTAAAAAATAGTTTTCGTTTATGGTAAAAATAAATTGGCTCTTAGGATGAGATTTAGCAAATTCTAGACTTTCACTGATTTGATCAATTACTTTCGTTTTTGAACTCTCAAATGAATTGTATAAATAATTAGTAAGCGATAGAGGTTCGCTAGAACCATGAAAAGCACCTTTAATTTCTTTGCTATCGAGTCCTCTTTTCTGAACAATTATTTCAAGTTCCTGAAGAATAGAAGCGTTACAATTTTTAAAGTCTATTCGGATGTGTTGAATTAAAATGTCTTTAAGAAGTATTTCTAAATTAGAAGCATTTGAAAAACATAAAGCTGTTGCACCACTATTTAAAGCCAACAAAGCCTTTTTATTAGCCGTTTTAGGATTAGACCCATCTATTAATTGTACTATTTCCCAATCGGAATTATAATTTACAAGAGAATAGTTTTTTGATTGATTTTTATGATAAAAAGGAGATATTTCTATTCCTTCAAAATTAGAAGTTATTTCTTCAATTTTTTTAGTTTTTAAGTCAGTCTCTATCTTTTCTTTCCATTGAGAACTGGTAAAGGTTTCAAATTCTGAATAAAACTCACTCATCCGACTCTACAATTATTATAACATCTTCATTTTCTTTTTTCATGAAGTACTTTTCTCTGGCAAATTTTTCTTGGGTTTCAGCTTTGTTTGTCAGATTGAATAAGGCAGTACTATCTTTCTTTATTTCAGATTTATAAAACGTCATTTCTTCAATTAGCCTTTCTTTTTCAGACATTAGATTGTATTGCCTAATTAAGTTATGAGAGTCAAAAAATGCTATCCATATTAAAACCAATACTGTTGTAAATACATATTTGTTTTTTACAATATCTGGTAATTGATGATATAATTGTTTTAACTTTTCCATTAAACAAATTTAAAAAAAAGCCCTTTCAATTTTGAAAGGGCTTTAAATATTATCCTAAAAACAGATATCTGTAGTCTTTAGCAGGTACGAATGTTTCTTTTATTGTTCTAGGCGAAACCCATCTTTGAAGATTAAGAATCGAACCAGCTTTATCGTTGGTTCCTGACCCTCTAGCACCTCCAAATGGTTGCTGACCCACAACTGCACCAGTAGGTTTATCATTTATATAGAAGTTTCCTGCAGCATTTTCGAGTATTTTACTTGCTTCAACAATAGCATATCTATCTGTAGAAAAAACAGCTCCCGTAAGCGCATATTCACTAGTTTGATCAACTAGTTCCAATGTCTGAGTCCAATCTTTAGGCTCGTAAACGTATATCGTCATAACAGGTCCGAAAATTTCTTCGCACATTGTTCTAAATTTAGGATTTGTTGTTACAATTACAGTAGGTTCAATAAAGTAACCTTTTGATTTATCGCATTTTCCTCCCACAATAATTTCTGCATCATCTTGGGTTTTAGCGTATTCAATGTAACTACTAATTTTATCAAACGATTGCTCGCTAATAACAGCGTTTATGAAGTTCGAAGGATCCTCAGGGCTTCCTATTTTAAATGTTTTTACGTCTTTAACGACTTGCTTTTTAATGTCTGGCCATAAGTTAGAAGGAACATAAGCTCTAGAAGCAGCAGAACATTTTTGACCCTGAAATTCGAAGGCTCCTCTTGTAATGCCAGTAGCTACTTCGCTAGCAACAGAAGATTCGTGTGCTACAATAAAATCTTTTCCTCCAGTTTCTCCAACAATTCTAGGGTAACTTCTATATTTATCAATATTGTTTCCTATTGTTTTCCATAAATCACGAAAAACATCGGTTGATCCTGTAAAGTGTAATCCTGCAAAATCTCTATGATTAAAAATAACTTCTCCAGCATCTTTTCCATTAACATTTATCATATTTATAACTCCGTCAGGTAATCCTGCGGCTTTAAATAAATCCATAATTACCTTAGCAGAGTACAATTGAGTTCTTGAGGGCTTCCAAACAACAACATTACCCATCATTGCTGGAGCGGCACATAAATTAGCACAAATAGAAGTAAAGTTAAATGGAGTAATTGCAAATACAAAGCCTTCTAAAGGACGGTGCTCCAATCTATTCCACATTCCTGGCAATGATTCTGGTTGCTCTCCATAAATTTGAGTAACATATTCAGCATTAAATTTGAAAAAATCTATGAGTTCACAAGCAGCATCTATTTCTGCTTGAAATACGTTTTTAGATTGGGCAAGCATGGTAGCAGCATTCAATTTTGCTCTAAAAGGACCAGCTAATAAATCAGCAGCTTTTAAAAATATTGAAACTCTTTCGTTCCATGGCATTTCAGCCCATTGTTTTTTTGCAGCTAAAGCAGAGTCAATAGCAGCTTTAACATGTTCTTTATTTCCAACACTAGCTTTACCTAAAATGTGTTGGTGATCATGAGGAGAACTCATAGTTTTTGTCTGGTCACAGGTAATTTCTTTACTGCCAATATACAAGGGCACGTCAATTGTGCTATTTTTCATTGATTTGTAAGTGCTTAGAAGCTCCTCTAATTCTGGGCTTCCGGGAGCATATGATTTTACTTCTTCGTTGCTGGCAACTGGTACATTATAAATTCCTTTAGACATAGTTGATTTTTTAATTATAAGTTATGCAAATTTAAAGTTTTAAAAGATTAAAACAATCCTTTAGAACTCAGTTTTTGATAGCCCACTAATTGTTCGTAGTCCGAACCTAGTGGACGATAGTATATATATATAAAATAGTCGTTAATTGTTTCGTAATGAGTTCCTTCAATAAAACGACTAAGATTTTCTCCATCGTATTTCTTTAAAATATATTCGTAATTATAATACCCTTGCTTTAAATAGATTTCTGTTTGGTATCTTTTAGATTCCGAATTGAAAGTCATCTTGTGGCTAGGTAAAAAGTTATAATCGGAGATATGGCCGAATACGTATAAATCTCCATGAGTTATTTTTCTATCGTAAGGAAGGGTAAATTTAACTAAGGCATAGTCGGCTTCGGTTTCCGAATTAGTCCCTTCTTGAATCTTAATTAATTTTTTACCATTAATATCTCTTAGACTAGAGTAAGTTTGAAAACTTCTTTTTAAATCATTACGTAGCATTACCACATTAGTATCGTTTTCAAAAGAGATATTTGCCAAACGTTCGGAGAGGTAGCGTAGACTTTTAATATCGAAGAAGCGGTACTCATTTCCTCCATCAAATAAATTAAAGTCTTCTTGGTCGTAAATTAGTTGTCCGTTATTAACAAAGTTTGGCTGTAGGTAATCAATTTCATTATCCCATCTGTTATTTTGAGAAATGATTACTTTAATGTCGTTAAAAGGGTCATTAATAGTAAAACCGGAATGATTTAAGTTAAAATCTATTTCGTGTTGGTAGTTTCGTTGATCTAAATCAGTAGCTCTTTTTACGTTGCCACTTACTTTCACTTTATTGTCTATAATATACATTCTTTTACTAAGGATCACTTCCTCAGGATTTTCTTCATCAAATACATGAATAACGTAATTGCCAGAATAGATTGGCTTCATATTTTGAGAGGGTATTGTAGTTCTGTAGTGGCTGTAATATTGAATTGTGTTGTAGGAAGATTGAGGACTATCAATATATTCTTTATCGAATCCATGTAAATATTCACTTTTAAATAGGTCGGAGGGTTGCCATTTACTATTGCAATGAATTAGTGTGTAAAATAAATTTTTAGGACTTTGATCAAGGTCATCAAATGATAAAATTAGTTTTTCTTGAGAATTAAGATGAATGATTGGCTCTAGTAATTCGTTTTCTTGAGGGTGAAGCAATACTGTGTGAATAGATTCGAGATGAGACTTGTTCATGAAATAAGAAGAATCTAATTCTCTATCTTCTTGCTGTTCTTCTTGCTGTTCTTCTTGCTGTTCTTTTTGGCTATAATTTTGTTTCTCAACTAAATTTTTTTGGTCTAATTCGTTGCTGTAGCTTGTTATCTGTTTTGAATTTTTGCAAGAAAAAAAGCAAATAATAGCAATAGATAAAAGAAATATTTTGTTTGAAAATAGCATAATTCTAGAGTTGATATTGTTGTAAAAACCTCTCCTTATTTAGAATGAGTATAAATTATTAATTCTTCTTTAATTTTAGATAAATAGATACAATACAAATGTATATTTTTGTGGACGAAAAAAATAATTTTCTTGAAAAGATGTCAAAAGATATCAAATTAAAAAAAGGCCTTAATATCAATCTCTCAGGAGAGGCCGATAAAGTGTACGCTAACGTACCAACTTCGAAACTTTATGTGGTAAAACCCACTGATTTTCATGGTTTAACTCCTAAACTTGTTGTTAAGGAAGGAGACAAAGTAATGTCAGGTTCGACATTGTTTTTCGATAAGTATAATGAATCAATTAAGTTTTCTTCTCCTGTTAGTGGCGAAGTTACTTCTATTGTAAGGGGTGCTAAAAGAAGAATAATGGAAGTTGTAATTACTTCTGACGATGAAATTAAGTACAAAGCGTTCGATAAAATTGATAATGCTAATTTGTCTCGAGACCAAATTGTTAATCACATGCTAGAGAGTGGTGTTTGGCCATTTATTCGTCAAAAGCCATTTGATGTTATCGCTAATCAGAACGATGTGCCGAAATCGATTGTAATTTCTTCTTTCAATACTGAGCCATTATCTGCCGATAATGATTTTGTATTACATGGATTAGAAAAAGAATTTCAAAATGGAATTCAAATTCTTTCTAAACTTACCGATGGCAAAGTTCATCTAAATGTAGATGGAAATACCAATCCTTCGAAAGTTTTTACCGATACTAAAGGAGTAGTACTTAATAAGTTTTCTGGACCCCATCCATCAGGTAATGTAGGAGTACAGATTCATCATATTGATCCTATAAACAAAGGAGATATAGTTTGGTATTTGTACCCTCAAGATGTACTTGCTATTTCTAGATTGTTTTCTGAAGGAAAATATGACGTTTCCAGAATTGTTGCATTAACCGGATCTCAGGTCAAAAAACCAAGATATTATAGAGTTATTGCAGGTTCTACCATTACAAACATGATAGAAGATAATTTAAAGCAAGGACAAAGTAGGTTTGTAAGTGGAAGTGCTTTAACTGGAAAACGAATTCCTCAGGACGGATCTATTGGTTTTTACGATACCCAAGTAACCGTTATTCCGGAAGGTAATTATCAGGAGTTTTTAGGTTGGTTAGCTCCTGGTTTAAATAAGTTTTCAATGTCTAAAGCTTATTTTTCTTGGTTAATGCCATCTAAAAAATACGTTTTAGATACTAATTATCATGGAGAAGAAAGGGCTTATGTTGTAACAGGACAATACGAAAAAGTTTTGCCAATGGATGTTTATCCGATGCAACTTATTAAAGCTTGTTTGATTGAAGATATTGAAGCAATGGAAAATCTTGGTATTTACGAAGTTTCCCCTGAAGATTTAGCACTTTGCGAATTTGTTTGTACTTCTAAGATGGAAGTTCAATCTATTATTCGAGAAGGATTAGATTTAATAAAAAAAGAGTGTAGTTGATTATTTTATTATTACTATGAAATTATTTAAAAATTTATTGAATACAGTAAAACCACATTTCTTGGAAGGTGGTAAACTGGAAAAATTATATCCTGCATACGATGCATTCGAAACATTTTTATTTGTTCCGGATCATACTACCCATAAAGGTTCTCATGTGCGTGATTCTATTGACCTTAAACGTACCATGGTAATGGTAATTGTTGCGCTTATTCCATGTTTATTATTTGGTATGTGGAATGTAGGCCATCAATATTACCTTGCAATAGGGGAAACACAAACAATGTTTTCTAAATTCATTTTCGGATTTTGGAAGTTTTTACCTTTAATAGTTGTTTCTTATGGTGTTGGTTTAGCAGTTGAGTTTGCTTTTGCTGTTTATAGAGGGCACTCCGTAAACGAAGGTTATTTGGTAACAGGTTTATTGATTCCTCTAACTATGCCTATTGATGTTCCTCTTTGGATGTTAGCTATTTCTGTAATTTTTGCAGTAGTAATTGGTAAAGAGGTATTTGGTGGTACTGGAATGAATATTTTGAATCCTGCACTAACAGCTAGAGCATTTTTATTCTTTGCATATCCAATTTACATGTCTGGAGATAAGGTATGGGTTCATAATGCCATGGTAGATGGATATTCGGGATCTACAATATTAGGTGAGTTGGCAGCAGATAATTCTTGGACGGCATTAAGTGGTAGTTGGAGTTGGATGGAAATGATGATAGGATCGATTCCGGGTTCGGTAGGAGAGACTTCCTTTATTGCCATTGCAATTGGAGCACTTATACTAATGGCAACTGGTATTGGTAGTTGGAGAATCATTCTTTCTACTTTCGCTGGTGGTTTTGTAATGGCTACATTGTTTAATATGTGGGGAGCTAACGAATTAATGAGTACTCCGGCAAACATCCATTTAATTATAGGAAGTTTTGCTTTTGGTGCCGTATTTATGGCTACAGACCCTGTTACAGGATCTCAAACAAATAAAGGGAAATACATCTACGGTTTTTTAATTGGTGTATTCGCTATACTTATAAGAGTATTTAATCCGGCTTACCCAGAAGGGATGATGCTGGCAATCTTACTAATGAACATATTTGCTCCTTTAGTGGACCATTATGTTGTTGAGGGTAACATTAAAAGAAGGTTAAAAAGAGCAAATGCATAATTATGGACGTAAATAAAAATTCATACACATTTGGTTTTGCAGTAGTTATGGTAGTAATAGTAGCTAGTTTACTTGCTATTGCAGCTATCAGCTTAAAACCATTTCAGGAAAAGAATGTTATTGCCGAAAAAAGGCAAAACATCCTAACTACTATAGGAATAGAAGTAAGTAGAGAAGAGGCAGCAAATGCTTACCAGCAAAACATTAGCGATTCTTATGTGTTAAATTACAAAGGAGAGGTAGTTGAAGGCGAAGCCTTTGATGTTGATCTTGGTGTGGAGGTTAAAAAAAGTAAGGAAGAACAACAATTGCCAATATTTGTTAGTGAGAAGGAAGGTAAAAAGACCTACATCTTACCCATGAGAGGTAAGGGATTATGGGGACCTATTTGGGGTTATTTGGCACTAAAAGAGGATATGTCAACAATTTCAGGAGCTGTGTTCGATCACAAGTCAGAAACTCCAGGATTGGGAGCAGAAATTTCTTTAGGATGGTTTCAAGAACCTTTTATTGGTAAAACTATTTACGATGGCGAAACATTGGTTTCTGTAAAAGTTGTAAAAGGAGGAGCAAAGCAAGGGGATATGCATGGCGTAGACGGAATCTCTGGCGGTACAATTACAGCCGATGGAGTTTCGAAAATGTTAAGCGAAAGATTAAATATGTATTCTCCATTTTTAGAATCAAAAAGAAATGAAATAATGAGTCTGGAAACGGACAGCCTAATGGTTGATACTGTTTACGGATTTTCTTCTAATATTATATTACAATGAAACACGAAGCACTATTTTCAAAAAAGAATCGAAAATTATTAACAGATCCTTTAAATGACAACAACCCTGTAACTACTCAGGTATTAGGTATATGTTCTGCTTTAGCAATTACGGTTCAGTTAAAACCTGCTATTGTGATGGCAATATCGGTATTGGTAGTAATGTCGGTTGCCAATGTAGCAGTTTCTTTAATGAGAAATTTAATTCCTTCCAGAATTAGAATTATTGTTCAGTTAGTGGTTATTGCTGCTCTAGTAATTTTGGTGGATCAAGTATTAAAGGCATTTGTTTACGATGTAAGTAAAGAACTTTCGGTATTTGTTGGCCTTATTATTACCAACTGTATTATTATGGGTAGGTTAGAAGCATTTGCTTTAGGAAACACTCCTTGGAAATCTTTTTTAGATGGATTAGGAAACGCTTTTGGTTACGGATGGATTCTTATAGCAGTAGCTTTCTTCCGTGAGCTTTTAGGAGCAGGAACTTTATTCGGTTACCCAGTTTTAGAAAAACTAGGATTGTACGAGTTAGGTTATGAAAACAATGGTATGATGATTTTACCTCCTATGGCACTGGTTACGGTTGGTGTTATTATTTGGGTTCAGAGAGCAAAGAATAGAGATTTAATAGAATCTTAAATAAACAACAGATATGCAAGATTTAGTAAACATTTTTATAAAATCGATTTTTATCGATAATATGGTATTTGCCTATTTTTTAGGTATGTGCTCTTACTTGGCGGTTTCCAAAACAGTAAAAACATCTGTAGGAATGGGCTTTGCTGTTATATTCGTTTTAGGTATAACTATTCCGATTAACTATTTGTTAGAGCATTATGTTTTAAAGCAGGGTGCTTTGTTGTGGACAGGGAACGAAAGTTTTGCTAATGTAGATTTAAGTTTCCTTAGTTTCATAATGTTTATTGCAGTTATTGCTTCTATGGTGCAACTTGTGGAAATGATTGTAGAGAAATTTTCCCCAGCATTGTATGGTTCTTTAGGAATTTTCTTGCCTCTTATTGCGGTAAACTGTGCAATTTTGGGAGGGTCTTTATTTATGCAAGAAAGGGGATATACCTCAATTGTTGAGGCAACTGTTTTCGGTTTAGGCTCAGGAATTGGTTGGTTTTTAGCAATTGTTGCTATTGCTGCTATTAGAGAAAAAATAAGGTATTCTAATGTACCAGCTCCTCTAAGAGGGTTAGGGATTACATTCATCATTACTGGTTTAATGGGGATTGCGTTTATGAGTTTTATGGGTATTGAATTATAATTCGGATTATAGATATGATATTATTAAGTACAACAACAATTTTTTCAAGTATTGCCATTTTCTTACTAATTATTTTGGCTCTAATATGTGTATTGCTTTTTGCTAAAGCGAAGTTATTGCCATCTGGAAAGGTAAAGATTATTATCAACGGACAAAAAGAAATAGAAGTAGATGGAGGATCTACCTTGCTAAACACTTTAAGTAATGAAGGGATTTTTCTTCCTTCTGCATGTGGAGGTGGTGGTACTTGCATTCAGTGTACTTGTCAGGTTACTAGCGGTGGAGGATCAATCTTACCTACTGAGGAACCTCACTTTTCAAGAAAGGAAATAGAACAGGACTATCGTTTGGGTTGCCAAGTGAAAGTAAAAGAAGATATGGAGGTTACTATTCCGGAAGAGGTATTTGGAGTAAAAAAATGGGAAGCAACTGTTGTTTCTAATTACAATGTAGCATCTTTCATTAAAGAATTTATTGTGGAAGTACCGGAAGATATGCCTTATGAGGCAGGA
>JBELHW010000090.1:0-4680 GCA_042091225.1 Cryomorphaceae bacterium | reverse complement strand
GAAATTATGAAAGACTTAAAAGTAAGAAAGAAAACTACTGAGGAAGAGGCTTATAAACATGAACTTAATACACTTCGAGCTCAAATAGATGTTGTTGACCAAACACTATTAGATACACTAGGAAAGCGTATGATGGTAGCTAAACAAATTGGCAACTTAAAACTAACCAATAATGTTGCAGTTCTTCAAAATAAGCGTTGGAATGAAATTTTAGGCAAAATGATACTAGAAGGACAAGAACGT
The DNA here is from genome assembly GCA_042091225.1 of Cryomorphaceae bacterium. Taxonomy (GTDB): domain Bacteria; phylum Bacteroidota; class Bacteroidia; order Flavobacteriales; family UBA7312; genus JABAYQ01. The sequence continues at coordinate 4,437 of JBELHW010000090.1, read as the reverse complement.
GAGTTATCTGAAGAATTTATTCTTAGAGTCTTTAAAGCTATTCACCAAGAATCAATAAATAAACAAGAGAAGATTTTAAACTCTTAAATTATAAATTATCTGTTTTATGGATTTAGTTCTCTTAATGCAAAATGCACGTTTGCAGTTAAAACCGTTTTGGCCTCTCTCTGTAGTGGTTTGTATGGTTTATGGAATGCTTATCGGAGGCCCATCTGAGTTAAATACATACGGCGAATTACTTTCTATTCTACTAGCTGGTCCCCTACAATTAGGGTTATGTATTTATTTTTTAAAAATTTATAATGGTAATAATCCTTCTTTTTTTGATCTTTTTGAAGGATTCAAACCCTTACTTAATGTTTTGTTGGTATTTATTATTATAAATGCACTTACACTTTTAGGCTTATTTTTTTTGCTAGTTCCTGGGATAATAATTAGCCTTGGTTTTTCTATGACTTATTATATAATAGCAGAACATCCCGAAATGCAATTTAATGAGGCATTGGAGTACAGCTGGAAAATGATGGATGGACATAAAAGGGAACTTTTTAGCTTGCATTTGCGATTTATTCCATGGTATTTACTAGGGTTATTATTTTTTGTAATAGGAATCTTTTTGGTTATTCCTTGGCACAACTTAAGTATTACGTCTTACTACAATGCAATAAAACAGAAGAATATAAATTACATATAAAGTGCCTTTTAGACTATTATTTTATGGCTCTTTTTAACCTGTCATTAATCGTTTTTCCTAAACCTTTTTCAGGAAAAAAGGAACTAATGATAAGATCTAAATTCATCTGATCTAAACGGTGTAAAGCAGCATATAAATTTTTAGAAGCTTCATTCAAATCACCCGAAATGGATAAAACTTCTTGGTGAATCTCAGTTTTTATTTTTTTATTTTTCCTAAAACTTAAAACACCTATTTTTTTATCAGGGTTTTGTGCTAAAGCTAGAGAAATATCTTCATTTATTTGAATTTGGGTTTTTGGTGCATAGTGTCTAGTAAGCATTCCTGGTGCAGAGGGATTTTTACTATTTTGATTTTTTATTTTTATTGGCCCAATAATTTTTTCAATTTCCTCTATTGAAATAGCACCATGACGATATAAAATGGGTTTGTCATTTTCAAAACCAATGATAGTAGATTCTAAACCACAAAAACAAGGACCTCCATCTAAAATAAAGTTTATTTCTTCTTTAAAATAGAGAGCAACATGTTCTGCTGAGGTTGGACTCAAAGATCCGAAAGGGTTTGCACTAGGTGCAGCTAACGGAAAATTTAAAGATTTTAATAGTTGGAGCGCTATCGGGTGGTTCGGAACTCGAACTGCAACTGTTGGTTTTCCAGCAGTAATACGATTAGGAATCTGATCTTGTTTTTCAAGAACTAATGTAAGTGGCCCTGGCCAGAATACATTTGCTAATTCTCGTGCTTTAGCAGGTATATTTTTTGCTATTTGTTCAAGGATACCAGCGTTTGATATGTGAACAATCAAGGGATTATATGAGGGACGCTTTTTTAATTTAAAAACTTTTTCTAAAGCACTATCCAAATATATATTTGCGGCAAGACCATATACCGTTTCAGTTGGTAAGGCGATAATATCGCCATTTATCAATGCAGTTTTTACTTGGTTTAAGTCGCTAGTAATCACAAAAAAACATTTAATTACAAATGTAGCGCATTGATTTTAGTTGGAAAATTATTGAAGGGATTTTGATATTCGTGCAATTGCAGTTCGTATATTCTTTTCCGACGCAGCATAAGAGATTCGAATACAGTTTGAATTGCCAAAAGCATCACCTGTAACTGTAGCTACATGTGCGTGCTCCAATAAATAAAGAGCAAAATCTGAAGCATTTTCAATTTTTTTTCCTGTAAGAGTTTTTCCAAAATAGAAGGAAATATCAGGGAAAACATAAAAAGCTCCTTCGGGCTGATTGATTTTAATACCCGGAATTTCACTTAGTAATTGAATAATAATTTCTCTTCGCTTTGCAAATTCATCTACCATATATTGGATATTACTTACTGGGGCTTCAACAGCAGCAATAGTTGCTCTTTGTGCAATACAATTTGCTCCTGACGTGATTTGCCCTTGCATTTTATTGCAAGCCTTAGCCAGCCATTCTGGCGCACCGATATAACCAATTCTCCATCCTGTCATTGCAAATGCTTTTGCTACCCCATTAACAGTAATAGTTCTATCATATAACTCTGGAATAGAAGCAATACTAAAATGAGGAGTACCATAGTTTATATGTTCGTAGATTTCATCAGAAAGAATAAATACATCAGGAAATTTTTCCAACACCTTACCCAAGGAGCGATATTCTTTTTCAGAATAAATTGTTCCACTTGGATTATTTGGTGAATTAAACATCACTAGTTTTGTTTTTGGTGTAATTGCAGCTTCTAATTGTTCAGGAGTAATTTTAAAATCGGTTTCAATTGAAGAGGGGATTATTTTAGACTTAGCTTCTGCAAGTGTAGCTATGGCAGAATAACTAACCCAGTATGGGGCAGGAAGCAGTACTTCATCTCCAGGATTTAATAGAACCATACAAATATTAGCGATAGATTGTTTTGCACCTGTGGATACAACAATTTGGGTAGGATTGTAATCTAGGTTGTTATCTCTTTTAAATTTATTACAAATGGCAGTCTTTAAATCCGCATAACCATCAACTGGTGAGTAAGAATTCCAATTATCTTGAACTGCTTGGACTGCAGCATCCTTAATAAATTCAGGAGTATTAAAATCAGGCTCTCCTAAGCTTAATCCAATTATATCAATTCCTTTGGTTTTTAGTTCTCTAGCTTTAGCCGCCATTTCAAGTGTAGCTGAGATGGGGAGACTGTTAATTCTTGCTGAAAGTATATCCATTTAATGTATTAGTTGGGCTGAATCCCCATTTGTTTTAAAAATCTAAAGTGAGAAAAGAGTGCACTTTTTGTGGTTTGATATTCATTATATGGTAAGTTAAATTCTTGGGCAGTTTTTTTAACAATTGAACCGATATTAGCATAATGTATATGACTAATGTGGGGAAAGATGTGATGTTCGATTTGATGATTTAAACCACCTGTAAACCAATTAATAAAACTATTTTTAGTTGAAAAGTTGACAGTAGTTAAAAGTTGGTGAATTGCCCATGTATTTTTCATCGTACCTGATTTGTCTGGTTTAGGCATATCTGCGTCTTCAATAACATGAGCTAATTGAAATACTGTACTTAAAATTAATCCAGCAGTGTAATGCATAACTACAAATCCAATAATTATAGCCCACCAAGGTGCATTAAGAAAAATAATTGGTGCCACAATCCAGATAGAGAAATATACGATTTTTGAGATAATTAATCCGATCCATTGAAGACTAGGGCGCTTACTATTAAGATATGATAGCTTTCGAGATGTATAGCGTTTCATTTGTTGAAAATCTGTAAATATTGCCCAATTAATAGTCAAAAGACCGTAAAGAAAAACAGAATAAATATGTTGAAATTTGTGATGTGGAAACCACTTTGCATGTCTAGAGAAACGAAGAATCCTTCCAGCTTCTAAATCTTCATCATGCCCATGAATATTTGTAAAAGTATGGTGTAAAACATTGTGTTGCACTTTCCAATTAAATACGTTTCCGGCTAGAATATAAATACTACTTCCCATAAGTTTATTTATCCAGGAATGCTTCGAAAACGAACCATGGTTTCCGTCATGCATTACATTCATTCCTACTCCTGCCATACCAATACCCATTAACATACACATTGGCAACTTAAACCATAAGCTGATATCCAAAATAAATACAAGACAATAAGGAGTTATTAGCAAAGAAAACATAAATAATGTTTTTAGATAAAGTTTCCAGTCACCTGTTTTTTTAATTTTATTTTCTTTGAAATAATTATTAACTCGTTGATTTAAAGTTTTAAAAAATTTTTTTGAGTCTTTTCTTGAAAAGCGAAGGCTTTGTGTAGCTTGCATAAAAATTGTTTCTATAGCTAAAGTACAATGAAAAAAGTATTTTTAAATAAGTAGAATAAAAAAAAATGGAAATAATATTAAAATACTTTCCGAAGATCAACTTGGCACAAAAGAAGCAGTTTGACTCATTGTTTTCAATCTATTCAGAGTGGAATTCAAAAATTAATGTTATATCAAGAAAAGACATGGACTCATTTTATGAACGACATGTATTACATTCTTTGGGTATAGCAAAGGTTTTAAAGTTTCATTCACAATCTCACGTCCTAGATGTGGGAACTGGTGGTGGATTTCCTGGAATTCCCTTAGCTATTTTATTTCCCGAAGTACAATTTGAGTTGATTGATAGTATTAGAAAAAAAATTAAAGTGGTACAAGAAATAGGTTCATACTTAGAATTGAAAAATATCAATGCGCAGCAAATGCGTGCTGAGCAATAT
>JBELHW010000089.1:0-4713 GCA_042091225.1 Cryomorphaceae bacterium | reverse complement strand
TATCTTTTTAGGGCCTACTGGAGTAGGTAAAACCCAACTTGCTAAAGAGTTAGCCGAACTAATGTTTGACGCTAAAGATTCATTAATTCGAATCGACATGAGTGAGTACATGGAAAAGTTTGCTATTACTCGACTAGTTGGCTCCCCTCCTGGCTATGTTGGCTATGAAGAAGGGGGACAGCTTACTGAAAAAGTAAGAAGAAAACCATATTCTATTATTTTATTCGATGAAATAGAAAAAGCTCATCCAGACGTATTCAACCTTTTACTACAAGCCTTAGATGACGGACATATGACTGACAGTTTAGGACGAAAAATAAGTTTTAAGAACACTGTTATTATTATGACTTCCAATATTGGCTCAAGACAATTAAAAGATTTTGGTCAAGGAGTTGGTTTTACTACAAAAGCAAAAAAAGATTCTATTGATTCAGATAGTAAAAACGTGATTGAAAAAGCATTAAAAAAAGCGTTTGCACCAGAATTTTTAAATAGAATTGATGATGTTATTTTGTTTAACAGCCTTAAAGAAGAAGATATTCATAAAATTATTGATATCGAACTAATTGCACTTCACGAAAGGGTGGAAAATATGGGTTACCATTTAAAATTAGATAAAAAAGCCAAGTCTTTCATTGCAGACAAGGGGTTTGATGTCCATTTCGGTGCTAGACCTCTTAAAAGAGCTATTCAAAAGTATTTAGAAGATCTTATTGCGGAAGAAATAATAAATTCTCATCTTCAAGAAGACGACACAATTAAAATAACTCTAAATGAGAAAACAATGAATCTTAATATAAAGATTCTTAAACCTAAATAATCGAAAAAAAAACCATTAAAAAAGTCCGAATAAATAGGACTTTTTTTTTGATCTATTTAAAGAAATGTTATTTATCTAGATAATTTTCCATTACTTTTTCGCTAATACCAGTGTTTGAAAAACCTCCATCGTGAAATAAGTTTTGCATTGTTATTGCTCGTGTCAAGTCCGAAAATAAACTTATGCAATATTTAGCACAGTCATCACCACTAGCGTTTCCTAGAGGAGATATGTCGTCTGCATATCTATAAAATCCGTCAAACCCTTTTACTCCACTTCCAGCAGTAGTCATAGTTGGAGATTGAGAAATAGTATTTACTCTAACTTTGTTTCTCACACCAAAATGATAACCAAAACTTCTAGCAATCGACTCTAAAAACGATTTGTTATCGGCCATATCATTGTAGTCTGGGAAGGTTCTTTGTGCGGCAATATAAGATAAGGCTAAAATTGACCCATAGTCGTTAATCGCATCCAATTTCCAAGCTACCTGCATTACTTTATGAAAAGATAAAGAAGATACATCTAAACCTTTTAGAGTGAAATCGTAGTTTTGGTCGGTGTAATGGCGCCCTTTTCTTACATTAACAGACATTCCTATAGAATGAAGAACAAAATCAATCTTCCCTCCTAGCTCTTTCATAGCTTCTTGAAATAGATTTTCTAAATCTTCAATTTTAGTTGCATCAGCAGGAATAACCTTTGCCCCTGTTTTTTCGGACAGCTGATTAATAGTCCCCATTCTTAAAGCAATCGGAGCATTAGTTAATACGAATTCAGCACCCTGTTCATGGCAATGTTCGGCAACTTTCCAGGCGATAGATTTTTCGTCTAAAGCACCGAAAATGATTCCTTTTTTACCTTTTAATAAATTATTAGACATAATTGTTTAATTTAATTTTGACAAATATAAATTTTTTATTTGGGGGACAATAACTCTCTAGCGTTACTTAATGAAACCTGCGTAACCTCACTGCCACTCAGCATTTTAGCTATCTCTTCTTCTCTCTCCGAATTACTCAAAGTTCTGATATTAGTAAACGAAACATCATTTAAATCCTTTTTCTCTACAAACATATGGGCATCTCCTTTAGCCGCAACTTGTGGTAAATGGGTAATGCTTATTACTTGCATACTAAAGTCTTTCGATAACTGACCCATTAATTCTCCCATTTTATGAGCAATTTTTCCGGAAACACCTGTATCTATTTCATCAAATAAAATTGTTGGCAAACTCATTTTGTTAGCAATAGTAGATTTTATAGAAAACATGAGTCTGGACAATTCTCCACCAGATGCTACTTTAGTAAGCTCATCTAAATCAATGCCTTTATTTGCAGAAAACATAAATCTAATATCATCAATCCCACTTTCGTTAGGAGCATCTAATTTTTTTAAATCTATTTTTAGAATTGCATTCTCCATGCCTAACTTAGATAATAAATCTTTTACCCTAGATTCAACCTTTAAAGTTGCTTTAATTCGAGTTTGTGAAATTTGATCTGCTACAGCAAGGGTTTTGTCTAAACTATTTTTTAACTTGATTTTAGCTTTTTCAATTTCGTTCTCTACGTTATTTACATTATTTAACTCAAACTCTAAATTATTTTTTAACTCTATTAACTCATTTAGAGTTAATACAGAATGCTTTCTTATAAGATTGTTTAGAGTATCAGACCTACTTTTAAGTATTTCAAGCCTTTCAGGATCATAAACTACTTTTTGAGAAAGCGTATGTAAATCAAAGGAACAATCTTTCAACTCCAAAATAGAACTATTTATTCTGTTGGCAACTGACTCTATCTCATCAGAATGTTTAGAAATTGATTGCAAAATATTATTTAAAGTTTGTAACTGATCAATTATGGCAGATTCTGAGTGTTCAAATAAGTTAATCGATTGAGATAATTTTAAAGAAATGGACTCGCTATTGGAAGAAACTTTAAGTTCTTGCTCAATATCATTCAATTCGTTGTCGTTTAAAATACTTGCTTTTTGTAATTCGTCAAATAAAAATTGCTTGTAATCTAAATCTGTTTTTGAAACTGATGCAAAATTTTGCAAATCATTTAACTTCTTTTTATTTGAAATAAATTCTGAATAAGCAGACCTATAATTTTCTAAACTTTTATTGTTTTGAGAGTAAGCATCTAAAACTTTGAGCTGATAAGACTTTTTATGAATTTGATGGGATTGATTTTGAGAATGAATGTCAAATAATTGTACTCCTAATTCTTTTAACTGAATCAAATTTACGGGAGTATCGTTTATAAAAGACCTACTTCTGCCATTTGGAGTAATCTCTCTTCTTAAAACCGAAATAGTATTATAATCTAATTCATTTTTTTCGAAAAAGGATTCTAATTTATATTTCGAAATATCAAATTCTCCTTCAACAATACATTTCTGATTAGTGTCAGTTAATAGAGAAGAATCTGACCTGTCCCCTAGTATCAAAGATAGAGCACCAACAAAAATTGATTTTCCAGCTCCAGTTTCTCCTGTAATTGAAGTAAATCCGTTATTAAAATGGATTTTCAATTCTTTTATCAAAGCATAGTTTTTAATGTATAAACTGCTAATCATTAGAACTTGGAATCAGGTTGATTTAAATTTTTAGATTCTTTAATTTTATTATACTTACTAATGTTAGATGGGTCTAATTCAGTAAGAAGATTTACAACTCTAGCTTTTTCGTCTTGAAAAGAATCTGAATAGATATTAGCAATTTCAGAGGATTTAGCATCAAAGAAAATTCTTAAAATAAAAGCTGTAGGGTTTTGTCTTTTAACCTTTCTTAAATATTCTAAGCTTTCTGTTATTGATGCTCTAGCCTTTTCTGAATCATCATACATCTTATCTAATCCGTTTCTATGGTAATTATACAAACAAGTTCTGTAGTCAGAATACTTTGCATCTAACAACTCCTCTGCTAACCAATACCTATTTTTATTATTTTCAAAGGCTTTCCATCCAGGCTCTCCATTATTTTGAGAATTATTTACTATATCTTTTGCTTTCTGCAAATAACTAGCACCACCTTCTAAAGAAAATGTATAAAAATCTAATCCGATTATGATGTAAGCATAATATGCTAATACAGAGGTTAGATTTGATATAGAAGAATTTTCATTAAACTCAAGAGTTTGAAATTCAGTGTATTTAAAATTAAAATCCTCATCAATATAGGTTAATAATGGAGAGTAATAAGAACTATTAAAAATAGGTCTTGAAGATTGAATGTTGATAGAAGCTTTATATTGATCGGTAGAGAGTTCCTCTAAAATATTTATTGAAATATTACATTCAATTCTTTCATCATCTTTAAATATCTCATTTGTCCATTTTCTATTATTCATAAACTCTCTAATCGCAGATTGTAGAGTGTTAAACTTTTGTTTATCAGAGCTTTGAATTTTATTAGAAGTAACGTTTACGTTGCATATTAACTCTTGAGAAAAAACGAAAGAAGAATTAACAATAAATAAAAAAACAAATAATCTTTTAATCATAATAATTTAATTAAGTGAGAGACGATGTCTTTTGCGACTTCATCTTTAGACTTTAACTCAAATCGTTTAATAATATTATCCTTATCAATTATCGAAACCTTATTGGTATCGTGTTTAAATCCTGCCCCTTTATCGTTTAAAGAATTCAGAACTATAAAATCTAAATTTTTTTTAATCACTTTCAATTTAGCATTTTCCTCTTCGTTATCTGTTTCTAAAGAAAACCCTACTAGGATCTGATTTTTTTTGTGTTTTCCTAGATGATTTAAAATATCAATAGTTGGTTCTAAATCAATGTTTAATTTTTGATCTTTTTTCTTGATTTTAGACTTTGCTATGTCTTTTGCCTTATAATCCGCAACTGCAGCAGTTAATATCGCT
>JBELHW010000019.1:24818-26461 GCA_042091225.1 Cryomorphaceae bacterium | reverse complement strand
GTGGCAATTGTGTTGCGGGTAATACTGGCAACGAGCCATGTATAGATTTCACTCCTACAATTTCCTTGGATTTATCTTCTACTGATTGTAATCTAGTTTCTGATATTTTCCTTTCTATTTCTCAAGATGCTAACGAGCCAGATATGTCTACTTCTTTGCTGGTAACTGATGGAGGGTCTTTTGATTTTGAAAACTATAGTATAGGTCAAATTGTCGGCTCAGCTTCTTTAGAAGCTGCAGGAGGTGACTTATCTTTTAATGCTAATTTAATTATTACTTCTTTTCCCTCTGAAAATCAAGCTGTTTTATCTGCAATCAATTTAGATGACAGCTCGATAATGGGATCGTTTACAATTTCTAACATCGAAGATGGAGTTTCAATTTTTGCCAACCCATCATATAACGATGGAAACAATGTTACTAATGGTAATGTTTCAAACTTAATATTAAACGATTTATTTATAAATCCGGACGCACAAACATTAAACTTTTTTGTTTCTACTAATTCAGAAAATAATGATGCTGATAGTCAAACAATTTCTTTTGATATAGTGTGTCCATGTAACCTTCCTGGTGACGCCAATTGTGATAATATTGTGAATTTAGCTGACTTAACCCTTGTGCTAAATAACTGGTTACAAGAGGTTGATACAAGTGGAACAAATGGTGATGTAGTCGGATCAAATGACGGCTTCGTAAACCTAACTGATTTAACCTTAGTTCTTAATAATTGGTTAAGTGAAAATTAAAAAAACAAACAAGTGATTATGAAATATTTTATTCAAAAATTAATGTTAGTTGTAGCAATCTTTGTTACATCTTTCAATGCTTTTAGCCAATCTCCTTTTACAGGAATATCAGTTGTGACAATTGACAACACTTCTGCTTCATTCGAGAACGGAGAAGTTACTTACAGAATATATGCAGAATTAAATTCGGGTGTTCTTAGTCAAGTATTCGCAGATGAGTTAAGGCCTTCAGCTGTTAATACAACTACTGAATTTTTCAATTTAGGTGTGTTCGGTTCCATAGTTAATTTTCAAAATCAAGCAAACACTGGTGCTTTTGGCTTTATACCACAGCATGAGTACGATTCTTGGATTACTTTTGGAGATAGCTATTCTAATGCTCCTGGTGTAATTGGCGATTTAGGATTAAGTAATAACTTAGAAGGAAGCACATGGGATTTTGGAGGTGCTGTTAATTCTGACGCTGCCTTATTTAGAACTCCTGATGATCCTTTAGCAGCTCCTGTTGATGGTCTAATTTTATTAGCTCAGTTTACTACTAATGGTGTTTTAAGTGGAGTGTTAAATTTAAACGGATTAGATGCAAATGGAAATCCCTGGGAAGCAACTCAAGTAGAATTTAGTTCCGGTCCGGCAACTATCTTAGGATGTACTGACCCAAATGCTTGTAATTACAATGAGTCGGCTAATGAAGATGATCAATCTTGTCAATACGAAACAGAGTCCTTACAATCTGTAATCGCTTGTGATAGCTTTGAATGGAACGGAGAGACGTATAATTCAAGTGGTGAATATGTTTTTGTATCCAATGGTTCAAATGGTTGTGATAGCATTGCTAACTTAAACCTAACAATAAATGGTTCGTCTACTTCTTCTGAGGACATGACAGCTTGT
>JBELHW010000019.1:22649-24718 GCA_042091225.1 Cryomorphaceae bacterium | reverse complement strand
ATCGGAGAATGAGTCAGGTTGTACAAACGTTGCTACCTTAAACCTAACAATAAATGGTTCGTCTACTTCTTCTGAGGACATGACAGCTTGTGATAGTTTCGATTGGAATGGTACTACTTACACAGAAAGTGGTGTTTATACTTTCGAATCGGAGAATGAGTCAGGTTGTACAAACGTTGCTACCTTAAACCTAACAATAAATATTATTGATGAATGCGGTAATTGTATAGATGGTGTAAATTATACAACTCCTTGTGTAGATTTTGATCCGAGTGTAGACTTTTCGTTATCATCAGTTGATTGCTATAATTATTCTGATTTAAATTTAGTAGTTACCCAAGATGCTAATCAGCCTGATATGTCAACTTCTTTATTAGTATCAGACGGAGGTTCTTTTGATTTCTCATTCTTGTCTATTGGCCAGTCTGTTGGATCTGCTTCAATTGATGCAGCAGGGGGAGACATTTCCTTTGACGCTAATTTAATTGTATCGACTTTACTTTCGGAATCCCAAGTAATATTATCTGCAGTAAATATTGAAGATTTGTCAATAATGGGTTCTTTTACAATTTCTAATATTGAAGATGGAGTTTCAATTTTTGCAAATCCATCATTTAATGACGGAAATAACATTACATCAGGAAATACTACTACTTTAAACATAGACAGTTTGTTTGTAGTACCAAATAATATTTTTAATTTTTATACTACTATTAATTCTGAAACTGGTGATACTGACTCTCAAACTTTTGAAATTAATACAGAATGTGAATGCGATTTAGATCAATTGCTAGCTCCTAGCGAATTTAGTTTAGATTATTCAACTCCTTCTACAGGAACAATTAGCTGGTCTTCTGTTTCTAGCGCATCCTCTTATGTTGTAGTTTACAATGTTCCTGGCTTCAATTGGCAAACTGTAACTGTATTCGACAATACATTTGACTTTGAATTTGTTACAAGTGATTTTTCATCAATAAGTTTTTATGTAAAATCTGTTTGTGAACTAGGAGAATCTGATTGGACAGATCTTCAAACTTTCGAATTACCTTCTTGTGAGCTAAGTCTAGAATTAAGCTCTTCAAATGCTAGCTGTATTGATGGCGATGGTGTTATTGTTGCAGCAGTTTTAGGATCTTTTGGAGATTACATTATTGATTTTGGAGGAATTGATCCTTTAGCTGTTAATTCTGGAACATACGCAATAACTGTAACAGATGATGCCGGATGTGTTGTTGTTGAATCAATAACAGTTGGTCAAGATGAATCAGAAACAGTAACAATCTCTAATGAAAACGACCTAATTTGTGTTGGTGGTTCAGTTGAGTTAACTGCTATCTCTGGTTTTACCTCTTATCAATGGTTTGATAGTAATGGTATAATTGAAGGTGCTAATTCTATCAGTTATTCTGCAAGCGTTGAAGGAAGTTATTATGTTGAAGCAACTTCTTTAGTTGGTTGTGTTTCTTCCTCATCAGAATTAAGTGTTTATGAAATAATTTTAGACTCACCCTCTGGTCTTATTGCCACAAATATTGAACCTACTAGTATTTCGCTTGATTGGAACAATGCATCAGGTGAAGACTATTATAACATTAGCTACTCAAACGATGGTGGTGACTCATGGATAAATATTTTTAATCATTCAGGAAGTGGAATTACACTTAATAATTTAGAAGAAAATAGCGAATATATTTTTGAAATTTCTTCTTATTCTTATGGATGTACTTCAGAGCCAGCTTCGATAAATGTTTCAACTATAGAAACTTGTCTTTTCCCAAATAATATTATTATTTCTACTACACCTTCAACTTTTACTATCGATTGGGATGCCTCTTCAAATGTAGATTCCTACGAAGTAGTATATAGCTTTACAGGTTCTCCTTGGGTTAATCAATCAACATCTCAAAATACATTTACTGCTTCACACAACGGTGTTGGCACAATTTCTGTGTATGTGAGATCAATTTGTGGTGATGATTATGTTTCTGCTTGGTCTTCACTACAAAGCGCTATAATTCCTTCTTGTGAACTTAGTTTAGATTTAAGTTCTACAGATGCTAGTTGTTTGG
>JBELHW010000019.1:0-22549 GCA_042091225.1 Cryomorphaceae bacterium | reverse complement strand
TTACTTCGGTTGCTTATGGTTGCGAGTCAAGTTCATCTTCAGTTAGTTTCTCTACAATTGAAGGTTGTGATACTCCAATCAATATATCTCATTTAGTTCAAGGGTCTGAAGTTCTATTGAGTTGGGACGAAATAAGTAACGCGGTTACCTATGAAATAGTTTATAATATAGGTGGTTTGGGATGGCAATCGTCAACAAGTTCGACTAATTCGCTTACTGTTCCGTTTAATTACGGCTATAGCAATTCATTTTATGTAAGAACTATTTGCGGTGATGGTCTAACTTCGGACTGGTCGTCTTTACAGTCGTTTACCTTCAGTTGTGACGCACCTACCAACTTTACTATAAGTGAAGAATCTGGGGTTGTAACTTTTGCTTGGGACGACATGGGAGCAGAAGAATATCAGATTATTTATAATACAGGATCTGGTTGGATTAATGAGTTTGTTGAAGGTACTTCATTGCAAGTGTCTGGAGTTTCTCCTTTTTATACTGTTTATGCTTATTTGCGTTCAGTTTGTAATACAAGCTCTTCATTCGTTTCATCTTGGTTGTTTGAATCTCACACTACTTCTTCAGGAGAAAGACTTGCTAATGCTAACAATTTCTCATTAAATGTTTACCCTAACCCTACTAACGGTTTAGTTAATGTAAATATTAAAGTAGTTGAAGAGAGCACTTATTCTATAAGATTAGTAGATAGTTTTGGTAAAATTGTATTTGATGCAAAAGAAAACTTATCATCAGGAGAATTGAACTATAAGATTGATCTTTCAAATTATTCAAATGGTATTTATCATCTTCAAATTATAAATGCTGATAATGTTAGAAATGAAAGAATAATAGTTCAGTAAACCTTGTATTGTAACGTTAGTTTGGTAAAAGCATAAAAAATGTTACATTTGCATTGAATTTGATTAAAATTATGAGGGGGCTAAAGCCCCCTCTTTTATTACAATGATTGCAAAAGAAGTAGATAAGTTATTAGAATCGTACCTTGATGAGAATAAAGATATTTTTTTAGTTGAAAAAAAAGTGTCTTCATCAAATCAGATTGAGATTTTAATTGACTCTTTTAATAACATATCAATTAAAGATTGTATTCAACTGAGTCGACATATTGAATTTTCATTAGATAGAGATGAAAATGATTTTTCTCTTCAAGTTGCAAGTGCAGGTTTAAGTGAACCATTTAAAGTATTCGGACAATATCAAAAATACATTGGTAGTCAAGTTGATATTCTTTTAAAAGGAGGTAAAAAAGTTTTTGGAAAGCTCAAAGATGCTCATTATTTAGATGGAATTAAATTAGAAACCAAAAGAATTGAAAAGGAAGGAAAAAAGAAAAAGGAAGTGTTTGAAGAATTGCAATTTACTTTTGATCAAATAGATAAAACAAAATTAGTTATATCATTTTAAATAAAAAGACAACAAAATGAATGCACAAAATTTGATAGAATCATTCTCAGAGTTTAAAGAGTTTAAAAACATTGATCGAGAAACAATGATGAATGTTTTAGAAGATGTTTTTAGAACTGTTATGCAAAAGCAGTATGGTACTGATGAAAATGTTGATGTTATCATTAATATTGACAAAGGAGATTTAGAGCTTTGGAGAAATAGAGAAATTGTTAAAGACGGTGAGATAGAAGACGAGAATTTGCAAATAGCATATTCGGAAGCTATTAAAATTGAACCAGATTTTGAAGTAGGTGAAGAAGTTTCAGAGCAGATCTTTTTAAAAGACTTTGGACGAAGACAAGTTTTGGCTTTAAGACAAACTCTCTCTTCTAGAATTATGGATCTTGAGAAAAAAGAAGTTTACGATAGATATGAAGATAGAATCGGTGAAATTGTAAACGGTGAAATTTATCAAGTTTGGAGAAATGAGGTGTTAGTTTTAGATGGTGAAGAAAATGAGTTGATCTTACCAAAATCGGAAGCTATTCCAAGCGACTATTTTAAGAAAGGAGATTCTATAAGAGCGGTTGTAAAAAGTGTAGAAATGCGCAATCATAACCCCTTAATAATTATTTCTAGAACTGCTCCAGAATTTTTAGCTAGACTTTTTGATCAAGAGGTTCCTGAAGTGTCTGATGGATTAATTACTATAAAAAAGATTGTTAGAGTTCCAGGAGAGAGGGCAAAAGTGGCTGTTGAGTCCTATGATGAAAGGATTGATCCAGTTGGAGCTTGTGTAGGAATGAAAGGAGCAAGAATACATGGTATTGTTAGAGAATTAAAGAACGAAAATATTGATGTTATCAACTTTACTGAAAACAAACAATTATTTATTTCTAGATCATTAAATCCAGCAAAAGTTAGTACAATAGAGATAAACGAAGAAGATAAAAAAGCAAATGTATATCTTCATCCTGATCAGGTTTCTTTAGCTATTGGACGAGGAGGATTTAATATCAGACTAGCAAGTATGATAACGGGTTACGAAATAGATGTGTATCGAAATGTCGATGAATTAGATGATGATGTCGAATTAACAGAATTTGTTGATGAAATTGAAGGTTGGATTATAGACCAACTAAAATCTATTGGATGTGATACAGCAAGAGATGTTCTTAACTTGGACGTTTCTGATTTAATAAAAAGAACAGATTTAGAAGAAGAAACTGTGGTTGAAGTAATTCAGATACTGAAGGCTGAACTAGAGTAATTTTCAAAAAAGTTATATGCAAGAACAGAATCAAAGATTATCTAAAATAGCTAGAGAGTTTAATGTTGGAGTAGACACTATTCTCGAATTTTTATTGGCTCAAGGAATTGAGAATTTAAATAGAAATTCTAAAGTTTCTAATGAGATTTACGGAAAGCTTGTTGATGAATTTCAGCCTGATAAAAAAGTAAAAGCGGAAGCTAAAGAGTTAAAACGTACTGTTGCTAAGGAAGAGCAAGAAATTAAAGTTACAGAAGTTGAAACACTTAAAGCGACAGCTGTCAAGTTGGATGGCTTTAAAGTTGTAGATAAAGTTGATTTATCACCAAAACCAAAGGTTAAACAGGTAGAAGTTAAGAAGGAGCCTGAAATTAAAGAGGTTGTTGAAAAAGAAGAAGTTGAGAAAAAAATTGCCTCTGTTGAATTAGAAACAAAAGAAGAGGAACAAAAATCAGTATCTACTGAAAAAGATAGTTCTAATGAGCTTAACGTCATTAGGGCTAAAGCGAAAAAGTTAAATGGCCCAACTCTAGTTCAAAAAGATAAAATTGATCTTTCTAAATTTAAAAAACCCGTAAAAAAACCAGTTGCTTCTTCATCTGGTGCATCTGATTCTAAAAAGAAGAGAAAAAGAATTGTTAAAAACAAGCCTAACCCATCAACTAGAAAGAATATAAATAGACCTAAGTCAACACCAAAAGTTGAGCTAACTCCTGAGCAAATTCAAAAACAGGTTAGAGAAAACTTAGCTAAATTACAAGGTGGTGGAAAGAATAAAGGAGCAAAGTTACGTAGAGAAAAAAGACAAGCAAGAAAAGAACAAGAACAAATAGATCAAGTTAAAATTGATGAAGCTAATAAGGTGATTAAAGTTACCGAGTTTGTTTCAACTGCTGAGTTGGCAAACATGATGAGTGTTGCCCCAACTCAAATTATTTCTGCCTGCTTTTCTTTAGGTATGATGGTTACCCAAAATCAACGTCTTGATGCCGAAACATTGTCAATTGTTGCAGAAGAATTTGGATTCGAAGTAGAATTTGTCGGAGCAGAAGTGCAAGATTCTATTTCGGAATCAACAGATTCACCTGAAGACTTAGAATCAAGGTCACCTATCGTTACGGTAATGGGTCACGTTGATCATGGTAAAACATCTTTGCTAGACTACGTTAGAAACGCTAATGTAATTGATTCTGAAGCTGGAGGAATAACTCAACACGTTGGCGCTTACGAAGTAGATGTAAATAAAAAAAGAATAACTTTTCTTGACACCCCAGGTCACGAAGCATTTACCGCCATGCGAGCTAGAGGTGCTCAGGTTACTGACGTAGTAATTATTGTTGTCGCTGCTGATGACCAAGTTATGCCTCAGACTAAAGAAGCTATAAGTCATGCCCAAGCCGCTGGCGTACCTATGGTTTTTGCAATTAATAAGGTTGACCGAGATACCGCAAATCCTGATAAAATTAAGGAACAATTAGCAAATGAAAATATTTTACTTGAAGATTGGGGTGGAAAATTTCAGTCTCAAGAAATTTCGGCAAAAACAGGTCAAGGTATAACCGAGCTTTTAGAAAAAGTTCTTTTAGAAGCAGAGATATTAGAGTTAAAAGCAAATCCTGATAAAAATGCTGTTGGAACAGTGTTAGAAGCTTCCTTAGACAAAGGA
This sequence comes from Cryomorphaceae bacterium, assembly GCA_042091225.1. Taxonomy (GTDB): domain Bacteria; phylum Bacteroidota; class Bacteroidia; order Flavobacteriales; family UBA7312; genus JABAYQ01. Next base: position 18,212 of record JBELHW010000019.1, on the reverse strand, counting down.
AAAGGTTATCTTACTACTATTCTTATTGAGTCGGGTACTCTTAAAGTTGGAGATTATGTTTTAGCCGGATGTTTTTCAGGTAAAGTAAAAGCTTTACTAGATGAAAGAAAGAACAAAATGGAAAGTGCTGGACCATCTACTCCAGCAGTTTTGTTAGGGCTTAACGGAGCTGCTCAAGCTGGAGATAAGTTTAATGTGATGGACGACGAAAGAGAAGCAAAAAACATCGCAACCAAAAGAATGCAACTTCAAAGAGAACAAGGTGTAAGAACACAAAAACACATTACACTTGATGAAATTGGTAGAAGACTTGCCCTTGGAGATTTCCAAGAGTTGAATGTTATTATTAAAGGTGATGTTGATGGTTCAATCGAAGCACTTTCAGATTCTTTACAAAAATTATCTACTGATCAAATTTCAGTAAATATTATTCATAAGTCGGTAGGGCAAATTTCTGAATCTGACGTTATGTTGGCTGCTGCTTCCGATGCTGTAATAATAGGTTTCCAAGTTCGCCCATCTGTTAACGCAAGGAAATTAGCTGAATCAGAACAAATTGATATTCGTCTTTATTCTGTTATTTATAACGCAATTGAGGAGCTAGAGCAAGCCATGGAAGGTATGTTGTCTCCTGATATTGAAGAGAAAATCGTAAGTAATATTGAGGTTAGAGAAACATTTAAAATCTCTAAAGTTGGAACTATTGCAGGTTGTTATGTTCTTGATGGCAAGATGTCTAGAAACACAAGTATCCGATTAATTAGAGATGGAATTGTTGTTTATACTGGAGAGTTATCAACATTAAAACGATTTAAAGACGACGTAAAAGAAGTGAGTTCTGGTTACGAATGTGGTTTGAGTATTAAAAACTTTAATGACATTAAAATTGGTGACATTATTGAAGGCTTTGAAGAGGTTGAAGTGAAAAGGACTTTGAATTAAAAAAAGTTAATTACTTTTTTTGTAAACTTCATCGAAATATACTTGAGTTCTAACTATATATGTTCCAACATATTTGTTACTTATTTCTTTTAAAATAACAAAAGCGTCAAGTTTATCGATAAAATCGCCTGCCTGAATTTTATAGTATGGTGCTCTAAATTCTAAATACGTTTTTAACTCTGGAAAGTCATTTGAGAATTGAGCCCTTACTCTTTCTGATGCCACTCTGTTTTGATTATCACTAAAATGAATTTGGACTCTATATCCTTCAATTTTTGGATCAGCTTTATTGTTTTTTACTTGTTTCTCAATCAATTTATCAATTCTTTGATCTTGTTTTATTGCTATTTTTCCTTGACTATAAGAATCAATTGTAATTAGAGTTAATAAAATAATTGCTGTCCATTTCATATTTAACAAAGATATATATTTAAAATTATCCTAAAAATTTATGCTTATTTCAGTATGAAAACGCTCGTTATTTAGAATCAGTATAAATTAATTTAAATTTTGCATGTTTTTAGTGATTAAAAAAGCGAATGTCTTAAATTTGCAATCGACTAAAAACATAGTATTAGCTTATACTCAATTTTACTAGATACAATGATGAATTCAAAGTTGACGCATTTAACAAATTTTTTTCTAGCCCTATTTTTTATTTTATCTTATTCGCTAAATGCTCAGTCAGTTGAGGAGGGTGAAAAGCTTTTTAAGGCAAATTGTGTCTCTTGCCATCAAATAGACAAAAAATTAATTGGTCCAGCGTTAAGAGGTGTTAATGATAAATATTCTCAAGAATGGTTGTTAAAATGGATTAAAAACTCTGCAGAGCTTATAGCGAGTGGCGATCCTGATGCTATTGCTATTTATGAAGAGTATAATAAGTCTCCGATGAATTCCTTTACTTATTTGTCAGATGAGGATATTACAAACATACTGGTATATATTGAGACAGCACCTGAAAAAGTTGCTTCGGTAGCAGCTATTGGTGTTTCAACCGATGGTGAATTAGCACCAGTTGACCCTAAAAGAAAATATTACATTCAACTTACAATTTCTATTCTTTTACTTTTATTAGTGGCAGGCTTATGGAAAGTAAAAAATATGCTTAAAGAAGCTGCTAAAGAAGAAAAAGAGGATTTATTCCAATCTATTTCTAGTCTACTTACTTCTTATTTTGAGAAAACTCCTTTAGTAGTACTTACAGTTTTGTTGATTGCTGGTTTAGGTGCAAATGCTGCTTGGAATTTATTAACTGGCATTGGTGTTACACAAGGATATAAGCCAGAACAACCAATAGCTTTTTCACATGAACTTCATTCAGGCATAAACGGAGTTGATTGTAATTATTGCCATCATACAGCAAGGCATAGCAAGTCGGCTGCGATTCCTTCTGCAAATGTATGTATGAACTGCCACACGTACATTAACGAAGGCCCATCAGGTAAAGAAGAAATTCAAAAAATATATGATGCTGTTGGTTTTGATCCTGAAAAAGGTAAATATATAGAGGGTTATGAGCAAAAACCTATAAAGTGGGTTAGAATACACAACCTTCCTGATTTAGCATATTTTAATCACTCACAACATGTTGTTGCAGGTGGGCTCGAATGTCAGGAATGTCATGGCGCTATTGAAGAAATGGAAGTTGTAGAACAACATTCTAGCCTAACAATGGGCTGGTGTATTGAATGCCATAGAAATACAGAAGTCAAAGTTGCAGATAACGACTATTATGAAGAAATGCACGCTAAATTCAAAGAAAATCATCCTGGTGAAACATTTAATGTAGAGGCTATCGGTGGTTTAGAATGTGGTAAGTGTCACTACTAATTTTACAAAATAATTAGGAAAAAAATGACAAAGGCAAAAAAATATTGGAAAGGATTAGCAGAACTAAGTAATGATCCTTCAATTGAAAAGTTAAAACAAAACGAGTTTCCTGAGGAAATTCCAGTTGATGAATTTTTAGGTGACGATGAAAGCTTATCTAACAACGGAACTTCTAGAAGAGATTTTCTTAAGTTCTTAGGGTTTAGTACTGCTGCAGCTACCTTAGCTGCTTGTGAAACTCCTATTACAAAATCTATTCCTTATGTAGTTAAGCCAGAGGAAATTATCCCTGGAGTAGCTAATTGGTACGCATCGTCTTTTTATGATGGTAGCGATTTTGCAAGTGTTTTAGTTAAAACTCGTGAAGGAAGACCTATTTTTATAAAACCAAATACCCTTTCTTCTTTCACTCCAAACTCTAGGGTTATATCTTCTGTTCTTTCTCTATATGATTCAAATAGACTTAAAGGACCTAAAAAGAATGGTGTTGACTCTAGTTGGGATGTAGTTGATCAAGATATAAAACAGTCCTTAAATGATTTATCTAAAGATAGCTCAGATAAAAATATTGTTGTTTTAACCAATACTATCATAAGTCCATCTACTCAATTGATTATTGATGATTTTTCAAAAAAGTATGGAGCAAAGCATATTCAATATGACACTGTTTCATATAGTGGTATGTTAGACGCTAATAAAGAATCTTTCGGAATAAGAGCTATTCCTACTTACCACATAGATAAGTCTGATATAATTGTATCTTTCGGAGCTGACTTTCTTGGATCATGGTTAAACATGGGAGCAGAGAAACAATATGTTGCTAATAGAAAGCCAAGCTTGAATAAAATGTCTCGTCATTATCAGATAGAATCTAATTTATCATTATCTGGATCTAATGCTGATGTACGAATTCCTGTTAAACCTTCTGCTAAGTTAGAGTTAATACAAAATCTTTATCAAACTTTAAAAGGGCAAACATCTATTAACCCTATTATTAAGGATGTTTATGAAGATTTAATTTCCAACAAAAGTAAATCTTTGGTTCTCTGTGATAGTAATGATAAAAATGTTCAAATAATGGTTAACGCTATTAATGACATTTTATCCAATTATGGTTTTACTATTGATATGTCTTTACCGAACCTTACGAAATCCGGAAATGACAAAGAAATCGCTCAGTTAATTTCTGACATGAACGACGGAAAGGTCTCTGGTATTATAATTAATGGAGTAAATCCTGTTTACACATTGTCTAATAAAGATGAGTTTGTAAAAGGATTGAGTAAAGTAGATTTAAAAATATCAACGGCAATTTCTTTAGATGAAACCTCTGAAAAAATGGATTATGTTTGTCCCGACAGACATTATCTTGAGAGTTGGGGGGACGCTGTACCTGTACAAAATGTTGCAACTTTTATCCAACCTACAATTCAACCATTATTTAAAAGTAAGCAATTTCAAGATTCACTATTAAGTTGGTCAGCAAGTGAAAATGACTATTACACATTTTTAAAGTCATTCTGGAGAAGTAAAACATCTTGGTCCAAGGCAATTCATGATGGCTCAATTTCAACTGGCTCAAAAAAGTTAAATCCATCTTCGTTTAGAGCAAATGTTAATAAATTAAATATTGAAAGTTCTGACTTAGAATTAACACTTTATCAATCAAACGGAATTGGAGACGGTAATACTTCCGCTAATAACCCATGGCTACAAGAGCTTCCTGATCCAGTTACTAGAGCATGTTGGGACAACTATTTAACAATTTCAGCTACAACTGCTAGAGAGCTTGGTTTAAAGAATTGGAACGTTTCAAATGGTGCTCTTAATGGAGATTTGGTTAATATTAAGTTAAATAACACTATAGTTAAAAATGTACCAGTTTTGATTCAACCTGGTCAAGCAAAGGGTTCACTAGGATTAGCATTAGGATACGGAAGAACAAGTGCTGGTAAGGTTGGTACTAGTTTAGGTGTCAATGCTTATCCTTTAGTTAATAATGGGTTATACAATACATCTAACATAAGCATTGAGAAGGTAGATGGAGAGCACGAATTTGCCTCTGTCCAATTATCTCATACTATGATGGGTAGAGATCTTATAAAAGAAACTACACTTGCTGACTTTATCAAAGACCCTAAGTCTGGTAATCAGGATTATACTTATCCTACTCACAAGGGTAATCTTTTAGCTGAAGATCTTTCTTTATGGAAAGAATTTGATCATACCACAGGTCATTTCTGGAATCTATCCATTGATTTAACCTCTTGTATTGGTTGCGGAGCTTGTGTTGTTGCCTGTCACTCTGAAAATAATGTTCCTGTTGTAGGAAAAGAGGAGGTAAGAAAAAGTAGAGATATGCATTGGCTAAGAATTGATAGGTATTATTCTAGCGAAATGAATGATGAGGTCGCTAAAAATCAAGATTTAGGTACTGTTGCAAAATATAAAGCAATGGAAATTCCTTCTGAGAATCCTGCTGTAGCATTTCAGCCGGTGATGTGTCAGCATTGTAATCATGCACCTTGCGAAACAGTTTGTCCAGTAGCTGCGACATCTCATAGTGCTGAAGGTCAAAATCATATGACTTACAATAGATGTGTTGGTACTAGGTATTGTGCTAACAATTGCCCTTATAAAGTAAGAAGATTTAACTGGTTTAATTATGCTGAGAATGATTCATTTGATTATAATATGAATGATGATTTAGGTAAAATGGTGTTAAATCCAGATGTAACTGTTCGTGTTAGAGGGGTAATGGAAAAATGTAGCATGTGTCTTCAAATGACTCAAAAAGTTAAACTTGATGCTAAGCGAGAAAGAAGAAAAGTAAGAGATGAAGATGTTCAGACTGCTTGTTCAACGGTTTGCCCTACTAATGCGTTAGTTTTTGGAGATGTGAATGATCCCAATAGCGAAATTAAAAAGAAAAAAGAAGAGCCAACTCAGTACGATTTGCTCGAAGCGTTGAATACAGACCCGTCTGTATTCTATCAAACTAAGATTAGAAACACAAAAGCTTAATTGATATAATTATGCAAAAGGAAAGTCCAATTAGAGAGCCTCTTATTTTAGGGGACAAGAGTTATCACGACATCACCGAAGATGTTGCAAGACCTGTTGAAGCTAAAGCCGGTAAATTATGGTGGATTGTTTTTAGTATTTCTTTAGTTTTATTTATATGGTGGATATTGTCCGTTGGATATACAATAGGAACAGGAATTGGAGTTTGGGGGTTAAATAAAACTATTGGCTGGGCATGGGATATAACAAACTTTGTATGGTGGGTCGGTATTGGCCACGCTGGTACACTGATTTCGGCAGTATTATTATTGTTCAGACAAAAATGGAGATTGTCAATCAATCGATCAGCTGAGGCAATGACAATTTTTGCTGTTGTTCAAGCTGCTATGTTTCCTTTAATACACATGGGTCGTCCTTGGCTAGGATATTTTGTTTTCCCGATACCAAATAATTTCGGATCTCTATGGGTAAACTTTAACTCACCTCTTCTATGGGATGTATTTGCTATTTCAACATATTTTTCTGTTTCTTTTGTATTCTGGTATGTGGGCTTAATTCCTGATTTTGCCATGATTAGAGATAGAATAAGTAAAAAGGTATGGCCATTACGCCAAAGAGTCTATGATATTTTATCGTTCGGTTGGAGTGGTAAAGCTAAAGATTGGCAACGTTTTGAAGAGGTGTCTTTGGTTTTAGCCGGATTAGCTACTCCTCTTGTATTTTCTGTACACTCTATAGTTTCTTTTGATTTTGCTACTTCGGTTATTCCTGGTTGGCACACAACTATATTTCCTCCATATTTCGTAGCTGGAGCTGTATTCTCTGGTTTTGCAATGGTTCAGACATTACTTTTAGTAATGAGAAAGGTTGTTAGCTTAGAAGCATATATAACTGTTAAGCATGTTGAATATATGAATATCGTGATTATGCTAACAGGTAACTTAGTTGGTATTGCATATCTAACGGAGTTATTTATGGCTTGGTATTCAGGAGTTGAATTTGAACAATATGCATTTTTGAATAGAGCAACTGGCCCTTATTGGTGGGCATATTGGAGTATGATGACTTGTAATGTTATTTCTCCTCAGTTAATGTGGTTCAAAAAATTAAGAACTAATATCGTGTTTACCTTTATTCTTGCATTATTTGTAAATGTTGGTATGTGGTTCGAAAGATTTGTGATTATTGTAACTTCTCTGCACAGAGATTACCTTCCTTCTGCTTGGAGTATGTTCTCTCCTACTTTTGTAGATATAGGAATATTTGTAGGTTCTATTGGCTTTTTCTTTGTCTTATTTTTATTATACTCTAGGACATTCCCGGTGATTGCTCAAGCAGAACTTAAAACCATTGTTAAATCATCTAGTGAAAAATATAAAAAGCAATAGAGATGAGTAATAAAATTATATACGGAATTTTTGATGATGAAGAGGTGCTATTAGACAGCATCAAACAGGTACGTTCTAAAGAGATTACTATTAAAGAAGTATATACTCCTTTTCCTGTTCATGGCCTTGATCATGCACTCGGATTAGAAAGAACACGTTTAGCTATTGCAGCATTCTTTTATGGTGTTATAGGTTGTGCAATCGCAATATCGATGACATACTACATAATGATACTGGATTGGCCTCAGAATATTGGTGGTAAACCAAGCTTTGCCTATTATTTGAATATGCCTGCTTTCGTTCCAATTATTTTTGAAATGACAGTTTTATTTGCGGCCCATTTAATGGTTATTACTTATTTTTTCAAGAGTAAGTTATTTCCTGGTCAAAAAGCAACTAATCCAGATGTAAGAACTACTGATGATAAGTTTTTGATGGAAATTGAATCGGATGATGAAAAAACGATTTCTTCTTTATTAAAAGAAACAGGTGCTACTGAAATAACTGTAAAAGATATTGACTAATGACACACAATAAAATTTCAACTAAACTCCTTCTTTTACCCTTGCTTGTAGTTGTATTACTTTCAGCGTGTGTAAAAGACACATCTAAACCAGGTTATGAATTCATGCCTGATATGTATCGTTCTCCTTCTTTAGAAATTTATGGCTCAAATCCATACTTCGAAGATAGTTTAAACGCTCGTATTCCTGTTAAAGGAACAATGCCAAGAGGGCATATTGCTTTTGATTATGTTAATACAGTTGAGGATTACATTGCTGCTGGTAATGATTTATTAAATCCATTGGAAATTAGTGAAGATAATTTAGAAAGTGGAAAAAAATTGTTTCAAATGTTTTGTGCTCATTGTCATGGAACAAATGGAGATGGTAAAGGAAGTATTTCTCACCCTGTTTATTCGGCTATTCCTAGTTATGCTGATGATCTTATGATTAGACGTACTGGAGGAACTATGAAAGATTTAAAAGCTGGAAATATTTATCATGCAATTTATTATGGATTGAATGCAATGGGTCCTCATAACTCTCAATTGACCAACGATGAACGATGGTTAATTACTATGTATGTTCAAGAATTACAAAAAGTAGAAAATAACTAAGACAAAACAAACTGTTATGTATACAGTAGCTAAAAACACAAAATTAATTTCTTACGCACTGATAGCAATTGGTTTAATCGCCACTGCTTTAGGTTTTATAAATGATGCTCATAGGGCTTGGCCAAGTTTATTAATAAACAATTATTATTTCTTGGCAATATCAGCATTTGCTATATTTTTTGTTGCTCTTCAATATGTTTCTGAAGCAGCTTGGGCAATTCCGTTTAAAAGAGTAGCCGAAGGTATTTCCTCTTATTTTATTGTTGGTGGTATTTTTATTTTACTAATAATTATTGCAGGTGCTATGCATTGGAATCATATTTGGCACTGGATGGAAACTGGAATAATGGACCCTGAAGCAGAAAACTACGACTACATTATTGCTGGTAAACAAGCTTATTTAAATGCACCTTTTTTCTTTATTAGAGCTGCGGTTTATATCTTTGGTTGGTGGTACGCTTCTAAAAGACTTATTGTCTTATCTAGAAAAGAAGATACTGAAGGCGGATTAAGTAGCCACAAAAGAAGTATAACAATTTCAGCAATTTTTATTGGTTTCTTTGGTTACACATCTTCAATGATGGCTTGGGATTGGATAATGTCGATTGACACCCACTGGTTTAGCACATTGTTCGGATGGTTTGTTTTTTCAAGTATGGGTGTAACAGGTTTTACTACCATAGCAATACTTGCTATTTATTTAAAGAAAAAGGGATATTTAGAGTACGTAAATGAAAATCATATTCACGACTTAGGTAAATGGATTTTCTCATTTAGCGTTTTATGGACTTACATGTGGTTTTCACAATTTATGTTAATATGGTATTCTAATATTCCTGAAGAAGTTACATATTACCTAGCTCGCTGGGATAATTATAATTTTCTTTTTTGGGTAACATCTGTAATTAACTTCATTTTCCCACTTCTTATATTGATGAGTAGAGATGGAAAGAGAAATTTTAATTACATAGTAACAGTTGGTGTTATTGTTTTAATAGGACATTGGTTTAATGTTTTCCTTTTAATTGCACCAGGAACTTTAGGTGAGCATTGGCATATAGGATATATAGAGATAGGAATGTTTTTAGGCTTCCTTGGTTTGTTTCTTCTTGTTGTGCATAATGCATTAACAAAAGCGCCATTATTTGTAAAAAATCATCCTTATGCTGATGAAAGTATTCATCACCATATTTAATAGAAAGAAATAAGATATAACGATAAACAAGGCCAAATATGACAACCTTTTTAAGCTTTTTAATTGTAGCACTAACTCTAATCGGGATTGTACAGATAGTTAGAATTTTCGAAATAGCTTCTAAACTAAACAAACCTTCTGAAAAGCAAGTTAGCGACCAAGACAATAAATACAATGCATTAGCAATGCTTATTGTCGGATTAGGTTTTACAATTTTTGTAGGATACTCATTTAAGTTATGGGGACACCTAATTTTACCTGATGCAGTAACTTTACATGGTCAGGGAATAAAAACTCTTTGGAATATAACAGGTATATTAATCTTATTTACCTTTTTTGTAACCCAAACTTTATTATTTGTTTTTGCTTACAAGTATAGAGGGAAAGAAGGAAATACAGCATTATTTCAAACTCATAATAATAAACTTGAATTATTGTGGACGTTTGTACCTGCAGTTGTTTTAACAGCACTAATCTTATTTGGTTTAAAAACTTGGAATGAGACAATGGTTCCTGAGACTGAAGGAGCAACAGTTGTAGAAGTTTATGCTCAACAATTTTATTGGACAGCAAGATACGCTGGTGCCGATAATCAACTTGGTGATGCACACTATACTTTAATTGGTGGGGTAAACACATTAGGGGTAGATATTAATGATACTTTATCCTTTGACGATAAAATTGTTAGAGAAATTCATTTGCCAATTAATCAGCAAATATTGATGAAATTTAGATCTCAAGATGTTATTCACTCTGCATATATGCCTCATTTTAATGTTCAAATGAATTGTGTTCCCGGTATGAGTACCCAGTTTGCATTCACACCAATTAAAACAACTAAAGAAATGCGTGAAGATCCTGAAATGATTGAACGCATGGAACTAGTTAACAGCGAAAGAGCAAAAAAAGGAGAGGAGCCTGTTGAGTTCGATTATGTATTATTATGTAATAAGATTTGTGGATCAGCTCACTACAATATGCAGATAAAAGTAATAGTAGAAACACAAGAAGAATATGACGCTTGGCTGAGCGAACAGCAAACGTTTCAATCTTTAGTAAGTACAAAATAATTAAAGTTTATAATTAAAAGGTATTATGTCAAATCACGAACACCATCACGAAGAAACTTTTATAACGAAATATATTTTTAGTCAAGATCATAAAATGATTGCAAAGCAGTTTTTAATTACTGCTATGGTAATGGGTATTATTGCCGTTATGATGTCTATATTTTTCCGAATGCAATTAGCATGGCCTGCAGAAGGTTATCCAATTTTGGAAATGTTTTTAGGAAAGTGGGCTCCAGATGGCGTACTTGACCCAAACATGTATTTGGCATTAGTAACGATTCATGGTACTATAATGGTATTTTTTGTCCTTACAGGAGGATTAAGTGGCACCTTTTTTAATCTTCTAATTCCACTTCAAATTGGAGCAAGAGACATGGCGTCAGGATTTCTAAATATGTTGTCATATTGGTTCTTTTTTACTTCATCTGTTGTAATGGTTATTTCTTTATTTATACAATCAGGACCTGCGGCTGCAGGATGGACAATTTACCCTCCATTGAGTGCCTTGCCACAAGCAATGCCAGGTTCAGGTTTAGGAATGACCTTGTGGTTAGTTAGTATGTCGTTATTTGTTGTTTCATCTTTGCTAGGCGGACTAAATTATATCGTAACTATTTTAAATTTACGTACTAAAGGAATGTCTATGACGAGGTTACCTCTTACAATGTGGGCTTTTTTAGTAACGGCAATTTTAGGTGTATTATCTTTTCCGGTTTTACTTTCGGCAGTTTTATTGTTAATTTTTGATAGAGGTTTTGGTACTGCATTTTATCTTTCTGACATAATGATTCAAGGAGAAATGCTAACACAAACAGGAGGGTCACCAGTATTGTTTCAGCATTTGTTTTGGTTTTTAGGACACCCTGAAGTTTATATTGTTTTGCTTCCTGCTTTAGGAATTACCTCGGAAATTGTTTCCACAAACTCTAGAAAACCGATATTTGGATATAGAGCAATGGTCGGATCAATTTTAGCAATCGGATTTTTGTCTTTTATTGTTTGGGGACACCATATGTTTATGACTGGTATGAATCCGTTTTTAGGTTCTGTATTTACATTTACAACCCTCTTAATTGCAATCCCATCGGCTGTTAAAGTATTTAACTATCTAACAACTTTATGGAAAGGAAATATACAGTTTACAACTGCAATGTTATTTTCAATAGGATTGGTATCTACTTTTATTTCTGGTGGACTTACAGGTCTTATTTTAGGAGATAGCGCATTAGACATAAACGTTCACGATACTTATTTTGTAGTTGCTCACTTCCATATAGTAATGGGGCTTTCTGCAATCTTTGGAATGTTTGCAGGGATTTATCATTGGTTCCCTAAAATGTATGGTAAAATGATGAATAAAAATCTTGGATATGCTCATTTCTGGTTGACATTTATTTCTGCCTACGGTGTATTTTATCCAATGCACTTTATAGGAATGGCTGGTGTTCCTAGGAGATATTATGCAAACACTTCTTTTCCAATGTTTGAAGGCTTAATTGAAATAAATGAGTTAGTAACAATTTTTGCAATTTTAGGTGCTTCAGCTCAGTTATTTTTCTTTTTTAATTTCTTCTATAGTATCTTTAGAGGAAAAGATGCACCACAAAATCCTTGGAGATCTAATACCATCGAGTGGACAACTCCAGTCGAAAGAATTCATGGGAATTGGCCAGGAGAAATTCCTGAGGTACATAGGTGGGCATACGACTATAGCAAGCCCGGCGCTAAAGAAGATTTTATTTCTCAGATTACACCTCTAAAAGATGGAGAAGAGGAACATTAAAATAAATAAATTTTATTTCATTAGAGGGCTTCATTTATTGAAGCCCTTTTTTATTTATTGACAATTGCCTTATTTTGATTACTATATTTTAGTTTATCTTTGTTTACAATGAACGAGCATCTAGATCCAGAAAAAGAAAATTTATCAAATCACGAAATAGAGATAGATAAGGCTTTAAGACCTAAAGATTTTAGTGATTTTAGTGGCCAGCCAAGTGTTGTAGAAAATTTAAAAGTTTTTGTTAGTGCTGCTAAAATGAGAAACGAACCCCTGGATCACGTTTTGCTTCATGGACCTCCGGGATTAGGTAAAACAACCCTTTCAAATATAATCGCTAATGAAATGGAAGTCGGAATTAAAATTAGTTCTGGACCTGTATTAGATAAACCTGGAGATCTTGCAGGACTTTTAACCAATTTGGAAGAAGGTGACATTTTATTCATTGACGAGATTCATAGATTAAGTGCTGTTGTAGAAGAATATTTGTATTCCGCAATGGAAGACTATAAGATTGATATAATGATTGAGAGTGGCCCAAACGCTAGAGCTGTTCAGATTCAATTAAATCCTTTTACTCTAATAGGAGCCACTACTCGTTCAGGATTATTAACAGCTCCATTAAGAGCAAGATTTGGAATTAATTCAAGATTAGAATATTATGATTCCGCTGTTCTTACTGATATTGTTAATAGATCTTCTTCAATTTTAGATGTCTCTATTTCTAAAGACGCTGCAAATGAAATTGCAAGAAGAAGCAGAGGAACCCCAAGAATTGCTAACTCCTTACTTCGTAGAGTTCGAGATTTTGCTCAAGTTAAAGGCGATGGGGCAATTACCCTTCCAATTACTAACCATGCTTTAAACGCGCTTAATGTTGATGCTAACGGTTTAGATGAAATGGATAATCGAATCCTGTCTACTATAATCGAAAAGTTTAAAGGAGGGCCTGTTGGAATAACAACTATAGCTACTGCTGTTGGCGAACAAGGGGGAACAATTGAGGAGGTTTACGAACCATTTCTAATTCAAGAAGGATATTTAATGAGGACATCAAGAGGAAGACAAGTTACAGAAAAAGCCTACGAACATTTAAACTTGAAGCCTGATAGCCAAAGTGGAAATTTATTCGATTTTTAATAGGCATTTTTTTCAAAGACTTCTATAATTATCTCTTTATGATTACCAAAGCATGATAAACACCATATTTTGAAGGCTACAACATCTTTTTTTTGTAACATTAAAATTGACTTTTTTAATTCTTTACGGAATAGAGATTTGTCGAAAGAAACTTTTTTTAAGATGGTTTTACAGAATTTTAACATAATAAAATAGGTTACATATCGAAAACGAATACATTTTCAGCTTATTGTATTAAAATAGTAAGATCGGACGGAGGAACGTAAATTATATTGACTGGCCATTACTTGCCCGTAAGCACCACAAGAAAGAATTATTATACAATCACCTCTTTGAGTTTCTGGTAAATTTAATTGTTTACCAAAACAATCTGAAGATTCACAAATTGGACCAACTACATCGTATCTTTTAGTCCCTTTTTTTATACTACTAATGTTTATTATTTTATGACTTGCTTGGTAAAGAGCGGGTCTTATTAACTCTGTCATTCCTGCATCAATAATTGCAAACTCTGTCTTTATTCCACTTTTAATATAAAGTACTTTTGAAACAAGGATGCCACATTGCCCAACTATTGAACGTCCTAATTCGAAATTTCTTTTGCATCAATAGCTGCTCCAATAAGTGTTGCTGTATAGTCCGATCCACCTCTTTTTAAATTATCAATTTCACCAAATGCATTTCTACAAATAAAACCTTGTGTTATAAAAATCTTTTTTTCAGGAAATTGTTTTAATTCGTTTAATAACATTTTTTCTAAGTAGCTAAGATTTGGCTCTCCATTTTCATTTATACGCATAAAATTTAAGGCAGATAATAGAACAGATTCGATTTCACATTCTTCTAAATAATAATGAAAAATAGCTGTTGACAGCAGTTCGCCTTGAGCTAAAATATTTTTTTCTTTAAATAAATTTAAAGGTTTGAAGTTGAACGAATTGAGAAAAGAAAAATGATGACTAATTATTTCTTTAGCTTTAGTTTTATATTTTTTATTTTGATATAACTCGTCTATTAATTCGAGATAATCCGATTTTAAACTTTCACAACATTTTTGAGCTTTTTCATATTTTTTTTGAGTAATTAACTCTGAATATAAAACGAGTTGGTTTGTTGTTCCTGAAATTGCAGATAAAACAACAATTTTTGATTGGTTTTGTTTAACTAATGGAACTAATTTTTTAATGCGATTAGCAGAGCCAACAGAGGTGCCTCCGAATTTGAGTATTTTCATGATTTTAAGGATTAAAAGGTTGTATTTAATTCATTTTTTTAAGTTTAATCTTCACCCCATTGATATGTTTTATTTTCTAAGCCCGCCAATGAAATGACTCTATCTACAACAGTCGATGCTAATTCTTCAAAGCTTTTCGGATTACTATAAAACGATGGAGTAGCAGGGCAAATAATTCCTCCAGATTCCGTTATGGTTTTCATGTTATTAATTTGAATCAGGTTTAGAGGTGTTTCTCTAGCAACTAGAATCAATTTGCGACGTTCTTTTAATATTACGTCTGCTGCTCTTGTAGTGAGGTCGTTAGATATGCCGTTTGCAATTCTAGAAAGCGTTCCCATAGAACAAGGGCAAATTATCATTGTTTCATATTTAGCTGATCCAGAAGCAAAAGGGGCTCCAAAATCTTGTGGGCTATAAAAATCGAATGGTAATTTTTTATAATCACTATTGCCTAATTCTGTTTGCCAAACGTATTTTGCGTTTGCAGACATCATAACCCCAACGGCTTCAATTTGATCTTCAAGCTGATTAAGCTTATCAAAAAGTACTTTAGCATAAATAGCACCGCTTGCACCACTTACTGAAACTATTATTTTGTGTTTATTTTCCATTTGACAACAAATATCGTAAAGAAATACTAAATATGGAATTATATTTTCCTTTGTTTAACCCAACACTAATACCGTCAGGATGTTCTTGTATAGGGAAAAAGGGTATGCTATTACTAATTTCCCAAAACATTAAAACTTTTGGTTTTATTTTTATTCCAGCTCCTATAGTTGCTCCAATATCGTATTTGCTAAAATCACTTAAAACAAGATCTTGTCTGTCGTTTCTATTATAGGTAATTCCATCTATTAAAACTCCAAATAATAAACCCGCTTCGTAAATAATACCTTTTGAGCTTTTTTGAAATGTTACCGCAGACTCAATATATGAAAGATCTATTTTGAAAAAATTTTCCGTGTCTCTACTTCCTTTATCAATATAATAAATTCCATACTTTGCTCTAGTAGCATCGTTAATTTTATGAAACACTGATGCTCCTAGTTTTAGTCCAACTTTATTAAATCCTCCTAAATCATCTGAGGAAACTTGACTGGTACTCACTCCTATAATTGCATTTGCCTTGAATCCTTGACTATATAGGTCTGTCAACAATAAAACAAAAAGAAAAATTAATCCTGTCTTTATCATCTAAAACTTATTCCTGCTCCAATTGAAGTAGTTTTATAATCTCCAAATGACTGACTTATGTTTAAAGAAAGTATTGCAAATTGCACTCTTATACCTGCACCATAGTTCAAAAGGCTAGAACTTTCGAAGTCTATATCGTATGGGATATTTAATTCAATAGATTCCAAGTCCTCACCTAAATAAAACGTGCTATTACTAGAAAAGTTAGTTAGAGAATAGTTGTTTCCTAAACTAATGTATGGTGTAAACATCAAGAATTTTTTGGAGAAAATAAGGTTGTAGTTAAATGCAGTTGTATTTAATTCTACCATTTGTGTTACATTATTACCATTTAATTCGAAAGATGTATTGAGTTTTGTATAGGCCGCTTGAATCGACAAATCTATGGGGAGTTTTTTCGCAAAAGGAAGCCATTGCACTAAGTTATGCTTAAAGCCTAAGCCTGTAAGACTTAAAGAAGCTTGACCTAAAAACTCTCTATTAAATGTTGTTTCAGGAATATATCTAAACATTAACTCAGTTTCCTTAAAAATCCCAACACCTAAATTTAATGTTGGAATCGGAATATTATTCATTTCAATTGTCTGATCAGGCATTTTAAATGAGTCAGTAAATCCATTTTGCGAATCATAAACAATCGTTGCTCCATTTCCTTTGCCTAAAATTGTAGGACTTTCTTGATCAACAGAAGAAAAATTTTCACTTATTTCATTTGGATTAAAAAATAAGGAAGAGTTAGGAATTTTAACAAAATTGAAATTAAAAGTTAGGTCAAATCCGCCTAGTTTGTGCGGTTTAGCGGTATTGTACCATCCACTATTTAAACCTTGCCCGAGGGACTCTCCCAGAGGAGAAAGATATGCTTCAATTAGTGGTTCAGAACTTTCAATTTCTATCGATTGAGAAAAAGTTATATTGGTAAAAGTTAAAAATATTAAGATTAAAAAAGTGTTTTTCATTTATTCTATCAAGTGTATTTCTTCAACCTGTAAAACCTCTTTTGTTGATTCGTTGTATATGTACGCAACTGCGTTAGT
Source organism: Cryomorphaceae bacterium (assembly GCA_042091225.1). Taxonomy (GTDB): domain Bacteria; phylum Bacteroidota; class Bacteroidia; order Flavobacteriales; family UBA7312; genus JABAYQ01. Next base: position 1,249 of record JBELHW010000019.1, on the reverse strand, counting down.
ATTTGTTTCAACCATTGAGCTATCAATTACATAATCAAAATTAAAAGATTGAAAATTAGTAGAGTTTAACTCTACTGTTTGCCCCCAAGTACCATTTAGGGACTTTCTTAAAACATGGTTGTGTTCGTAATTTTCCACAACTCCTTGCCCTTCAACTAATTGGTTGTCAATTATATTGTTTTCGGTAAGAACAACAACAAGTTTCAGTTCGTCATCTATTTCTTGTAATAATTTTGATTCTACTTTAATGGAATTGCCACTTTCAACTGTCATTTTTATTGCAATTTCTGGCTCTTGATTAATTAAATCAGCAACAGCAGCTCCCCACTGTGGATAATCTAAAAGGTTAGTTGAATTAGTATAACCTAATCTGTTGACCATTCCTTTAGGATAAGACTCAATCCCAAAAAAATCATGAATCTCAATTCCTTCTGGTGTAGTAAAATCCGTAGTAAATGTTGAGTTTGTATTCGAGAAAAAACCTGCATGTACAGCAATTGCTACAACCTTATTAGAATAAGTGTTAATTAGTTGTAAAGTATGAATTTCTTCTGCTGCTTCAGGACAGTTTTGACAAGTATGACCAGTAAAATCTTCAATTAAGATTTTTTTTACAAAAGTGGTTGTATCCACTTCATTTGGTCCTTCGACTCCAATTAGGAAATCTTCTTGTTCTATTTTATCGCATCCTACAAAAGTAGCCAGAACTAAAGAAAGGTAAATAATATAATTTTTCATATTTAAAAACTTGATGTTATACTAAAAGTAAATCCGTTTGATGATGGTACATTTTTACAAACTCCTCCAACACAAAATATTCCTTCTCTCTTTTTACCGTAGCCTAATTCGAAACGATTTGTACCGCTAGAATACCCGCAACTAAGGTTGAGGTAATGCACTGCTTCAAATTCGACAGATTCTTTGTCTGTATATCCTCCATTATATTGATCAACTATTGCAAAAAACCAATGAGGAGCAAATGTATATTCTAATAAAGCCATCATCCAATCTCCAGAATCTTGATCGTATTTTTTGTCTTTGTCAACCGATAGGTATTGTAATTCTGTACGTATTGAATGCTTTGGCTTTAATTTATAATTTAATTCTATAATTCCAATTCGGGCATGTATATCTTTTCCTACATCTTTCCCTTGAACTACATCTTTATTGTAAATCATGTCTACAAAAGAGCCTGTTAGCTTTGCTTTTTTACTCAACTTTTTCTTTAATTCGACATTAAAATCTCTAA